>NZ_LIQR01000286.1 GCF_001418575.1 Peterkaempfera griseoplana
CGCTCCCCCGGCCGCGGCCGGCGGGTCGTCGCGGAGACGGAGAGCCAGACCTCCGGGAATGCCTTGCGCAGATGAGCGACGACCGTGCTCTTGCCGACCCCGGAGGGGCCGGAGAGCACGGTCAGCCGCGAACGTTCACTCATGCACCGATTATCCCGGACGCCGGGCACTGCCCGACACCGGTACGGCTGCGGAGCCTCAGGAGGCGGCAGCGCCGCCGAACTCGCGCTCCAGGGAGGCGATCTGGTTGGAGCCGAGGCCGCGGACCCGGCGCGACTCGGAGATCCCGAGCCGCTCCATGATCTGCTTGGCGCGGACCTTGCCGACGCCCGGGAGGGACTCGAGCAGGGCGGAGACCTTCATCTTGCCGATGACGTCGTTCTCCTGGCCCTGCTTGATGACCTCGCTCAGCGAAGCACCACTGTGCTTCAGCCGGTTCTTCACCTCGGCGCGCTCCCGGCGAGCCTCAGCGGCCTTGGCGAGCGCAGCAGCGCGCTGTTCAGGGGTAAGGGGCGGAAGTGCCACGCCGTTCACCTCAGGGTTCGAACGAATGGGATGCCTTGCATATCGACCGCAGAGGAACCTAGCTGCTCTGACCTGCAGGAGCAACGAGAAACGCGCTCCACGTGCGACCTACCGCCGGAGACTACCCGTCCCAGGGGCCCGCGTCAGGAGAAGAGGAGGAAAAGTCCAGGTCAGCCGCAGCTGAGGGGAATATTTCCGGGCAAATCAGCCCGTCGGGGACCCTGAGTGTGACCACCCTCACTCCCCGTGAGGCCTCAGACCGCCAGCGCCGCGGCGAGGGCGGCGGCCGCCGCACCCGGGTCCTCGGCACCGGTCAGCGGACGGCCGATCACCAGCAGGTCGGCGCCGTCCGCGAGGGCCTGCTCGGGCGTGGCCACCCTCGTCTGGTCGCCCAGCGCCGCCCCGGCCGGCCGGACACCGGGGGTGATCAGACGGATGTCGGGGCCCACCTCGGCCCGTACCGCGGCGACCTCGTGCGGGGAGCACACCAGCGCCCGCGCACCGGCGGCCACCGAGAGCACCGAGAGCCGCCGCACCGCGTCCAGCGCCGGGCCCGCCAGCCCGATGGCGGCCAGGTCCTGCTCGGACATCGAGGTGAGCACGGTGACCGCGGTGATCCGGGTCTGCGGCAGCACCTCCGCCGCGGCGCGGATCATCGCGGTGCCGCCCGTGGCGTGCACGGTGAGGTAGGCCGGGGCCAGGTCGGCGACCGAACGGGCCGCGCCCGCAACGGTGTTGGGGATGTCGTGCAGCTTGAGGTCGAGGAAGAGGTCACGGCCGCCGCTGGCGCCCCGCACCCGGCGGACCGCGTCGTGGCCGTGGGCCAGGAAGAGCTCCAGACCGACCTTGACGGTGGAGACATGAGGGCCGACGGCCTCGGCCCAGTGCAGGGCCGTATCGAGGCCGGGGGCGTCCAGGGCGACGGCGATCGGGGCGAGGTGAACGGTCATCGGGGTCCTCTGGGGTCGTCTCGGAGGGGGTCGTCTCGGAGGGAGGCGTCTCAGCGGGAGGCGTCTCAGCGGGAGGCGTCGGCGCCGACGGCGTCGGCCAGGGTCGCATGACCGCTGGCCCGCAGCCGGGCGGCGAGGCCGCGGTGGATCCGCCTGGCCCAGAAGGGGCCCTGGTAGATGAAGCCGCTGTAGCCCTGCACCAGGGTCGCGCCGGCCAGGATGCGCTCCCAGGCGTCGTCCGCGGTCTCGATGCCGCCGACGGCCACCAGGGTGAGCCGGCCGCCGGTGCGGGTGTGCAGCCGCCGCAGCACCTCCAGTGAGCGCTGCTTCAGCGGGGCGCCGGAGAGGCCGCCCGCGCCCGCGGCCTCGACCACCGCGGGGTCGGTGCGCAGCCCGGTGCGGCCGATGGTGGTGTTGGTGGCGATGATCCCGTCCAGGCCCAGTTCCAGGGCCAGGTCCGCGACGGCGTCCACATCGGCGTCGGCCAGGTCGGGGGCGATCTTCACCAGCAGGGGAACCCGGCGCTCGGTGGAGCGGTCGGCGGCCTCGCGGACGGCGGTGAGCAGCGGGCGGAGCTGGTCCACCGCCTGGAGGTTGCGCAGTCCGGGTGTGTTGGGCGAGCTGACGTTGACGACGAGGTAGTCGGCGTGGCGGGCCAGTCGCTCGGTCGAGGTGACGTAGTCGGCCGCGGCTTCACTCTCCGGGACAACCTTGGTCTTGCCGATGTTGACGCCGACCAGGGCGGTGGAGCTGCGCGGACGGGCGGCGAGGCGGGCGGCGACCGCTGCGGACCCCTCGTTGTTGAAGCCCATCCGGTTCACCAGGGCGCGGTCCTCGACCAGCCGGAAGAGCCTGGGCGCGGGGTTGCCGGGCTGTGCCTGGCCGGTGACGGTGCCGATCTCGACATGGTCGAAGCCGGCCATCGCCAGTCCGTCGATGCCGACGGCGTTCTTGTCGAACCCGGCGGCCAGCCCGAACGGCCCGGGCATGTCCAGGCCCAGCGCCCTGATGCGCAGCGCCGGGTCCTGCGGCGCCAGCACCCGGCGCACCAGGGTGCGCAGGCCCGGTACGGCGGAGACGGCGCGGATCCAGCCGAAGGCCAGATGGTGGGCCCGCTCCGGGTCCATGCGGCGGAAGAGGAGGTCGAACAGCAGGCGGTACACGGGAGGGCTCTCCTGAACTGGATGTGGCTTCGGGGTGACAGCCTCCACCGAGCACACCGGCACGGACCTGAGGCTGCGCCGCAAGAGCGCCCCCGTACGGACCCGGGGGCGCGGGGAACCGCCGCAACAGCCCTCTCCCGGGAGGGCCGGGCGCGCGGTACCCCGCACCGCCCGGGGGCGCGGCTGGTCGCCGCTGTCCCCCGGGCGTGGCTGTCCGCGCGGATCCCCGCGCCGACGGGCTACTGGCTGTTGCGCGCCGCCGTCAGCAGCGCGGCGTGCTCCTGGAGCGACATCACCCCGACATCGCCGCGGGTGAGCGCGTCGATGCCCTGAACCGCGGCGCCCATGGCCTGCACGGTGGTCAGGCAGGGCACCCCGCGGGCGATGGCGGCGGTGCGGATCTCATAGCCGTCCAGCCGGCCCCCGGTGCCGAAGGGGGTGTTGATGATGAGGTCCACCGCGCCGTCGTGGATCAGCTGCACGATGGTGCGCTCGCCGTTCGGCCCCTCGCCCTCGCTGTGCTTGCGCACCACCGCGGAGGGGATGCCGTTGCGCCGCAGCACCTCGGCGGTGCCGGAGGTGGCGAGCAGCTCGAAGCCCAGCTCGACCAGCGCGCGGGCCGGGAAGACCAGGCTGCGCTTGTCGCGGTTGGCGACCGAGACGAAGACCCGGCCCTTGAGCGGCAGCGCACCGTACGCACCGGCCTGCGACTTGGCGTACGCCGTGCCGAAGACCGAGTCGATGCCCATGACCTCGCCGGTGGAGCGCATCTCCGGGCCGAGGACGGTGTCCACGCCGCGGCCGGAGGCGTCCCGGAAGCGGCTCCAGGGCATCACGGCCTCCTTGACCGCGACCGGGCACTCCAGCGGCAGGGTGCCGCCGTCGCCCTCGGCGGGCAGCAGGCCCTCGGCGCGCAGCTCGGCGATGGTGGCGCCGAGCGAGACCCGGGCTGCGGCCTTGGCCAGCGGGACCGCGGTGGCCTTGGAGGTGAAGGGCACCGTGCGCGAGGCGCGGGGGTTGGCCTCCAGGACGTAGAGGATGTCCCCGGCCAGCGCGAACTGGATGTTGATCAGCCCGCGCACCCCGACGCCGCGGGCGATGGCCTCGGTGGAGGCGCGCAGCCGCTTGATGTCATGGCCGCCGAGGGTGATCGGGGGCAGGGCGCAGGCGGAGTCGCCGGAGTGGATGCCGGCCTCCTCGATGTGCTCCATGACGCCGCCGAGGTAGAGCTCGGCGCCGTCGTAGAGGGCGTCGACGTCGATCTCCACCGCGTCGTCCAGGAAGCGGTCCACCAGCACGGGGTGCTCGGAGATCAGGCCGGCGTGCCGCTCCAGGTACTCGGCCAGCGAGGGCTCGTCGTAGACGATCTCCATGCCGCGGCCGCCCAGCACATAGGACGGCCGGACCAGGACGGGGTAGCCGATCTCGTCCGCGATGGCCTTGGCCTCGGCGAAGGAGAAGGCGGTGCCGTGCTTGGGCGCGGGCAGACCGGCCTCGGTGAGGACCCGGCCGAAGGCGCCGCGCTCCTCGGCGAGGTGGATGGCCTCCGGCGGGGTGCCGACGATCGGCACGCCGTTGTCCTTGAGCGCCTGGGCGAGGCCCAGCGGGGTCTGCCCGCCGAGCTGGACCAGGACGCCGGCCACCGGCCCCGCCTGGGTCTCCGCGTGGACGATCTCCAGGACGTCCTCCAGGGTGAGCGGCTCGAAGTACAGCCGGTCGGAGGTGTCGTAGTCGGTGGAGACGGTCTCCGGGTTGCAGTTGACCATCACGGTCTCGTAGCCCGCGTCGGAGAGCGCGAAGGAGGCGTGGACGCAGGAGTAGTCGAACTCGATGCCCTGGCCGATGCGGTTGGGGCCCGAGCCGAGGATGATCACGGCGGGCTTGGTCCGCGGCGCGACCTCGGTCTCCTCGTCGTAGGAGGAGTAGAAGTACGGCGTGCGGGCGGCGAACTCGGCGGCGCAGGTGTCGACGGTCTTGTACACCGGCCGGATGCCGAGGGCGTGCCGGACCTCACGGATCACATCGGGCCCCAGCCCGCGGATCTCGCCGATCTGCAGGTCGGAGAAGCCGTGCCGCTTGGCGTGGCGCAGCAGCTCGGGGGTGAGCTCCTCGGCCTCGGCCAGCTCGGCGGCGATCTCGTCCAGCAGGAAGAGCTGGTCCACGAACCAGGGGTCGATCTTGGTGGCGTCGAAGACCTCCTGCGGGGTGGCCCCGGCCCGGATGGCCTGCATCACCGTGTTGATCCGGCCGTCGGTGGGGGTCTCCGCGATCCTCAGCAGCTCCTCCTTGGAGCCGCCGGGCTCACCCACCCAGGTGAACTGGGAGCCCTTCCTCTCCAGGGAGCGCAGCGCCTTGTTGAGCGCCTCGGGGAAGTTGCGGCCCAGCGCCATGGCCTCGCCCACCGACTTCATGGTGGTGGTGAGGGTGGCGTCGGCGGAGGGGAACTTCTCGAAGGCGAAGCGGGGCACCTTGACCACGACGTAGTCGAGCGTGGGCTCGAAGGAGGCCGGGGTCTGCTCGGTGATGTCGTTGGGGATCTCGTCCAGGGTGTAGCCCACGGCCAGCTTGGCGGCGATCTTGGCGATCGGGAACCCGGTCGCCTTGGACGCCAGGGCCGAGGAGCGGGAGACCCGGGGGTTCATCTCGATGACGATGACCCGGCCGTCGTCGGGGTTGACGGCGAACTGGATGTTGCAGCCGCCGGTGTCCACGCCGACCTCGCGGATCACCGCGATACCGATGTCGCGCAGCACCTGGTACTCGCGGTCGGTCAGGGTCATCGAGGGGGCGACGGTGATGGAGTCACCGGTGTGGACGCCCATCGGGTCGAAGTTCTCGATGGAGCAGACGACCACGACGTTGTCGTGCTTGTCGCGCATCAGCTCCAGCTCGTACTCCTTCCAGCCGAGGATGGACTCCTCCAGGAGCACCTCGGTGGTCGGCGAGAGGGCCAGGCCCTGGCCGGCGATGCGGCGCAGCTCCTCCTCGTCGTGGGCGAAGCCGGAGCCGGCGCCGCCCATGGTGAAGGAGGGCCGTACGACGACGGGGTACCCGCCGAGGGTGTCCACGCCGGCGAGGATCTCGTCCATGGTGTGGCAGATGACCGAGCGGGCGGACTCACCGTGGCCGATCTTCGCCTTGACGGCTTCCACCACGGCCTTGAAGCGGTCGCGGTCCTCGCCCTTCTCGATGGCGTCGATGTTGGCGCCGATCAGCTCCACGCCGTAGCGCTCCAGGACACCGTTCTTGGCGAGCGCCACGGCGGTGTTCAGTGCGGTCTGGCCGCCCAGGGTCGGCAGCAGCGCGTCCGGGCGCTCCTTGGCGATGATCTTCTCGACGAACTCCGGGGTGATCGGCTCGACGTAGGTGGCGTCGGCGATCTCCGGGTCGGTCATGATGGTCGCGGGGTTGGAGTTCACCAGGACCACGCGCAGGCCCTCGGCCTTGAGCACCCGGCACGCCTGGGTGCCTGAGTAGTCGAACTCGGCCGCCTGGCCGATGACGATCGGGCCGGAGCCGATGACCAGGACGGACTGGATGTCGGTGCGCTTAGGCACGCTGGCCCTCCATGAGCTTCACGAAGCGGTCGAACAGGTAGGCGGCGTCGTGCGGGCCGGCTGCCGCTTCGGGGTGGTACTGGACGCTGAAGGCGGGCGTGTCGAGCAGGTTCAGCCCCTCGACCACATCGTCGTTGAGGCAGACGTGGGAGACCTCGACCCGGCCGTAGGGAGTGTCGGTCACCCTGTCGAGCGGCGCGTCCACGGCGAAGCCGTGGTTGTGCGCGGTGACCTCCACCTTGCCGGTGGCGCGGTCCTGCACCGGCTGGTTGATACCGCGGTGGCCGTACTTCAGCTTGTAGGTGCCGAAGCCCACCGCGCGGCCCAGGAGCTGGTTGCCGAAGCAGATCCCGAAGAGCGGGGTCCGCCGCTCCAGGACGCCGCGGACCACGGTGAGGTCGGCGGTGGCCGGGTCGCCCGGGCCGTTGGACAGGAAGACGCCGTCCGGGTCGACCGCGTAGACGTCGTCCAGGGTGGCGGTCGCGGGCAGCACATGGACCTCGATGCCCCGCTCGGCCATCCGCTGCGGCGTCATCGCCTTGATGCCCAGGTCGATGGCGGCGACGGTGAAGCGCTTGGTGCCCACCGCGGGGACCACGTAGGCCTCGGTGGTGGCGACCTCCGGGGAGAGGTCGGCGCCGGTCATCTGGGGTGCCTGCTGCACCCTGGCCAGCAGGGCGGACTCGTCGGCGAGGGCGGGACCGGAGAAGATCCCCACTCGCATCGCCCCGCGCTCGCGCAGGTGGCGGGTGAGGGCGCGGGTGTCGATGCCGCTGATGCCCACGACGCCCTGGGCGGCCAGCTCCTCGTCCAGCGACCGCACGGAGCGCCAGTTGGAGGGCACCCGGGCGGGGTCGCGCACCACATAGCCGGCCACCCAGATGCGGGACGACTCCGGGTCCTCGTCGTTGACGCCGGTGTTGCCGATCTGGGGGGCGGTCATCACCACCACCTGGCGGTGGTAGGAGGGGTCGGTGAGGGTCTCCTGGTAGCCGGTCATGCCGGTGTTGAAGACCGCCTCGCCGAAGGTCTCGCCGACGGCGCCGTACGCCTGGCCCCGGAAGCTACGCCCGTCCTCGAGGACCAGGACGGCGGGAACGCGTTCCCGGCGGGCGGCCCCGGGCCGCGTCGTCGTGGTGGGGGCGGGTGCGGTCATGACGTGCCTTCCGTGGGGTTGTTGCGTGCTGCGGCGGGGCCTGCGGCGATCCGCTCGATCGCCTCGACCCACGCGGGATGCTGATCGGGATGGTCGGCGCGGAAGCCGGAGTCCAGCTCCTGGCCGCCGTGGCGCCAGGTGGCCACCAGCAGCCCCGAGGGGACGACCTTCCCCGCGATTCCGGAGTCGGTACGGGCACCGACCAGGGCCTCGGCGGGGATCCACAGGTCGCCGGCGCCGGGGCGGCGGGCGAGCAGGCCGCGCTCGGTGAGGGTGAGCTCCGCGAGGCTGCGGGCGCCCAGGCCGTGGGCGACGATCCGGTCGAGCCAGTGGCCCGCGGTGGTGGTGCCGTGGTAGCGCCCGCCGGCGGTGAGCAGTACGGGACCGGGGTCGGCCGGGGGCTCGGGCAGCGGCGGCAGGTCGGACTGGAGGGTGGCGCGCCACTTCCAGCCCTGCCGCATCAGCCAGTAGACCAGGACCACCAGCAGGATCAGCCCGACGGACCAGCCGATGTAGTCACCCCAGTGCTGGACGGGGGCGGAGTGCGGCTCTTCGGCGAGCAGACCGGGCAGGGCGCCGGTCATGCGACGGCTCCGGCGACCGCCTCCGGTGCCACCGGCTCGCCGTCCAGGACCGTGGGCACCCCCCGCAGGAAGGTGGCACGGACCTGTCCGGGCAGGTCCAGACCCCGGTAGGGGGTGTTGCGGCTGCGGGTGGCGAAGGACTCGGGGATCACGGTTCCACGGTACGCGGGATCGACCAGCACCAGATTGGCCGGCTCACCCGGCGAGACGGGCCTGCCGTGGCCGGCCAGCCTGCCGATGCGGGCCGGGCGGAAGGACATCCGGTCGGCGACCCCGGCCCAGTCCATCAGGCCGGTGTCGACCATGGTGTGCTGGACCACGGAGAGCGCGGTCTCCAGGCCGACCATGCCCATCGCCGCGACGGCCCACTCGCAGTCCTTGTCCTCGGCCGGGTGCGGGGCGTGGTCGGTGGCGACGGCGTCGATGGTGCCGTCGGCCAGCGCCTCGCGCAGCGCCATCACATCGGCCTCGGTGCGCAGCGGCGGGTTGACCTTGTACACCGGGTCGTAGGAGCGGACCAGCTCGTCGGTGAGGAGCAGGTGGTGCGGGGTGACCTCGGCGGTGACGTCCCAGCCCTTGGCCTTGGCCCAGCGGATGATCTCCACCGAGCCCGCCGTGGAGACATGGCAGACGTGCAGCCGGGAGCCCACATGGGCGGCCAGCAGCACATCGCGGGCGATGATCGCCTCCTCCGCGACGGCGGGCCAGCCGGCCAGGCCGAGCTCCCCGGAGACGGTGCCCTCGTTCATCTGGGCGCCCTCGGTGAGGCGGGGCTCCTGGGCGTGCTGGGCGATGACACCGTCGAAGGCCTTCACGTACTCCAGGGCGCGGCGCATGATCACCGCGTCGTCGACGCACTTGCCGTCGTCGGAGAAGACCCGCACGCCCGCGGCGGAGTCGTGCATGGCGCCCAGCTCGGCGAGCTTCTTGCCCTCCAGGCCGATGGTGACGGCGCCGACCGGCTGGACGTCGCAGTAGCCGGAGGCCCGGCCGAGCCGCCAGACCTGCTCCACCACGCCGGCGGTGTCGGCGACGGGGAAGGTGTTGGCCATGGCGTGCACGGCGGTGTAGCCGCCGCGGGCCGCGGCGCGGGTGCCGGTGTGGACGGTCTCGGCGTCCTCCCGGCCGGGCTCGCGCAGGTGGGTGTGCAGGTCCACCAGGCCGGGCAGCAGGACCAGTCCGGTGGCGTCCAGCTCGGTGGCGCCGTCCGCGGTCAGTCCGGTGCCGATCTGCTGGACGACGCCGTCCGCGATCAGCACGTCCTGGGGGTCCTGGCCGAGGAGGTTCGCGTTCCTGATGAGGCGGGTGGTCACTTGGTGCTCTCCTCGGCGTTGGTGCGGGTGGGGTGGTCGGCGAGGGTCGCGCCGCCGAGCAGCAGGTAGAGCACGGCCATCCGTACGGAGACACCGTTGGCGACCTGCTCGACCACGGTGCAGCGGGGCGAGTCGGCGACCTCCGCGGTGATCTCCATGCCGCGCACCATCGGGCCGGGGTGCATCACGATGGCGTGCTCGGGCAGGGCGCCCATCCGCAGCGAGTCCAGGCCGTAGCGGCGGGAGTACTCGCGCTCGGTGGGGAAGAAGGCGGCGTTCATCCGCTCGCGCTGGACCCTCAGCATCATCAGGGCGTCGGTCTTGGAGAGGACCGAGTCCAGGTCGTAGGAGACGTCGCAGGGCCAGCTCTCCACGCCGATGGGCACCAGGGTCGGCGGTGCCACCAGGGTGACCTGGGCGCCGAGGGTGGCCAGCAGCAGGACGTTGGAGCGGGCGACCCTGCTGTGCAGGATGTCGCCGACGATGGTGACCCGCCGGCCGGAGAGGTCGCGGCCGAGGCCGGGGGCCAGGTGGCGGCGCATGGTGAAGGCGTCGAGCAGGGCCTGGGTGGGGTGCTCGTGGGTGCCGTCGCCGGCGTTGATCACCGAGCCGTGCAGCCAGTCGGACTCGGCGAGGCGCAGCGGGGCGCCGGAGGCGCCGTGCCGGATGACGACGGCGTCGGCGCCCATCGCCTGGAGGGTGAGGGCGGTGTCCTTGAGCGACTCGCCCTTGGAGACCGAGGACCCCTTGGCGGAGAAGTTGATGACATCGGCGGAGAGCCGCTTCTCGGCGACCTCGAAGGAGGTGCGGGTGCGGGTGGAGTCCTCGAAGAAGAGGTTGACGACGGTGCGGCCGCGCAGCGTCGGGAGCTTCTTGACGGCTCGGGCGGAGACCTGGGCCATCTCCTCGGCGGTGTCGAGGATGAGCAGCGCGTCGTCGTGGGAGAGGTCGGCGGCGGAGACGAGGTGACGCTTCACGCGGGGTTCACTCCGGGAGGTGCGGTGCGGACGGCTGCTCGGCGTCGCCGGACTGTTCCTCGGCGGCGAGGGCCTGGGAGGAGCGGGCGGCGTAGTCGCGGTCGCCGACCAGGACGGCGTCGCCGCCGTCGATCTCGGCGAGCTGGACCTTGACGGCCTCGCGCAGCGAGGTGGGCAGGTTCTTGCCCACGTAGTCGGCGCGGATGGGCAGCTCCCGGTGGCCGCGGTCGACCAGTACGGCGAGCTGTACGGCGCGCGGCCGTCCGATGTCGTTGAGCGCGTCCAGGGCGGCGCGGATGGTCCGGCCGGAGAAGAGCACGTCGTCGACCAGGACGACGAGGCGGCCGTCGATGCCGCCGGGCGGGATCTCGGTGTGCTCCAGGGCCCGGGCGGGCTTCAGGCGCAGATCGTCCCGGTACATGGTGATGTCCAGGGCGCCGAGCGGGATGTCCCTGCCGGTGATGTCTGCGAGCCTGGCGCGGAGCCGGCGGGCCAGGTGGACACCGCGGGTGTGGATGCCGAGCAGGACGACGTCCTCCGCGCCCTTGGCGCGCTCGACGATCTCATGGGCGATGCGGGTGACCACCCGCGCGATGTCGGACTGGTCGAGCACCTGATGGGGGGCGCGCGGAGCGGCACCCTCGTCATGGAATGCGGTCATGCCGAAGCGGACCTCCTTCCCCGCCTCACAGGACGGGCCTTAAAGGATGTCTGGTTACGGCCTTCCCCTTGCGCGGACAGGCCGTGGTCCACCCTACCAGGGCGGTCCCCACCGACCCGGAGCGGCACCCTCCGGTCCCGCAAAGCCGCAGCTCAGACCGGAGCGGCAGGGCTGTGCCTGGTCGCCCGTCTGCACATTCGCACGGGTGCCCCATTCGGCTTGACGAACGCATATTACTCTGCGTAACCTCACAGTGAGTTACGGACCGGGCGTTGAACGGGCCAGCCGCACCGGTCAGTCACATCTCGCTAATCTCGTCCGGGGAGACCAATGTCCAGCGACTACGCGAAACAGCTCGGGGGCAAGCTCCGCGCGATCCGCACCCAGCAGGGCCTCTCCCTGCACGGTGTAGAGGAGAAGTCCCAGGGGCGCTGGAAGGCCGTGGTGGTCGGTTCGTACGAGCGCGGCGACCGCGCCGTCACCGTGCAGCGCCTGGCCGAGCTCGCCGAGTTCTACGGTGTGCCGGTGCAGGAGCTGCTCCCCGGCAGCACCCCCGGTGGCGCCGCCGAGCCGCCGCCGCGCCTGGTGCTCGACCTGGAGCGCCTGGCCCAGGTGCCGTCGGAGAAGGCCGGTCCGCTGCAGCGCTACGCGGCGACCATCCAGAGCCAGCGCGGCGACTACAACGGCAAGGTGCTCTCCATCCGGCAGGACGACCTGCGCACCCTGGCCGTGATCTACGACCAGTCCCCGTCGATCCTCACCGAGCAGCTGATCAGCTGGGGCGTGCTCAACCCCGACGCGCGGCGCGCCGTGCGCGAGGACGACTCCGTCTGACCCCGGTCCTCGACCGCAGCCCGACCCCGGCGGCCGGGGCGGCACCGCAGCACCCCTGCGGTCCGCCCCGGCCGTCGCGTTTTTCGCAGGGGCGCGGCCGACCAGGGGCCCGCTCAAGGGCCCCACGCAGCCCGAAGGCCCGGGACGGCACCCTCGGGGGGTGCCGTCCCGGGCCTTCG
>NZ_LIQR01000287.1 GCF_001418575.1 Peterkaempfera griseoplana
ACGTGGGGACGGTCGAGGACTCCGGGGGGGCGGGTCCGGCAGGGCTCGCCGACCGGGCATGGCTGCGGGCCATGGACGCTTACACCGCGGGGGCGTATCCCCGCGCCGAGGAGGAGTTCCGGACGGCCGTACGGCTGGACCCCGGGATGGCGGACGCCTGGCTCGGACTGCACGCCCTGCGCTCCGACACCTCCGGGGCCCTGCTGGCGATGCACCGCCACCGGGACCGCTTCGGTGAGCAGCGCCGCCGCCACCGCCGGCCGCTGAGCTCCTGGTACTGGCTGGGCTGGTGGGTGCAGCCCGTCCTGGAGGACGGCCGCGACCTGGCCCTGGCTCACGCCTCCCACTGGCTGGACGGACGCCACCTCACCGAGCTGGACCGGGCGATCACCCTCTGCCCGCCCGCCGACGAGGACCCCTCGGTGCGGTTCCTGCAGGCCTGCCGCTCCTATCTGGTCAAGGACTGGGAGCAGCTGATACGCGACACCGACGGGCTGCTGGACGACCCCCTGCTGGGCATCGAGGCCGGCCTCTTCAGCGGCATGGCCCGGGTGCGGCTGGACATGTGCGCGCAGGCGGAGGCCCCGCTGTCGGCCTCCCTGGCGCGCTGCCGCTCCGAGCAGCCGCAGCGCAAGGAGCTGCGCTACTGGCTGGCCCGGGCCTACGAGGGCGCCGGACGCAGCGCGGCGGCGCTGCCGCTCTACCGCGCCGTGCACCGGGCGGACCCGGCGTTCATGGACACCGCGGCCCGGCTGGCCGCGATCATGTCCGAGGACGGGGTCGACCCGGAGCTGCTGCAGGCCGAACTGGAGGGCGCCCCGGGCTCCGCCGACGCCGGGACGGGCCGGCTGCCCGGTACCGGAGCCCCGGGCGCGAGCGGCGGCCCCGGTACGGCAATGGACCCGGGGGCCGAGCCGGAGGGGCCGGCCGCGGACGCCGAACCGGCGGACCCCGGGACCGCCGACCCGGTGGCGGCGGCCGCCGCCGACGGCGCGGAGCCGGCCGGCGGACCGCCCGAGGGCCTCCTGCGGGACCGGGTGGTGCTGCCGGTACAGCCGCTTCCGGCGGGACCGGTCGGCCAGGCCCCGGGGCCCGACCGGGAGCAGCTGGACGCGGCGCTGGCCGAACTCGACCGGATGGTCGGCATGGAGCCGGTGAAACGGCAGGTGCTGGCGCTCTCCGCGCAGCTGCGGATGGCCCGGCTGCGCACCGGCCAGGGCCTTCCGGTGCAGCCGCCCAAGCGGCACTTCGTCTTCTCCGGCCCGTCCGGCACCGGCAAGACCACGGTGGCCAGGATCCTCGGCCGGGTCTTCTACGCCCTGGGGCTGCTCTCCGGAGACCATCTGGTGGAGGCCCAACGGGCCGACCTGGTGGGCGAGTTCCTGGGGCAGACCGCGGTCAAGGCCAATGAGCTGATCGACTCCGCGCTGGACGGGGTGCTCTTCATCGACGAGGCGTACTCGCTGGCCAACTCCGGCTACAGCAAGGGCGACGCCTACGGCGACGAGGCGCTGCAGGTGCTGCTGAAGCGGGCCGAGGACAACCGTGACCGGCTGGTGGTGATACTGGCCGGCTACCCGGAGGGGATGAACCGGCTGCTCGCCGCCAACCCCGGTCTCGCCTCCCGCTTCACCACCCGGGTCGACTTCCCCAGCTACCGCCCGGGCGAGCTGACCGACATAGGGCAGGCGCTGGCCGACCGCGACGGCGACGCCTGGGACGAGGACGCCCTGGAGGAGCTGCGCTCCATCTGCGCCCATGTGGTGGGCGAGGGCTGGATCGACGAACTGGGCAACGGGCGCTTCATCCGCACCCTGTACGAGAAGTCCTGCGCCTACCGCGATCTGCGGCTCTCCGTGCTGTCCGTCCCGCCGACCCGGGAGGACCTGGCGACGCTGCGGCTGCCCGACCTGGTGCAGGCCTACGGCGAACTCATCGACGGCCGCGGCTGACCCCGGGACCGCCGGTGTCACCGGAGCCCTGCGCGGTCCCGGGGACCGCGCAGGGCGGACCGGTGTCTAGCCGCGGGCGGTGGTGGGCCGGCGGTGGTCGGGGTCGTGGACCTCACCCACCAGCTCCTCCAGGACGTCCTCCAGGGTGACCAGGCCCAGGGTGCGGCCGTCCCGGTCGACCACCGTGGCCAGGTGCGCGGCGGCGCGCCGCATCGCGCCCAGCGCGTCGTCCAGCGGGGTGCGGTTGCGCACCGCGGGCATCCGGCGCCAGATCTGCGGCGGCACCGGCGCGCGGCGGTCCTCCAGGTCCAGCACGTCCTTCACATGGAGATAGCCCAGAAAGGCACCGTCGCCGCCGGTGATCGGGAACCGGGAGTACCCGGTGGCGGCGGCCAGCTCCTCGACCCGGGCGGGGGTGGCCGAGGCGTCCACCGTGATCAGCCTGGGCGTGGGCAGCAGCACGTCGGTGACCGGGCGGCGGCCCAGTTCCAGGGCGTCCTCCAGCCGCTCCTGCTCGCCGGGTTCGAGCAGTCCGGCCTCCCGGGAGTCCTCCAGCAGGTGGGCCAGCTGCTCACTGGTGAACACCGACTCCACCTCGTCCCTGGTCTCCACCCGGAAGGCCTTCAGCACCAGGTTGGCGAAGGCGTTGAGGAAGGCGATCACCGGGGCGAGCAGCCGGGCCAGCCGGTCCAGGGGCGGGCCGAGCCACAGGGCGGCCTTCTCGGGACCCGCCAGCGCGATGTTCTTGGGGACCATCTCGCCGACCACCATGTGCAGGAAGACCACGAGGACCAGCGCGATCACATAGGACGCCAGATGGGTCGCCCCGGCGGGCACGCCCAGCGCGTGGAAGGGCACGTGCAGCAGGCCGGCCACGGTGGGCTCGGCGAGGGCGCCCAGCAGCAGCGAGCAGACGGTGATGCCGAGCTGGGCCGCGGCCAGCATCGCGGAGACGTTCTCCAGGGCGTGCAGGACCGTGCGGGCACGGCGGTTGCCCGCCGCGGCCAGCGGTTCGATCTGGCTGCGGCGTACCGAGATCACCGCGAACTCGGCGCCGACGAAGAAGCCGTTGCCCAGGAGCAGCAGCAGTGCGGCGAGGATCTGCAGGACGGTCATCGGGCCCGCTCCCCGTGTCCGCGGGGGTCACCGGGCAGCCGCCCGGTGCGCTCCAGCCGCACCCTGGAGGTGCGGCGGCGGTCGGTGCCGAGCACCGTCAGCCGCCAGCCGGGGAGTTCGGCGGTGTCGCCGGGGACCGGGATCCGTCCCAGCAGGTCCGCGACCAGGCCGCCCAGGGTCTCGTAGGGGCCGTCCGGCGCATGCAGTCCGACGGCCTCCAGCTGGTCGACGCGGGTGCGTCCGTCGGCCTCCCACACCGGCATGGAGTCCACCGGGGGCAGGGCGAGCAGGTCGGGGGTGTCGGCGGGGTCGTGCTCGTCGAGCACCTCGCCGACCATCTCCTCGATGATGTCCTCCAGGGTGACGACGCCCGCGGTGCCGCCGTACTCGTCGACGACCACGGCCATGGGCTGGCCCCGCCGCAGCAGTTCCAGCAGCCGCTCGGCGGGGAGGGTCTCGGGGACCAGCAGCGGCGGCACGGCGATCCGGGCGACGCCGGTGATGGTCCGCCGGTCGGCGGGGACCCCGAGGGCCTCCTTGAGGGTGACCATGCCGGTGACCTCGTCGAGACTGTCGGCGTAGACGGGGAAGCGGGAGAGGCCGGTGGCGCGGGTCAGATTGAGCACGTCCGCGGCGGTGGCGTCGCTCTGCAGGGCGGAGACGTCCACCCGGGGCGTCATCACGCTCTGCGCGGTGAGCCCGGCCAGGCCCAGTGAGCGGACGAAGAGGTCCGCGGTCTCCTCCTCTATCGCACCGGCCTTCGCCGAGTGCTGGGCGAGTGCCACCAGTTCGCCGGGGGTGCGGGCGTGGGCGAGCTCCTCGGCGGGTTCGATGCCGAGGGCCCGCACGGCGCGGTCCGCGGAGCCGTTGAGGAAGCTGATCAGCGGGCCGCAGGCGACGGAGAAGGCCCGGTGGGGGCCGACCACGGCTCGGGCGACCCGCATCGGCTGGGCGATCGCCCAGTTCTTGGGCACCAGCTCGCCGATCACCATCTGCAGCACCGTCGCCGCCACGATGCCCACCACCACCGCCACCCCGCCGGCGGCCGACTCGGGCACGCCGACGGCGGTGAGGACGGGGCGGAGCAGCACCGAGAGCGCGGGCTCGGCGAGCATGCCCACCACCAGCGAGGTGACGGTGATGCCGAGCTGGGCGCCGGAGAGTTCGAAGGAGAGCCTGCGCAGCGCCTTGGCCACGCCGGCCGCCTTGCGGTCGCCGGATGCCGCGGCGCGCTCGACGGCGCTGCGCTCGACGGTGACCAGGGAGAACTCGGCGGCCACGAAGAGGCCGTTGGCGACGATCAGGACAAGGGCGGCTGCCAGCAGCAGCCAGGCGGTGGTCACCGTGCCGCCTCTCCGCGGGGGACCGCGGCCGGGTCCGGGAGATCCGGCGGGTCCGAGGGTTCCGGCGGGGGCGGGACGGCGTTCGTACTACCGGACGGGTCGTCCATCGAGGGGAGGTGTCACTCCTCTGGTCGCGGTGGGGACGCGGCCTCCCTGTCGGGCGGCACACCGGTGCCGGGCGCGTCCTGATGACTGACGGCAGGGGTTTGCCCTGCCTTTACCAGCGTAGACGACGGGTCGGCGGCCGGGAAAACGGCCCTGGGGGCGGCTCAGCGTCCGTGCGCGGCGGCGGCGTGCGCGTCCACCAGGTCGCGCAGCGTCCGCGCGGCGGCGACGGCCTGCGCCCGGCCCGCCGCGGGCTGGATGCCCACCACGGCCAGGGTGGTGCCGTCCGCGGCGCCACCGCCCGGGTGCGGCGCCAGGACGGCGGCCAGCGCCAGCAGCGGCACCGCGGCCGCGGCCGCACGCAGCCCGCGGGCGCGGCGGACCCTGCCGCGGACCCGCCGCATCCGGTCCGGCGGGGCCTGCAGATCGGTGGGCACGGCCGCCAGCAGGGCCGACCGCAGCGCGGCGATCTCCTGCTCCCGGCCCTCCTCGGGGGGCTTCCCGGTCACGGCCTCACCCCGCCACCCCGACGCCGTCGGGCAGCCGGTCGCGCAGGGTGCGCAGCGCCTTCGCCGCCTGGCTCTTGACCGTTCCGGTGGAGCAGCCGAGCAGGGCGGCGGTCTCCTCCACCGTGCGGTCCTCCAGATAGCGCAGCACCACCACGGCCCGCTGCCGCGGCGGCAGCCGGCGCAGTGCGGCCTGCACGGTGCGCTCCAGGTCGACCTCCCCGTAGCGGTCGTCCGGCCCCGGCGTCTCCGGGAGCCGTTCGTGCGGCACTTCGCCCCGCCAGCGCCGCCGCCACCAGGAGGCGTGCACATGCACCATGGTCCGCCGGACGTACGCCTCGGGATGCTCGTCGGCGATCCGCCGCCAGCGGGGCCAGGTCCGGGCCAGGGCCGTCTGCAGCAGGTCCTCGGCGAGGTAGCGGTCGCCGGTGAGCAGCCAGGCCGAGCGCAGCAGCCGGGGCCCGCACAGGGCCACGAACTCCTCGAACTCCGTCCAACTGCTCCCCGCCATACCGTCCTCGTGCCGTTCGCCGCCGCCTGTCGGGTACTCCCATGCGCGCTGAACCGGTCGGTATTCCCTTCGGGTTGCCCGATGTGGCACGGATCACATCGATTGCCTGTGCGAAACCGGGCCGTGCGGCGCCCGGCCGCGCAGCGGACCGCGGGGACCCCGGGCGGCGTCCGGGCCGTCGGCGGCACGCCGGTGCCACGCACCCGGGGCACCGGGCGCGCGGACCGGCGGCGGCGAGACCCGCCGGGCCCGCGAGGGCGGTGTCCTTCGGCACTGAAGCCGGTCGTCGTGCCGTCCACCCCGGTCGACCGACAGGCGGTCAGGGCATCAGCGCGCCTCAGGAGTCGAGTACGGCGGCGACGGCCTCGATCTCGACAAGCTGGTCCTGGTAGCCGAGCACGGTGACGCCCATCAAGGTGCTGGGGACGTCGTGATCGCCGAAGGAGTCCCGGACCACCTCCCAGGCAGCCACCAGATCCTCCCGCCGGGCCGACGCGACAAGGACCCTGGTACTGATGACGTCCTGAAGCGACGCGCCGGAGGCAGCGAGGGCAGCCTGCATGTTCTCGACGGCTTTCGCCGCCTGGCCCGCGTAGTCCCCGGTCGCCGCTGTGGAGCCGTCGTCGTTCAACGGGCACGCCCCGGCGAGGAAGATCAGGCGTGACTCGGCGGGTGCCGTGGCCGCGTATGCGTACTCGGCGACGTCGGAGAGGGAGGCCGAGCGGATCAGGGTGATGGCACGAGACACGGTCGTCAGGTCCTTTCACGTCGGACACGGAAACCCAGGCATCCTGCCAACGTCGCGGCGTCTCCCGCCTCCCCTTATTCCTCGCCGGCCCACTCCTCGCCGGCCCGCCACGCAGTGACTGCCCGCGGAGGCCGGCCGTGAGGCGACTGCGCCGGATGGCACCACGACGGTGCCTCACCGTCGAAGGAGAGGGCGGTTTCCCGGTGCGCGGGCGACCGCGTGATCGGTACGCTGGCGCGGCCGCGCCCGCCACCAGGAGACGACCGCCCGCATGGACCTGACCGCCACCTTCCAGCTGACCGCCGCGGAGTTCCGCAGCGCCGTGCGCAACTCCGCGCTGATACACCGCCTGCTGCTGACCACACCCCTGCTGGCGGTCCTCGGACTGGCCGTCCTCCTGCTCGACGGCTCCCCCCTGCTCCTCTGTGTGAGCCTCGGCCTGCTGGTCGCCACCGAGGGAGTGGTCGTCCGTCTGACGGCCCGCAGGTCCGCCGTACTGTTCGCCGAGCCGTGGACGGTGCGGGTCACCGAGGAGAGCTACTCCCTGCACACCGCCGTGAGCCAGGCCGAGGTCGGCTGGCAGGCGTACCGGCAGGTCAGCGAGCGCGCCGGATTCTGGTACCTGCAGCAGACCAACGGAGTGTCGGGCTTCCTGCCGAAGCGGGTCTTCGACGACGGTGGGCAGCGGGAGCTGGCGGAGTTCTTCGCCCGCCGGCTGCCCCCTCGGAAGCGGCCCTGGTACCGCCCGTTCGCCTGACGGACCACCAGCCGGGGTGACCGCCGCGCGGGACGCCGGGCCGGGCCGCGGCTCCCCTCCGGGCGGTTGACCGGCATCCGCGGACACCTGGCCGCACATAGGGAGAGAAGAGCATGCTGAGCGCTTTCGCCGAACTGTCCACCCCGCTGGTGGCCGACGCCTGCCTGCGCACCGGCGTCCCGCTGCGCGCCGCCCCGGCCGGAGTCACCTCCGTGGTGCCCGGGCAGCGGATCGCCGGACGGGCGCTGCCCGCCCGGCACTACGGCAGTGTGGACGTCTTCCTGGAGGCGTTCGGCCGGGCCGAGCCGGGTGACGTCCTGGTGGTCGACAACGGCGGCCGCACCGACGAGGCCTGCGTCGGCGACCTGGCGGTGCTGGAGGCCGGTTCGGCGGGGCTGGCCGGCCTGGCGGTGTGGGGGCTGCACCGCGACAGCGCCGAACTGCTGGAGATCGGCCTGCCCGTGTTCAGCTACGGCTGCTACCCGCCCGGCCCGGTACGGCTGGACGAGCGCGAGCCGGAGGCACTGGTCAGCGCGCGCTTCGGACCGCATCTGGTGACCGCGGACGACATCGTCCTCGGAGACGGGGACGGGCTGCTGTTCGTCGCCGCCGCGCACATCGAGGAGGTGCTGGCGGTGGCGCACCGGATCCAGGAGACGGAGCGGGAGCAGGCCCGCCGGATCCGCTCCGGCGAGACCCTGCGCAGCCAGACGGCCTTCGACGACTTTCTGGCCCGCCGCGCGGCCGACCCCTCGTACAGCTTCCGGCAGCACCTGCGGCGGATCGGCGGAGCGATCGAGGAGTGACCACGGTGGCGGCAGGCGGCGTCGCTATGGCCCGCCCGGCCAGGAGTGGGTGACCGCGGGCCCCGGCGCGGCAGGCCCGGTCGGGGCGTCCGGGGAGGGACAGCGCCAGCGGGGCCGGGCCGCACCGGTGTCCGGTGCCGCCCGGCCCCGCGGGCCGTACGTCCAGTCAGTGGTGGAGCCGGTGGACGACGGCCGCCCAGCCCGGCTGCTTCGGCTGCGGATGGTGCCTGCCCCGCAGCAGCACCGCCCCGGCGGCGGCGCCGGTGCAGACCGCCAGCACCCCGGCGGCCAGCGGTGCGCGGCCGCGCAGGTGCCGGCCGGGGCTGCCCGGCTCGGTCACCGGCTGCAGGGTGGACGTCGGACCGGTCGGGTGGCCGTCCACCGCTGCCGTACGGCCGGCTGACCGGCCCGGCAGGTGCGCCGCGTCCCTGACCCGGTACGCGGTGTGCTGCGCGGTGTCCGCCACCGAACTCCGGACCCCGCCGAGCCGCTGCCTGGTGTGCTCGGCCCGGCGGTGTGCCGCACGGCCGGGGGAGACCTTGTCGGCGAGCCGGTCCACCGTCTCCGACAGATGGCGGCGGGTGTCCTCGATCTCGTGCCTCAGCTCCTCGGGTGTCGCGCCCACTTGGCGTCCTCCTTCAACGTCTCCACGGTGTGCTGCGGCCTGGGACTGACGGCGTGCAGCTTGCGGCGCCCGAGCACTGCCAGCACTCCGGCGATCACCGCCCACACCCCGGCCACCACCAGGGCCGCCCATGCGATGTCCATCAGGTGCGCCAGCCCGAAGACCCCGGCGAGACTGCCGAACAGCAGCAGCAGATGGCCGGCGTACCCGGCGCCGCCGAGCATGCCCGCGCCCTTGCCGGCCTTGGTGGCCTCTTCCTTCATCTCCATCCGGGCCAGGGTCATCTCCTGGCGCATCAGCAGCGACAGGTCCCGTCCCACCTCGCCGACCAGTTCGCCCACCGAGGCCTGGTCGCCGTCACGCGCGGCCGAGCGCCGGTCGACGATCGGTTCGTACACCTGGGATCCCGCCATGGTGGGCCTCCTTCACCCTCGGCATGGTCGTCCTCCCCCTCTGCGCCGGGTTTCCCGTGAGCCTCGCGGCAAACCCCGGCAGGCCGGGTCAGCGGTCCGGGACGGTCTCCAGCAGACTCCGCAGGGAGCGCTCCTCGGCGCAGCGGCCCGCGCCGCGCACGGCGGCGGTGCCGGGTTCGGGGGCGATCCACACGGGGGTGCCGGTCGCCTTCTGGATCAGCAGGTCCAGGCCGTCCAGCTGGGCACCCTCACCGGTCAGGGTCACCCCCTGGTCCAGGATGTCCCGGTACAGCTCCGGCGGGCAGCGGTCGAGCACCGCGCCCACCGCCGCCACGATCCGCTCCAGCGGGTCCCGCATCGCGGCCCTGACCTCGCCGGTCTCCAGGGAGAGCGTCACCGGCATCCCGGTGGCGGTGTCCATCCCGCGTACCGACAGCGGGCGGCCGTTCGCCTCGGCCTCGGCCAGCCCGGTCTTGAGCTTCTCGGCGGTGTGCCGGCCGATGTCCAGCTGGTGGCGCTT
This sequence comes from Peterkaempfera griseoplana, assembly GCF_001418575.1. Lineage (GTDB taxonomy): Bacteria > Actinomycetota > Actinomycetes > Streptomycetales > Streptomycetaceae > Peterkaempfera > Peterkaempfera griseoplana. Next base: position 9,403 of record NZ_LIQR01000287.1, read on the forward strand.
GCGCAGATGCGTACGGATGGCGCTGTCCAGCGCGTCGCCGGAGACCGGCACCGACCGGGCGGCGACCACCCCGCCCAGGCACAGCACCGCGATCTCGGTGGTGCCGGCGCCCACATCGACGACCAGGCTGCCGGTGGCCTCCTGAACCGGCAGTCCCGCGCCCACGGCGGCGGCCACCGGCTTGGGCAGCATCCGCACCCGGCCCACCCCCACCTGGCGG
>NZ_LIQR01000288.1 GCF_001418575.1 Peterkaempfera griseoplana
GCCGCCGCCGGGGGTGTCCTCGATGTCCAGGGTGCCGCCCATCGCCTCGGCCAGGCCTCGGGAAAGCGCCAGGCCGAGCCCCAGACCCGTGGTGTTGTCGGTGTCCCCCAGCCGCTGGAAGGGCTGGAAGATCCGGTCGCGGTGCTCGGCGGGAACACCGGGGCCCCGGTCGATCACCCGGATCTCCACCCGGTCGGCCAGCGTGCTGGCGGTGACGGAGACCGGCCGTCCCGCCGGGGTGTGGCGCTGGGCGTTGGCGATGACATTGGCGAGGATCCGTTCCAGCAGAGGCGGATCGGCCAGCACGGCGGGAACCGTCTCGATCCCGCTGGTCGTCAGCTCGGCCCCGGAGGTGGTGAGGCTGTCGAGGGCACGCGGCAGCTCCTCCCCGAGGTCGGTCGGCTGGAGCCGCAGGGTGAGGACGCCCGCCTGGAGGCGGCTCATGTCGAGGAGGTTGTCCACCAGCCGGGCGAGCTTGGTGAGGGAGTCCTCGGCGGTGGCGAGCAGCTCGGCCTCGTCCTCGGCGGAGAAGGCGACGTCCGGGCTGCGCAGCGAGCCGACCGAGGCGAGCGCGGCGGCCAGCGGGGTGCGCAGGTCGTGGCTGACGGCCGCCAGCAGGGCGGTGCGCATCCGGTCGGCGGCCTTGATGGGTTCCAGTTCGGCGGCCGCGCGGGCCAGCCGCTCACGGTCCAGGGCCGCCGCGGCGTGCGCGGCGAAGGCGACCAGGACCCGCTGGTCGGCGGCGGGCAGCCGGCGGCCGCTGAGAACCAGGACCGCGTCCTCACCCACCGGGACCTCGGTGGCGGACGTGTCCGCCCCGGGGGCCGGCGGGGGCGCCGAGGGCGAGACCGGCACGGGCGCCGCACTGCGGGCGATGACCTCGTCCGGCTCGTCCGACGGCCCGTCGGGCGTACGGCGCACCAGTGCTGCGGCCTGCATGCCGAAGGCGATGCGGGAGCGTTCCAGCAGCGCGGGCACGGTGTCGGCGCCGCGCAGCACACTGCCGGCCAGTTCGGAGAGCGTCTCTGCCTCGGCGGTGGCGCGGGCGGCCCGGGTGGTCTGCCGGGCGGCGCGGTCCACCACGCTGGCGACGGCTATGGCGACACAGGCGAAGACCGCCAGCGCGAGGACGTTGTTGGGCTGGGCGATGGTGAACTGCCCGAGCGGTGGAATGAAGTAGTAGTTCAGCAGCAGGGACGCGGTGAGGGAGGCGAGCAGGGCGGAGGTGACCCCGCCGAGCAGGGCCACCGCGACGACGGCGAGCTGGAACAGCAGGGCCACGCTGGTGAGGTTGACCCCGTCCCGCAGATGGGAGAGGACCAGCGTCAGCAGCCAGGGCAGCACCAGACCGGAGGCGAAGCCGGCGACCGACCGGCGGCGGGAGTAGCGGCGGCCCAGCGACGGCAGCCTGCCGTGGCCGGCCCGCTCATGGGTGACCATGTGGACGTCGATGTCACCGGAGAGGCCGGTCGTGGTCTCACCGATGCCCCGGCCGGTGAGGAAACGGGTGAGACGGCCGCGGCGGCTGGTGCCCAGCACCAGCTGGGTGGCGTCCTGGGCGCGGGCGAAGTCCAGCAGGGCGGTGGCCACATCGTCGCCGACCACCACGTGGTAGGTGCCGCCCAGGCTCTCCACGAGCTGCCGCTGCTCAGCGAGCGCCGCGGCCGACGCCCCGGCCAGACCGTCGCTGCGGGCGACGTGCACCGCGAGGATCTCACCGCCGACGGTGCGGTCGGCGATCCGTGCGGCCCGGCGGATCAGGGTGCCGCCCTCGATGCCGCCGGTGAGGGCGACCACCACCCGCTCCCGGGTCTCCCAGACCTTCCTTATGCCGTGGGCCGCGCGGTAGTCGCGCAGCCCCTCGTCGACCCGGCCGGCCACCCACAGCAGCGCGAGCTCCCGCAGCGCGGTGAGGTTGCCGATCCGGAAGTAGTGGGAGAGCGCCGCGTCGACCTTCTCGGCGCCGTAGACATTGCCGTGGGCCATCCGGCGCCGCAGCGCCTCGGGTGACATGTCGACCAGTTCGATCTGGTGGGCGCGGCGGACCACCTCGTCCGGGACGGTCTCGCGCTGCGGCACCCCGGTGATCTTCTCAACGACGTCGTTGAGCGACTCCAGATGCTGGATGTTGACGGTGGTGATCACGTCGATACCGGCGGCGAGCAGCTCCTCCACGTCCTGCCAGCGCTTGGCGTGCCGCCCGCCGGGGACGTTGGTGTGGGCCAGTTCGTCCACCAGGGCGACCTGCGGGCGGCGGGCCAGCACCGCGTCGACGTCGAGTTCCTCGAACTCGGAGCCCCGGTGCACCCGGGTGACGCGCGGCAGGGTCTCCAGTCCGCGCAGCATGCCCTCGGTGCCGGGCCGGGCGTGGCACTCGACATAGGCGACGACGACGTCGGTGCCTCGTTGGAGGCGTCTGCGCGCCTCGTCCAGCATGCGGTAGGTCTTGCCCACCCCGGGGGCGGCCCCGAGGTAGACCCGCAGGCGGCCCGGCCGGCCCCCGTACGCGCCCGGGTCAAGGTTGCGCGCCACCGTCGCGCCCCTCCTCGTCGATTCGTGCAGCCCACCGGGCGCGACCGGCCCGGACGCCGCGGGGTCTCGCCCTCGCGCGTCCGGACCGGCCCGCCGTCATGAGGCTGCGTCCTGCTCTCACCTGAGAGTGGAGAGCGCCTTGTTGAGTTCCAGCACATTGACCCGCGCATCGCCCAGGAAACCCAGCACCGGGTCCTGGACATGAGCCTCGACCAGCCGGGCGACCGCGTCCCGGTCCAGGCCCCTGGCCTTGGCGACCCTGGTGACCTGTTCACGGGCGTAGGCCGGGGAGATGTCCGGGTCGAGGCCCGAGCCGGAGGCGGTCACCGCGTCGGCAGGCACCCGGGACGGGGCGACGCCGTCGAAGGCGGCGACCGCCGCACGGCGCTGCTGGATCGTCTTCACCAGGTCGGCGCTGTTGGGGCCGAGGTTGGAGGCTCCGGACGCGGTGGGGTCGTACCCGCCAGCCGACGGGCGGGGCTGGAACCATTTCGGGTCCGGCCGGGCCTGCTCGTCGGCGTTGTCGGGGTTCTTCTTCGGCAGGTCGAAGCTCTGCCCGAGCAGGCTGGAGCCGACGGTCCTGCCGTCGACCTGCACCAGGGAGCCGTTGGCCTGGTGGTGGAAGGCCGCCTGGCCGGCGCCGGTGACCAGGAGCGGATAGGCGATGCCGAGCAGGACGGTCATCACCAGCAGCATGCGCAGCGCCGAGAGGTGCGTGCGGAGCACTGTGGGAAGGGGCTTGGCCATTTTTCTTCTTCCGTTCTCTCCGAGCCGCGGGTCAGTGGAGCCCGGGGATGAACTGGACGACGAGGTCGATGAGTTTGATACCGGCGAACGGCAGGATCAGACCGCCGAGGCCGTACACCCACAGATTGCGGCGCAGCAGCGCGGAGGCCGAGGACGGCCGGTAGCGCACACCGCGCAGCGCCAGCGGGATCAGGCCCACGATGATCAGGGCGTTGAAGACGATCGCGGAGGTGATCGCGGACTCGGGGCTGTGCAGCCGCATGATGTTGAGCTTGTCCAGACCCGGGTACACCGCGGCGAACATCGCGGGGATGATCGCGAAGTACTTCGCGACGTCGTTGGCGATGGAGAAGGTGGTCAGCGCGCCACGGGTGATCAGCAACTGCTTGCCGATCTCGACGATCTCGATCAGCTTGGTGGGGTTGGAGTCCAGGTCCACCATGTTCCCGGCCTCCTTGGCCGCCATGGTGCCCGTGTTCATCGCCACGCCCACGTCCGCCTGGGCCAGTGCCGGGGCGTCGTTGGTGCCGTCGCCGGTCATCGCGACCAGCTTGCCGTCGGCCTGCTCCTTCCTGATCAGCGCCATCTTGTCCTCGGGGGTGGCCTCGGCGAGGAAGTCGTCCACGCCGGCCTCCTCCGCGATGGCCTTGGCGGTGAGCGGGTTGTCACCGGTGATCATCACGGTTCTGATGCCCATCCGGCGCAGCTCCTCGAAGCGCTCCCGGATGCCGTGCTTGACCACGTCCTTCAGATGGATCACACCCAGCACCCGGGCGGCGGAGCCGTCCCGGTGCTCGGCCACCACCAGCGGCGTCCCGCCCAGGTTGGAGATCCGGTCGACGGCCGCGCCCAGCTCGCCGCCGGTCTCGCCCCCGTTGTCCCGCACCCAGGCGGCCACCGCGGCCGCCGCGCCCTTGCGGATCCGGTGCACACCGCCGCCCTCGTGCAGGTCGACGCCGCTCATCCGGGTCTGCGCGGTGAACTCGATCCAGTCGGCGTGCGCCAGTTCGCCCTGGCTGCGGGCCCGCAGGCCGTACTTCTCCTTGGCCAGCACCACGACCGACCGCCCCTCGGGCGTCTCGTCCGCCAGCGAGGAGAGCTGGGCGGCGTCCGCCAGCGCTGCGACGGTGACCTCGCCGGTGGGGAGGAACTCCGCCGCCTGCCGGTTGCCGAAGGTGATGGTGCCGGTCTTGTCCAGCAGCAGGGTGTTGACGTCGCCGGCGGCCTCCACGGCGCGGCCCGACATGGCGAGCACATTGCGCTGCACCAGGCGGTCCATGCCGGCGATGCCGATCGCGGAGAGCAGTGCGCCGATGGTGGTCGGGATGAGCGCGACGACCAGCGCGACCAGCACCACCAGCGTCTGCGGGGCACCGGCGTAGGAGGCCATCGGCTGGAGGGTGACGACGGCGAGCAGGAAGACGACGGTGAGGGACGCCAGCAGGATGTTGAGGGCGATCTCATTGGGGGTCTTCTGCCGCGCCGCGCCCTCCACCAGGGCGATCATGCGGTCGATGAAGGTCTTGCCGGGTTCGGAGGTGATCTTCACAACGATGCGGTCGGAGAGCACCCTGGTCCCGCCGGTGACCGCCGAGCGGTCGCCGCCGGACTCCCGGATCACCGGTGCGGACTCACCGGTGATGGCCGACTCGTCGACGCTGGCCACGCCTTCCACCACATCGCCGTCGCCCGGGATGATCTGGCCGGCCTCGACGACCACCAGGTCGCCGAGCCGCAGCGCGGTGGCGGGGACCTGCTCCTCCTGCGCGGAGGCCTGCCCCGGCCGCCAGTCGGCCAGCCGGCGGGCCATGGTGTCGGTCTTGGTACGGCGCAGGGTCTCGGCCTGTGCCTTGCCGCGGCCCTCGGCCACCGCCTCCGCCAGGTTGGCGAAGACCACGGTCAGCCACAGCCAGGCGGTGATGGCCCAGGCGAAGACGCTGGGGTCCTTGACGGCGGAGACGGTGGTGAGCACCGAACCGACCTCGACCACGAACATGACCGGGTTCTTGACCATCACCCGGGGGTCGAGCTTGCGTATCGCGCCGGGCAGCGAGGCGACCAGCTGCCTGGGGTCGAGCAGTCCGCCGGAGACCCGGTGCGCGGAGCCGGGTTCGGGCCCGGCGGGCCCGGCAGGCTGCGGGGCCGACTCGAGGAGGGAGGAGGGGGACGACATCAGTTGAGACCTTCCGCGAGCGGACCCAGCGCGAGCGCCGGGAAGTAGGTGAGGCCCACCACGATCAGCACGACGCCGGACAGCAGGCCCACGAAGAGGGGCTTGTGGGTGGGCAGGGTGCCCTCGGTCGCCGGGACGGGCTGCTGCTTCGCCAGGGAGCCGGCGAGCGCCAGCACGAAGATCATCGGCAGGAAGCGGCCGAAGAGCATCGCCAGACCCAGCGCGGTGTTCCACCACGGGGTGTTGACGGTGATGCCGGCGAACGCGGAGCCGTTGTTGTTGGCGGCCGAGGTGAAGGCGTACAGCACCTCGGAGAAGCCGTGCGGCCCGGTGTTGAGCATGTTGGCCCGCTCGCCCGGCAGGGTCATCGCGACCCCGGTGCCGACCAGCACCACCGCGGGCGTGGTGAGGATGTACAGGGAGGCGAACTTCATCTCCCGGGCGCCGAGCTTCTTGCCCAGGTACTCGGGGGTGCGTCCCACCATCAGACCGGCGACGAACACCGCGACCACGGCGAGGATCAGCATGCCGTAGAGGCCGGAGCCGACACCGCCGGGGGCGATCTCACCGAGCATCATGTTGAAGATCGTCAGACCGCCGCCGAACGGCGTGTACGAGTCGTGGAAGGAGTTCACCGCCCCGGTGGAGGTGAGCGTCGTGGACGCGGCGAAGAGCGAGGAGGCCGCGATGCCGAACCGCTGCTCCTTGCCCTCCATGGCCGCCCCCGCGGCCTGCGCGGCCACGCCGTGGTGCTGCGCCTCGAAGAGGGTGATCAGGGAGACCGAGGCGACCCAGAAGAGCGCCATCACCGAGACGATGGCATAGCCCTGGCGGTTGTCCCCCACCATCCGGCCGAAGGTGCGCGGCAGCGCGAAGGGGATCAGCAGGAGGAGGAAGATCTCCAGCCAGTTGCTGAAGGGGTTGGGGTTCTCGAAGGGGTGGGCCGAGTTGGCGTTGTAGAAACCGCCGCCGTTGGTGCCCAGCTCCTTGATCGCCTCCTGCGAGGCCACCGGCCCGCCGGTGATCGACTGGCTGCCGCCCACCAGGGTGTGCACATCGGTCAGCCCGTGGAAGTTCTGGATCGCGCCCGAGGCCACCAGGACCAGCGCGAAGACCACCGAGAGCGGCAGCAGCAGCCGTACGGTCACCCGGGTCAGGTCCACCCAGAAGTTGCCCACCCGGTCGGTGCGGCTGCGGGTGAACCCCCGGATCAGAGCGGCCACGATGGCGATGCCGACGGCCGCGGAGACGAAGTTCTGCACCGCCAGGCCCGCCATCTGCACCAGATGGCCCATGGTCGACTCACCCGAGTACGACTGCCAGTTGGTGTTGGTGACGAAGGACACCGCGGTGTTGAAGGCCATGTCCGGCTTGACGGCCGGGAAGCCCAGGCTGAGCAGCAGATGGCTCTGCAGCCGCTGGAAGAAGTAGAGGAAGACGACGGAGACCGCCGAGAAGGCGAGGACGCTGCGCAGATAGGCGGGCCAGCGCTGGTCCGCGTCACCGTCCACGCCGACGAGCCGGTACAGGCCCCGCTCGGCCCTCAGATGTCGGGGGGAGGTGAAGAGGTGGGCGATGTAGTCGCCCAGGGGGCGGTAGGCGGCGGCCAGTGCGCCCACCAGGACGCTCGCCTGCAGCACGCCCGCGAGGGTGGGACTCATCTCAGAACTTCTCCGGGAGGATCAGGGCCAGCACGAGGTAGCCGACAAGGAGGATGGCGACGATCAGACCTGCGATGTTGTCCGCGGTCACAGGCGTTCCACCCCCCGGGCAACCAGAGCGAGGACGACGAACACGAGAACCGTGACGCCGATGAAGACGACGTCGAGCATGGGGATCACCCGGGAACTGTCGATGGTCGAATCCGGGCCCGGCCCGGTGCCGGCGGGAGGCCGGCACCAGTAGAAAACCGTCTCGCAAGGGGTGCGACGAGCCTCGTTGACGCGTCCCTTACGGCCCCCGAGCAGCCCTTGACGCCTCCCTAACGCCTACTGCGGCGGCGGCCGCCGGGGACGCCTCCGGGGGCGTGGCGCGGCATGCGGGCCACGCCCCCGGAGGCGTCC
>NZ_LIQR01000289.1 GCF_001418575.1 Peterkaempfera griseoplana
GGCGGGGGCTGGGACCCCGGCCAGCCGGCCCCGGGCGGCGCCGGCGGATAGGGCGGCCGGCCCGGTGGCGGCACCGCCCCGTACGACGAGGGCGGATGGGGCGGCGGTGGCGCTCCCTGGTCGTGCTGCGTCACATGCACCTCCGGCGCGGACAATACACGTCGGCCCGGCGGCGGGCACAGCCCGCCACCGGGCCCCGGGACGCCTGTCCCTGACGGTGGTTCAGCCTGTCGTGAGCTGCTCGGCGAGGGCGCGCAGCGCCAGTTCGTAGGAGCCGATGCCGAAACCGGCGATGGTGCCCGAGGCGATCTGGGCGACCACCGAGGTGTGCCGGAACTCCTCCCGGGTGTAGGGGTTGGAGATGTGCACCTCGATCAGCGGTGCGGTGCGCTGCGACGCCGCGTCCCGCATCCCGTACGAGTAGTGGGTGAAGGCCCCGGGGTTGAGCACCACCGGGATCCGTCCGTCGGCGGCCTCGTGCAGCCAGCGGATCAACTCGCCCTCGTCGTTGGTCTCCCGGACCTCCACCTCCAGGCCGAGCTCCTTGCCGAGCGCGGTGCAGCGCTCGACCAGGCCGGCGTAGGAGGTGGAGCCGTAGACATCGGGCTCCCGGCTTCCCAGCCGTCCGAGGTTGGGTCCGTTGACCACCAGCACCGCGGTCACTTGGCGACCTCCGCGTAGGCGGCGACCAGCAGCGACGGGTCGGGGGCCTCCAGCACGGCGGGCTTGGCGAGGCCGTCCAGCACGATGAAGCGCAGCAGGTCGGCACGCGACTTCTTGTCGATCTTCATAGCGTCCAGCAGCCTGGGCCAGGCGTCCGCGCGGTAGCTGAGCGGCAGGCCCACGGAGGTGAGCACGCTGCGGTGGCGGTCGGCGGTGGCGTCGTCCAGCCGTCCTGCCAGCCGGCCCAGTTCCGCGGCGAAGAGCATGCCCACCGAGACCGCCGCGCCGTGCCGCCACTTGTAGCGCTCATTGCGCTCGATGGCGTGGCCCAGGGTGTGGCCGTAGTTGAGGATCTCCCGGCGTCCCGACTCCTTGAGGTCGCCGGAGACCACCTCGGCCTTGACCCGGATGGAGCGCTCGATCAGCTCCAGGGTGTGCGGGCCGGCCGGGGTGGTGGCGCCCTGCGGGTCGGCCTCCACCAGGTCCAGGATCACCGGGTCGGCGATGAAGCCGGCCTTGATCACCTCGGCGAGGCCGCCGATGTAGTCGTTGCGCGGCACCGTCTCCAGGGTCGCCAGGTCGGCGAGCACCCCGGCCGGCGGGTGGAAGGCGCCGACCAGGTTCTTGCCCTCGGCGATGTTGATGCCGGTCTTGCCGCCCACCGCCGCGTCCACCATGCCCAGCAGGGTGGTCGGCATGGAGATCCAGCGCACCCCGCGCAGCCAGGTGGCGGCGACGAAGCCGGCCAGGTCGGTGGTGGCGCCGCCGCCGACACCGACCACCGCGTCGCTGCGGGTGAAGCCGGTCTGTCCCAGCACGGACCAGCAGTACGCGGCCACCTCGGCGCTCTTGGCGTCCTCCGCGTTGGGGACCTGGAGCGCGATGGCCTCGTAGCCCTGGGCCGCCAGGTCCTCACGGATGGCGTCGCCGGTGGCCGAGAGCGCCTCGGGGTGGATCACCGCGACGCGCCGGGCCCGGTCCCCGATCAGCCCGGGGAGCTCGCCCAGCAGCTGGTGGCCGACCAGGACGTCATAGGGGTCGTCGCCGCCGACATGGATACGGGCGGACGCTTCGGTGGTCATACGGTCTTCAGCTCCAGAGCCTCGAGGACTGCGTCGGCGACCTCGTCGGGGGTGCGGCCGTCGGTGGCGACCACGGCGCGGGCCACCTCCAGGTACAGCGGGCGGCGGGCCTCCATCAGCTCCCGCCAGCGGGCGCGGGGGTTGATGGCCAGCAGCGGGCGGGGGGCGTCCAGGCCGACCCGCTTGACGCCGTCGTGGACGCCCACGTCCAGGAAGGCCACCGGGTGGGCGGCCAGCAGGGCGCGGGTCCGCGGGTCCAGGACCGCTCCGCCGCCGAGGGCCAGCACACCCGGGTGGGCGGCGAGGGCCTCCCGTACGGCTGCGGCCTCCAGCGCGCGGAAGTGCTCCTCGCCCTCGTCGACGAAGATCTCGGAGATGGGCTTGCCGGCGGTCTGCTCGATGTCCTCGTCGGTGTCCCGGAAGGCACCGCCGAGGCGGTCGGCGAGCAGCCGACCGACGGTGGTCTTGCCGGCTCCCATCGGGCCGACCAGCACCACCAGCGGGGTGCCGGGTGTGGGGTTCTGAGTCATGGCCGCCCCTACCGGATGACCAGGTTGTCCAGGTAACCGCGGACGTTGCGGCGGGTCTCGGCGACCGAGTCGCCGCCGAACTTCTCCGCCACCGCATCGGCCAGCACCAGGGCCACCATGGCCTCGGCGACGATGCCGGCGGCCGGGACCGCGCAGACGTCCGAACGCTGGTGGTGGGCCTGGGCGGGCTCCCCGGTGCGCACGTCCAGGGTGGCCAGCGCGCGGGGCACGGTGGCGATGGGCTTCATGGCGGCCCGCACCCGCAGCAGCTCACCGGTGCTCAGCCCGCCCTCGGTGCCGCCGGAGCGGCCGGAGCGGCGGCGGACGCCGTCCGGGGTGGGCTCGATCTCGTCATGGGCCTGCGAGCCGGGGATCCGGGCCAGGCCGAAGCCGTCACCGAGCTCGACGCCCTTGATCGCCTGGATGCCCATCAGGGCGGCGGCCAGCCGGGCGTCCAGCCGGCGGTCCCAGTGGACGTGGGAGCCCAGGCCCGGCGGCACGTCGTACGCCAGCACCTCGACCACACCGCCGAGGGTGTCGCCGTCCTTGTGGGCCTGGTCGATCTCGGCGACCATCCGCTTGGAGGCGTCCGCGTCCAGGCAGCGGACCGGGTCCTCGTCCAGCCGGGCCTCGTCGGAGGGCAGCGGGAGCACTCCGGCGGGGGCCTTGGCCGCGCCCAGCTCCACCACATGGGAGACCAGTTCGATGCCGGTGGTCTCCCGCAGGTAGGAGCGGGCCACCGTGCCGATGGCGACCCGGGCCGCGGTCTCCCGGGCGCTGGCGCGCTCCAGGATCGGCCGGGCCTCGTCGAAGCCGTACTTCTGCATACCGGCGAGGTCGGCGTGGCCGGGCCGGGGGCGGGTCAGCGGTTCGTTGCGGGCCAGGCCGGCCAGGATCTCCGGGTCCACCGGATCGGCCGACATCACCTGCTCCCACTTGGGCCACTCGGTGTTGCCCACCATGATCGCCACCGGGCTGCCCAGGGTACTGCCGTGCCGCACCCCGCCGAGGAAGGTCACCTCGTCGCGCTCGAACTTCATCCGGGCCCCGCGGCCATAGCCCAGCCGGCGCCTGGCCAGCGCGTCCGCCACCATCCCGGTGGTGACCGGCACTCCGGAGGGCAGCCCCTCCAGGGTCGCGACGAGTGCGGGGCCGTGCGACTCCCCCGCCGTCAGCCAGCGCAACCTGCTCAACGGTGCTCCTTCGTCATCGGCCCGCCCCGGGCCGTCGTACCGCGTTCCTCTCCCCCGATCCTTTCACGTCGGCACGCGGGAGCGGGTGCACGGTCCGCTGTACGGACATGTCGCGACCGGCCACCGGGAGGCACCCCGCCTGTACCGGGATCACCGCGGGCAGGTCGGCGCGGCAGCGGAGGGGGGCTGCCCGGCCTGCGGCCGGACAGCCCCCCTCGACAAGCTCCCCGTCAGCCTCTCAGCTGCACGTCAGCGTCGGCAGCCCCCAGTCCCCGTGGTCGCTGCCGTTGCCGTCGCCCGCGTCGCCGACCCTCAGATCGAGCACCTGCGCGCCGGTGACGTCGACGTCCAGCGGCACCGCGGCCTGCCTGCCCCGGATCGTCGGAGTGGTGACCAGGGTCCTGCCGTCAGCGATCACGCTGAAGGAGACCGTTCCGGACCCGTTGGTCTCGTCGTCGACGCCGACGGCCGCGGTCAGCCGCGAGCACGCACCGCCGAGGTACACCTGGACGTCGCTGACGGAGTTGGTCCCCAGGCCCTTGGCGTATCCGACGCCGGCGACGGTGATCTTCCGTCCGTCCCCGGCTGCCTGCTCACCGTTGCTGCCGTCGCGTTCCACCGGGCCCCATCCGTTCGAGGCCGACAGGAAGGGCAGGTCGCTGACCGCGTCCTGGCCCGCCGGGGGAAGCGCCGGCAGGCCGTTGACGATGCGCTCGTCACGGTTTTCGGCCGACGTGCCGCGCTGCTGGTATCCCACACGCGCGGTGAGAGCCGAGGCCGCTGGCAGCGTCCCCGCCGGCGGCTGCACCCGCCAGGTGAAGGTGGCCGACCCGCCCGGCCGTACCTCGTCCACCGACGCCGGGCTCGCGGGGCTCGCGCTCCAGCCGTCGGGCAGTGCGAGCGAAGGCGTCAGCCGGGTAGCCGGCGGCTGGTCCCCGGGCACCCGCAGCGTCGCTTCGGCGTCGAAGGCCTGCCCCGACTGCGCGGTGTCCGGGACGTCCAGGGCCACGGTGGTTCCAGGCCGCTTCGGCATCGCGTAGCTGCGGGCGTCGTAGCGGGGGCTGTCGTTCCGGGCCACCCGGAGGGACGAGGCGTAGCTGCCGTAGTTCGTGAGCGACACCTTGCCGAGTCCGCCGGTGCTGCCGTCGAGGTTCCACACGGCGATGGCGATGCTGTTGGATCCGTTCGGGTTCAGGATCCCGTCGGGCACCGGGAAGGTGTGCTGCGGGCCGAGGTAGTTGACGTAGTTGCCGACCTGCCAGCCGTTGACGTACAGCGTGGCGCGGTACCTGCGCGACGGGTCGTCGGTGATCGTGAGTCCGACCGAGGTGTCCTGCCCGTGCGGGAGGTCCAGGGCGACGTCGTCCCGGTACCACGAGACCCCTGGGCGGGTGTCGGTCGCCGGCAGGGAGACCCGGCTCCAGTCGTCGTCCGGGAAGCCCGGTAGCGACCAGCCGGCGCGCTCACCGTACAGACCGCCCGTCGCGAGTGGGCCGCGCACCGGGTCCTGCAGGTCCTCGCCGCCGCGCACCCCCTGCAGTCGCCAGGTGGTGGCGGCGAGCGGCGCTCCGGTGAGGGAGGCGCTGGTCAGCCCCCGCGCGGTCTTGTTGCCGTTGCTCGAGTTGTAGTCCTCCTCGTGTCCCATGTTCACGGTGAGCACCGAGATGACGTTGTCACGGCCCGGGGTGACCGCGCCGGCGGGGAAGGTGAAGTCGGCGCTGCCGGTGGTGGAGCTGCCCAGGAAGGTGCCGTTCAGCCAGGCGGAGAACGCCTGCGCTCCTCCGCCGGAGTCGGAGACCAGGTGGACACCCGTCTCCTTCCCGGTGCCGCGGAAGCGGCCGCGGTACCAGGTGTTGCCGGTGTGGAACCCGTAGTCGTCGGCGTAGAGCACCGGCAGTGAGTTGCCGCCGGACACGCTGTTGGTGGTCGTCTTGTCGGCGACCTGCCAGCCGGAGTCGTCGAAGCCGGGCGCTGCCTCGGGGGACTCCTCGGCCTGCTTCCAGTTCGTCAGCGCCGGCAGGGTGACGGGGGCGGCGACCGGAATCGTTCCCGTGCGGCTGCCGGTGGCGCTGGTCCGGGTGGACACCGGCAGACCGTTCCAGGTGACGTGTTCGGCGGAGGTGAACACCTCGATGTTCTTGTCGTCGGCGTTGTCGCCGGTGAGTGCGACGGTGCGGCCGCCGTCCGGGCTGGTGGCCCCGCGCAGCAGGTGGGTGCCTCGGACCAGCACCGGGCCGGCCGGCGTGTCCTGGCGCCAGAACGTCTCCGCCGTCGGCTTGTCGCCGACGAGCAGCAGCAGCGGGCGGGATCCGCCGCCGCTGATGCTGATCCGGGCCAGCCCGTCGTGCTGGTAGTTCAGCCGCAGGTCGCCGGTGGCCGCGTCCCAGGTGGTCGTGACCGCGCCGCCGCTGCTGAGCACCGTGGGCTTGGACGCGTAGTGCAGCACGGTCTCGCCGTCGCTGCCCGGATCGCCGTAGAACACCGCGACGTCCCGGTTCCCGATGGTGGCGTTGGTCATGATCTCCGACGTCGAGTACTGCAGCTGCGAGTCCCCGAGCCGGTAGTTCGCCACGATGATGTGCGAGTCCCGCCCGTCGAGGGTGATCGCGGTACCCGGCTGCTGCGGCACGACCGGATAGGTCGGTACCGCGGCATCGGCCGTCGGCACGTCCACGGCGTCGACGGACACGTAGTCGTCCGACGATCCCGGACCGTGACGCCCGTCGACGACGATCTTCAGTGTGTGGGCTCCGGCGGCCAGGCCGGTCTTCTGGAACAGCACCGCCTGGCTCTGGTTGCCCGAGTCGTCGACCGTCGCCTCCTTGACGCCGTCGACGTAGACGTCGGCGTAGCCGTGGTTGTCGGTCTTCGATCCGATCCAGCGGACGGCGTTGCCGGTGAACGGGACGGTGACCGAGTCACCGGCCTTCTTGGAGAACGACTCGGTGTTCTTGTAGTCGCCTCCGGTGTAGCTCTGGCCGGCCACGTGCGACCACGAGCCGGCGTACTGCAGCGCGGGATCGGGGTCGTCGAAGGTGTAGCTGGTGTCCGACACCGGTTGGGCGTTGAAGTCGACGGCGATGTGGGTCCTGTCGACCGCCGTCGACGTCGAGTCCGCGTGGCGCAGGACGTGGAACTGCGTCCTGCTGTCAGGGTTGATCCGGGCGGTGTCGACGACAGAGGTGTCGTCCGGCGGTGCCGCGTTGACCGCCTCGGTCTTGGTCAACGGTGCGACCGACTGCGTGAAGTACCCGATCAGCTTGTCCTCGTAGTACTTCGGGTCGAGCTCGCGGGTCTCGCGGATCGCGGCACCGTAGTCGTAGGACGTGTAGTTCTCGGGCATGCCCAGCCAGCCCCAGTTGGTGCCGCCGTAGGTCATGTAGAAGCTCTGCGCGGTGGCGCCGACGGCGATGTTCTGCTTGTAGAACACGTCGGCGAACTGGTCGTTGATCAGCTCGGCGCACTTGTCGTAACCCGGTCCGCCCCAGGGGTCGAAGGCGCCGCCCTGGAACTCCGGCGAGTACAGGGGCTTGCCCGCGGGGTGGTCGTAGCTGAGGTTGGGGACACCGTTCCACTTCGCGGGTGTGGAGCAGTTGAAACCCTGCGGGTAGGAGTCGGGGCCGTCGACGTCCAGGGCGCCGGTCCCGCTGTTGAAGGTGCCGTTGTTGTTGCCGGTCAACGGCACCGTGATGCCGTCGGAGCGGGCCTTGTCCTCCAGGTGCTGCATGTACGCCCGACCGGCGGTGGAGCCGTTGTAGTACTCGTTCTCGACCTGATAGGCGATGACCGACCCGGTGCCGTTGGTCAGCTGGTGGCGGGCGATGATCCGGTCGATCTGTGTCAGCCACTCGTCCGCGTACTTCAGGAACTGCGGGTCGTCGCTGCGGTTGCTGCCCGGCTTCGTCGTCATCCAGCCGGGCAGGCCGCCGCCGTCCACCTCCGCGTTGATGTACGGCGCCGGGCGCGCGATCACATAGAGCCCGGCCTGCTGGGCCATGTCGAGCAGCTTGTCGACGTCACGCACACCGGTGAAGTCGTACACGCCCGGCTTCGGCGAGTGGTAACCCCAGTCGAAGTACAGGGAGGTGGCGTTGAACCCGGCTGCCTTCATCTTCTGGAAGATGTCGAGCCACAGATCGGGGCTCGGCAGCCGGAAGTAGTGGAACTCGCCGGACCACAGGTAGGTGCGGTCTCCGTCGACGAGGAACGAGTAGCCGTCAAAGCTCACCGTGTGCGTGGGGTGGCTGTCGACGGCTGCCACGGACCGCGGTCCGTCGCTCTCTCCTGCCGCGGCAGGTCGGGTCATGCTGCACAGCGAGACTGTCAGAGCCGTCGCGAGAAGCGCCGCCCGCCATCGGCGGTGCCCCGGCTTCGCCTCCACGGCACCGATGCGGCTGTTGTGCACTCTGTCCTCCAAACCAGTGGCGTCGAACACCATCGACTGATTCAGGCGTCCGGACAGGACCGGACACTCCTGAGCCGGTGTGCGGCAGGCAGCGCCCACCGCACACCGGTCCTGCAGGGGGGTCAGGCGCAGGTGATCTTGGCGTCGGCCCAGTCGGCGTGGTCGCTGTCGTTGCCGTCGCCGCCGTCGGTGACGATCAGCTGGACGGTCTGGCTTCCGGTGACGTCGGCCTCGATCGGCCGCCCGCCCATGGCGTTGGTGAGGACGCCGCTGTCGGCGACCTGCTTGCCGTCGGCCTGGATCTGGAACTCGACGGTGCCTTTGCCGTTCTTCTCGTCGTCCACCCCGACGGTGGCGGTCAGCGTCGAGCAGTGGCCGCCGGTGAAGTACTCGACCGTGCTGGGGGCGTGGACCCCGAGCCCCTTGGTGTAGACGGTCCCGCCAAGGGTGATCGGGTGGCCGTCACCGGCGTTGCTCTCACCGTTGCTGGTGTCCAGCTCCACCGGCCCCCAGCCGTTGCTCACCGAGGACCACCTCAGGTCGCTCAGGTAGGAGGTGCCGGCGGGCGGCGGCACGGCCACACTGATCTGACCGGTCAGCGGTACGGTCACGGTGCGGTTGTCCCGAGGGTGCCAGAAGGTGGCGGTGCCGGAGAGGGGGTAGCTGCCGACCGCCGCGTCGGCCGGGGCGGTGATCCGCCAGGCGGTGCTGAGGGTCTGTTCGGTGCTCAGGGCGGGGCTGCCGGTGGCGTCCTGCGCCTGGACGGTCCAGCCGTCGGGCGCCGTGATCTTCACGTGGACCGCCAGGGCCGGGGTACGGCCGAGGTTGGTGGCGGTGGTGGTGATCGTGGTGCTCCGGCCCGGCTGGAGACGGTTCTCGGTGCCGGTCATGCCGGTGTCCAGCAGCGGCGGGTTGGCGAGGGCGTGCTCGGCGGTGCTCACCCGAAGCACGGTGGTGCCGTGCGCGGGAACGGTGGCCGCCAGGGTGCCCGCCGACTGGTAGTCGGTGTGCTGCCACAGGTCGCGCACCTGGTAGGCGCCCTTCGCGGCGGGCAGGCCGAGCGCGGCCGCGGTGGTGGAGATGTGCTGCGGCCGGCCGGTCTCGTTGAACAGGGCCACGGCCCGGTCGCCGTTGGCGAGCTCCTTGGTGATCACCCAGCGGCCACCGTCGGAGGACAGGACGGTGGCCTGCTTCCCGAGGGAGTCCTGGTTCAGCGCGATGACGTCCTTGTTGAGCAGGATGGACATCGTCTGGGGGTCGGCCTTGCGCAGGTCGGTGCCGATGAGCAGGGGCGCGTCCATCATCGACCACAGGGAGAAGTGGGTGCGGTACTCCGTGTCGGTCATGCCGCCGTTGCCGACCTCCAGCATGTCCGGGTCGTTCCAGTGGCCCGGGCCGGCGTACTGCGCGAGCGGCAGGTTGCTCTTCAGGATGGAGAGCATGCTCGCCCAGTTGTCGCTGATGTCGCCGGTGGTGCGCCAGGAGTTGCCGACGTCGGACGCCCACTCCCAGGGCTGCTGCTGGCCCCATTCGCACAGGGAGTAGAGGATCGGGCGACCGGTGGCGTTCAGGGCGTCGCGCATCGCGGTGTAGCGGTTCACGAAGTCCTGGCGACTGCCGTCGCTCTTGTTGTTGCAGTTGTCGTACTTGAGGTAGTCCACGCCCCAGTCGGCGAAGGTCCGGGCGTCGGTCGTCTCGTGACCGAGGCTGCCGGGGTAGCCGGCGCACGTCGCGGTGCCGGCGTCCTCGTAGATGCCGAGCTTGAGGCCGAGGCTGTGAACGTAGTCGGCGGTGCCCTTGATCCCGTCGGGGAACTTCGCCGGGTCGGGGACCAGGCGGCCGTCGGCGTCGCGCTCGTGGGTCATCCAGCAGTCGTCGATGTTGACGTACTCGTAGCCGGCGTCCTTCAGCCCGGAGCTGACGAAGAAGTCGGCCGTCTGCCTGATCAGCTGCTCACTGACGTTGCAGCCGAAGGCGTTCCAGTCGTTGAAGCCCATCTGTGGGACGGACGCGAGGGCGTTGTCGAGCGCGGCGGCGGGGGTTGCTCTGGCTATGCCGGTGGTGACGGCCGCCAGACCGAGTGCGCCGGTCCAGACGGCGCCTGCGGTCAGGCAGCTCAGGATCCTTCGGGACAGCGAGGGCATGGGTGGGTGGTCCCTTCTTCGCAGACGTGGCTGTGAAAAACACAACCAAACAAATCTGAACGCAACTGGACATGACCCCAACATGACAGCCCTCACTCCATGAGCTGTCAAGGGATCAGTAGAAATAGGCTCGAGAACCGGTGTCGCAACCGACGACCGATCAGCACCGACAGCCGATCAGCACCGACAGCCCGCAGGGGCGGCGGACGCGAGCCGGCCGGCGACCCGGCGCCTGGCCCAGCCCTCACACAGGAGCGTGCCCTGCCCCCGACGTGGGGGCAGGGCACACGGGCTCAGTACGGGCCTGGACCTCGACACGTCGAGGTTCGCGTGGCGCAGTGGGGCCAGGCGGCCCACGACCGGGGCCGGCACGTGCTCGCGCCTGTCGGCGGGCCGTTCCCGCAGCGCACGGCGGCGGCAGCGTCCACGTGACGGATGGTCCGGATCACCGCGGCGTCGCGGGCCGGGCCGAGCGCGCCGAGCCGATCCTCCCGGCCTTCCCGGTATGCCTGCATGATCTGCCCACGCCTGCCGCGGCAGAGGTCGCGGGCGAGCACCCGATGCGGATTCAGCCCCCGGAGAGGGCCGCTTCGCCGGCGGCCCGCATGGCAGCCAGGGGGGCGGGGCGGATGCCGGTGAACTGCTCGCACTGGAGCACCGCCTGGTGGACCAGCAGGTCCAGACCGCCGAGGACGGTTCCGCCGCGGGCGGCGCAGGCGGCGGCCAGCGGGGTGGGCCAGGGGTGGTAGAGGACGTCGAAGTAGGCGCCGGGCCGGCCGGGTACGGCGTCCGCCAGGTGGTCGTTGGCGCCCGCCGTGGTGGTGGAGACGGTGAGCGGCGAGGCCAGTGCCTCGGCGGCCCGCTCCCAGGGGGCGGTGCGGACGGCCACGCCGAGCCGCTCGCCGAGGTCCCGCATCTGCGCGGCCCGCTCGGCGCTGCGGACATAGGCGGTGACCTCGCCCGTGCAGACCAGGGCCAGCGCGGCCAGCGCCGAGGAGGCGGTGGCGCCCGCGCCCAGCACCGCCGCCGCCTCGACCTTGTCGATGCCGCGCTCGGCGAGGGCGGCGACCAGGCCGGGGATGTCGGTGTTGTCACCGGTGCGGCGGCCGTCCTCGGTGAAGACCACGGTGTTGACGGCGTCCACCGCGAGGGCGGTGGCGCTGACCTCGTCCAGCAGCGGGATGACGGCCCGCTTCAGCGGCATGGTGAGGGAGAGACCGGCCCAGCCCTCCCCGGCCACGTCCAGCGACCCCAGGAAGGCGGGCAGCGCGGCCTCGTCCACCTCGTGGCGGCCGTAGTGCCAGCCGTCCAGACCGAGGGCGGCGTATGCGGCGTTGTGCAGCACGGGCGAGAGCGAGTGGGCGATCGGCGAGCCCAGCACCGCGGCGCGGCGGCCGGTGGCGGTCATCCGTTCCCGCCGCTCTTCTTCAGCTCCTCCTCGAACGCCTGCTCGTTCTTCTGGTGCTCGGCGAAGGTCGCCGCGAACCTGGTGTCGGTAGGCGTGACCGAGACGAAGTAGTACCAAGGACCCGGGGTCGGGTCGAGGGCGGCCTTGAGCGCCTCCTCGCCGGGGTTGCTGATCGGCTGCGAGGGAAGGCCCTTGGTGTAGTAGGTGTTGATGTCGCTCCGGTACTGCCGCATCGCGTTGGCGCTCACATGGAGCGTGCGGTTCCCGCGTGCGTAGTTGTAGGTGGAGTCGAACTCCAGATAGCCGTTGGTCTCCGTGTTGCTCGGCTTCAGCCGGTTGTAGACGACCCGGGAGATCTTGCCGAAGTCGTCGGAGTTCAGCCCCTCCGCCTGGACCAGGCTGGCGACGGTCAGCAACTCGTACGGCGACTTGAGGCCGTTCTTGCGGTAACCCTGGGCGCAGCCGAACTTGGCGAACTC
The DNA here is from genome assembly GCF_001418575.1 of Peterkaempfera griseoplana. Lineage (GTDB taxonomy): Bacteria > Actinomycetota > Actinomycetes > Streptomycetales > Streptomycetaceae > Peterkaempfera > Peterkaempfera griseoplana. Next base: position 11,905 of record NZ_LIQR01000289.1, read on the forward strand.
GTCGTTGGCGCGGGCGACCATCTGCTTGAGCACGGTGAACGGCTTCATGCCCTTGCCCACCGAGTAGCGGGCCGGGAAGAGGAACCCCTCGGGGTTGCCGTGCGCCCAGACGGGCAGGCCCAGCTTGCCGACCTCCGCCTTCGCCGTCCTGGCGGTGGTGCCCTGGTCCAGCTTCAGCTTGGCGTCGATCATCGCGTAGATCTCCGAGGCCCGGCGGCCCTCCGGCACCATGAGGACGTCGCCTCCGGCCGCCTCGATGAGGTACTTCACCGCCTCGGCCGCCGACATCTGCTGCCTCATGGTGAAGAAGCCCGCCTGGATCGTCTGCGCCTTGCCATTGCCGTTGTAGGCCTTGACGAAGGCGTCGACGCTCTTCACCACGCCGGCCTTCTTCAGCGCGGCGCCCATCTGGGTCCCGGTGGATCCCGCGGGGATGTCGACCTGGACCGAGCCGCTGCCCGCGCCCACGTAGTCCGGCGGCGGGCCGAAGTGGTCCTGGTAGAACCCGTAGCCGTACCAGACGCCCGCGCCTCCGACGCCCAGCAGCACCAGGGACATGATCAGGCAGGCGCCGCCGTTGCGGCGGCCGGACTTCTTGCCCTGCTGCTTGCGGCGGCGCTCGGCGCCCCGGCTGTCGTCCTGCTCACCGAAGAACGAGCCGCCGTGCTCCTCGTCGTACTCCTCCTCGCCCGACCACTCCTCCTCGGCGTCGGGCTCGGCGGCCGGGCGGTTGAGCGCGTCGGCCTCGGCCTGCCAGTCGAACTCGTCCTGCGGCGGCTGCGGCTGCTGCGGGCGCGGCTGGGGCTGCGGGCGCCGGGGCTGCGGAGGCTGCTGGCCCGGGTAGGGCTGCTGCTGTTGCGGCTGCTGCTGCTGCTGGGGGTACTGCCCCGGGTACTGCTGCTGCGGGTACTGCGGCTGCTGCCAGCCGCCCTGCTGCCCCCCGTACGGATCGGCCGGCCAGCCCTGCTGCTGTCCCTGGCCGTAGCCGCCCTGCGAGGGCTGCTGACCGTAGCCGCCCGGGTGGCCGCCCTGCTGCGGCATGTCCCCGTACAGCGGGTCGCCCGTGTTCCACGGCTGGGAGCCGTACCCCCGACCCAGGTCAGTCATTGATCCCCTTAAGCCGACGAACCGGCCGGCATCCACCGACCGTCCGGGACGGCGTCCCGCACTCGCTCTCGAACCGGCGTACCAGGTGCCCCGCCGGTGCCCGGAGACGTTACCGTACCGCAACGGCGTCACCTATCGGATCCGCCGGACGTGAGCGGGTCAGCGTCGCGCGGACGGCGTTGAGCTGCGCTGTTGCTGCCGGTAGCGGTTGAAGTCCGCTACGTTGCGCTGCTGCTCGCTGTAACTGTCCGTGAACCGCGTGTCGCCGGGCCTGACCGTCACAAAGTACAGCCACGGCCCCGGCGCGGGATGCAGGGCCGCCCGGATCGCCGCATGTCCGGGACTGTTCACGGGTGTCGGGGGGAGGCCGGGGTGCAGATAGGTGTTGTACGGGTTCTCGACGGTGAGGTCCTGGTGGGTGGTGTCCAGGGTGGTGCGTCCCAGGCCGTAGTTGAGGGCGGAGTCCAGCTGGAGCGGCATGCCCCGGGCGAGCCGGTTGGTGATCACCCGGGCGACCCTGCCGAAGTCCGCCGGCGACTGGGCCTCGGCCTGCACCAGGCTGGCGATGATGAGCACCCGGTAGGCACCGGGGCCGGTGCCCAGCCCGTCCGCCGCGAACTCGGTCTCCGCCTGGGCCACCATACGGCGCAGCAGCCCGGCCGGACCGGTGCCGCGGTCCACGCTGTACCGGGCGGGGAAGAGGAACCCCTCCGGGCGGCCGCCGGCATAGGCCGGCAGTCCCAGCGCTGCGGCACCGCGACGGGCCTCGGCGGCGGTGGTGCCGGGCCTGAGGCCGAGCCGCTGGTCGACGGCGGCGTACACCTGCTGCGCCCGGCGTCCCTCGGGGATCACCAGGCCGCCCGCGTTGGCCGGGTCGGTGAGCACGCCGAGGGCCGCGAGCGCGGACATCCGGTGCCGCAGGGTGTAGTCGCCGGGCTGGATGGCGACGGCCCTGGGGTCGGCCATGGCGGCCTGGGTGAAGGCCTCCACGCTGGCGACCACTCCCCCGTCGTGCAGCAGCCGTCCGATCCTGGTGAGGTCGGCGCCCTGCGGGACGTCGACGCGTACCGACCCGGTGCCGGGGCCGGGGTAGTCGGCGGGGGCGGCGAACGGCGCCCCGGACCACCAGGCGCGCAGCAGCAGACCGCCGAGGGTGAGCACGATCGCCAGCAGCAGCGCGCTGATGCCGCACGCCAGCCGGTTGCGGCTGCGGCGGACCCGGTCCTGGGCGGGGTCCGGGGAGGCGCCGGCCGCCAGGCCGTCGATGGGACCGGGGTTCGGTCCGGCGGGCGAGTCCTGGTCGGTCATGGGTCCCTCACCGGCGGTCCGGGCCGCTCACCCGGGAGCGGATGCACGAGGGGGCCCGCCGCGTCGGCGGGCCCCCTGGTGAGGCTAGGTACTGCTCCGGTCAGGCCGGTTCGACACTCTCGCCGGGCGGGTTTCCGCTCACCCGTTCGGCCTCCAGGGCGCTCTGCAGGATGACCACGGCGGCGGCCTGGTCGATCACCGAGCGGCCCTTCTTGGACCTCACTCCGGAGGCCCGCAGCCCATGGGTGGCGGTGACGGTGGACATCCGCTCGTCCACCAGCCGCACCGGCACCGGGGCGACCAGCGTGGCCAGCGCCCCCGCGAAGGCCCGGACCTTGACCGCGGCCGGCCCCTCCTTGCCGCTGAGCGAGCGGGGCAGTCCGACGACCACCTCGAGGGCCTCGTACTCCTCGACGATCGCGGCGATCCGGCCCTTGGCCTTGCCGCCCGCGGGCACGGTCTCCACCGGGGTCGCGAGGAGCCCGTCGGGGTCGCAGGAGGCGACCCCGATCCGGGCGTCCCCGACGTCGACGGAGATCCGCCGGCCGCGGCGCATCAGGCGGCGCGCTCGGCGACCAGGCGGCGGACCGCCTCGACCGCCTCGTCCACGGCGGCCGGGTTGGAGCCACCGCCCTGGGCGACGTCGTCCTTGCCGCCTCCGCCGCCGCCGAGGGTCTTGGCGGCGGTACGGACCAGCTCGCCGGCCTTGATCCCGCGCTCCCGGGCCGCCTCGCTGGTGGCGACCACGGTCAGCGGGCGGCCGTTCGCCACGGTGAAGGCGGCGACCACGGACGGGCGCGAGCCGAGCCGGCCGCGGACGTCCAGCACCAGCTTGCGCAGGTCGTCGGCGCCGGTGCCGTCCGGGACGCGGGCGGCGACCAGGGCGACACCGTGGATGTCCTGGGCGGCGTCGGCGAGGCCCGCCGCGGCGGCGAGCACCTTCTCGGCGCGGAAGCGCTCGATCTCCTTCTCGGCGTCCTTGAGCTTGGCGAGCATGCCGGAGATCTTCTCCGGCAGCTCCTCCGGGCGGCCCTTGACCAGCTCGGTGAGCTGGGCGACCACGGTGTGCTCACGGGCCAGGAACTGGTAGGCGTCCACGCCGACCAGCGCCTCGACCCGGCGCACCCCGGCGCCGATGGAGGACTCGCCGAGCAGCTTCACCAGGCCCAGCTGGGAGGTGTTGGCGACATGGGTGCCGCCGCACAGCTCCTTGGAGAAGTCGCCGATGGTGACCACCCGCACCGCGTCGCCGTACTTCTCACCGAACATGGCGATGGCGCCCTGCTTGCGGGCCTCGTCCATGGTCATCACCTCGGCGGTGACGTCCAGTTCGCGGGCCAGCACCTCGTTGATCTTCTGCTCGACATCGGTGAGCACACTGCCGGGGACGGCGGTCGGCGAGCCGAAGTCGAAGCGGAAGCGGCCCGGGGCGTTCTCCGAGCCCGCCTGGGCGGCGGTGGGGCCGAGGGCGTCACGCAGCGCCTGGTGGGTGAGGTGGGTGGCGGAGTGCGCCCGGGAGACCGCGCGGCGGCGGTCGATGTCGATCTGGGCGTACGCACCGGCGCCCAGCACCACCTCGCCGACCTGCACGGTGCCCTTGTGCACGGTGACACCGGGCACCGGCTGCTGGACGTCCCGGACCTCCACCACGGCGCCCGAGTCGAAGCGGATCCGGCCGTGGTCGGCGAGCTGGCCGCCGCCCTCGGCGTAGAAGGGCGTGCGGTCCAGTACGACCTCGACCTCGTCGCCCTCGTGGGCGGCCGGGGAGGGGGCGCCGTCCACCAGCAGGCCGACCACGGTCGACTCGCCGGTGGTGTCGGTGTAGCCGGTGAAGGCGGTGGCGCCGGCGCGGTCGGCGACCTCGCGGTAGGCGGAGACGTCGGCGTGGCCGAGCTTCTTGGCCTTGGCGTCGGCCTTGGCCCGGTTGCGCTGCTCCGCCATCAGGGAGCGGAAGCCCGCCTCGTCCACGGTGACGCCCTGCTCGGCGGCCATCTCCAGGGTGAGGTCGATGGGGAAGCCGTAGGTGTCGTGGAGCTGGAAGGCCTTGTCACCGGCCAGCACCGCGCTGCCGGACTGCTTGGCCTCGGCGACGGCGGTGTCCAGGATGGTGGTGCCGGTGCGCAGGGTCTGGAGGAAGGAGGTCTCCTCGGCGACCGCGACGGTCTCGATCCGCTTGCGGTCCTCGACCAGCTCCGGGTACTGCGGGCCCATGGCCTCGATGGTGACGTCCACCAGCGAGTGGGCGACCGGCCCGGTGGCGCCGAGCAGCCGCATGTTGCGGATGGCGCGGCGGAAGATCCGGCGCAGCACATAGCCGCGGCCCTCGTTGCCGGGGGTGACGCCGTCGCTGATCAGCATCACGGCGGTGCGGATGTGGTCGGCGATGACCCGCAGCGAGACGTCGGTCTTCTCACCGGCGCCGTAGCGGTGGCCGGTGAGCTCACCCGCCCGGCCGAGGATCATCCGGGTGGTGTCGATCTCGTAGATGTTGTCGACGCCCTGGAGGACCGCCGCGAGGCGCTCCAGGCCCAGGCCGGTGTCGATGTTGCGGCTGGGCAGGTCGCCCAGGATCTCGAAGCCGTCCTTGCCGTCGCCCGCGCCGCGCTCGTACTGCATGAAGACGAGGTTCCAGACCTCGAGGTAGCGCTCGCCGTTGACCGCCGGGCCGCCCTCCTCGCCGTAGGCCGGGCCGCGGTCGTAGTTGATCTCCGAGCAGGGGCCGCAGGGGCCGGGGACGCCCATCGACCAGAAGTTGTCCTTCATGCCCAGCCGCTGGATGCGCTCGGCGGGCACGCCGATGACCTCACGCCAGATCTTCTCGGCCTCGTCGTCGTCCTGGTAGACGGTGATCCAGAGCCTCGAAGGGTCCAGGCCGTAGCCGCCGTCCGCGACGGAGCTGGTGAGCAGCTCCCACGCGTACTTGATGGCGCCTTCCTTGAAGTAGTCGCCGAAGGAGAAGTTGCCGCACATCTGGAAGAAGGTGCCGTGGCGGGTGGTCTTGCCGACCTCTTCGATGTCCGGGGTGCGGACGCACTTCTGCACGCTGGTGGCGCGGCTGAAGGGCGGCTTGACCTCGCCGAGGAAGTACGGCTTGAAGGGCACCATGCCTGCGGGCACCAGCAGCAGGGTGGGGTCGTCGGCGACCAGGGAGGCCGACGGAACGACGGTGTGGCCGCGCTCCTCGAAGAAGCGCAGCCAGCGGCGGCGGATCTCTGCCGACTCCATCAGTGGTCCTTCCGGTTGTGGGTGCTGCCCCTGCGCGGGCGTCGGCCGCGCAGTCCTGCCTCGCGGGGATCGGGGGTCTTCTCGAGGGCGGGTGGTGTGGTGACTGGGGTGAGGCGGCGGACCGGGCCGGCCGCGGGCATGCCCGGGGCCGGCGCGATAGCTCGGTACTCGACCGCGGGCTCGCGGGGTGCGGCCAGGGGCCGGCGGGGCGGGAGCACCGCGCTGCCGTCCAGGCCGAGGTCGGCCCGGAGCTGCTGCTCGCGCTCGGCCATCCCGGCCCGTACCTCGCCGGCGAAGCCGCGTACCGCGTCGCCGAGGTCCAGGGCGCCGCGCGCCGCCGTACCGGCCAGGCTGGTGGGGGTGAGCCGGCGGGCGGCCTCGTTGGCCTTGCCCATGGCCCAGACGGTGGCGCCGGCGCCGACCGCCATCCAGAAGATGCGTCGCACGGTGTCCTCAGCCCCTCACAGCTCGCCGGATGCGGGAGGCGAGCCCGCGGCGGCGGGGCGCCGTGGCGGCCCGGACCTCGGCCCTCACCAGGGCGGCGAGGGCGTCGCGGTCGCTCTGCGCCGGCACCCGGCCGGAGGCTCCCTGCTGCCGGGCGACGGCCTTGCGGACGCCGTAGCTGAACGCGGCGACCTTCACCAGGGGGCCGCCGAGGGTGGCGGCCACGGTGGAGGAGAGCGCGTTGGCGTTGGCGGCGGCGTCCTGGACGTTGGCGGTGATCTCGTCGACGCGGTCCAGCTGCTGCTGGGCGCCGGCCAGGGCGGTCGAGGCGTCCTCCAGCAGCGGTACGGCGCGCTCGGAGACGGAGGTGACCAGCACGGCCGCCTCCTTCAGCACCCGAGACAGCCGTACCAGGACCACGGCGAGCAGGGTCACGAGGACGGCCCAGAAGACGGCCACGATCAGGCCGGCCATCTCTCCCACGGACACCTTGCGCGCTCCCTTGTGTGCTGCTTCGGCTGCCGGCTGCCTCCCGGCGGAGCCCGTCGCAGCGGGGCCCCGCAGTGCGCGGAACGGTCTGGTGCGCACGTCAAGCCACAGAGCAGAACCCTATCGCGCCGCCGCCCGCTTTCCCGACCGCATTACTGGGCGGCGCCCGGGCGCGCCCGGCGGCGCCCCGCCCGGCGCGGCTGGGGCCCGACGTAACCTGCCCGGCCGGCCCCTCGTTGGGCTGGGGACACGGGGCGTTGACGGCGGCTAAGGGGGCGCACAGGGTGTCTGCGGAGGCAGGGGGCTGTCCGGGCAACCTTCCGGCGGAGACGACCAGTTTTGTGGGCCGCCGGGCGGAACTCACCGAGACGGCCCGGCTGCTGGGCGTCTCCCGGCTGGTGACGCTGACGGGCCCGGCCGGGGTCGGCAAGAGCCGGCTGGCGCTGCGGGCCGCCGGCACGGTGCAGGGGCTCTTCCCGGACGGCGCCTGGCTGGTCGAGTCGGCGGGCGTGCAGGACCCCTCGCTGCTGGGACACGCGGTGCTGGAGGCGCTGGGACTGGCCGACTCCACCGCCCGGCGGCCGGACCGGGCGCTGGTGGAGCAGCTGGCCGACCGGGAGCTGCTGCTGGTGCTGGACGGCTGTGAGCATCTGGTGGACACCTGCGCCGGGCTGGTGGACGCACTGCTGCGGGCCGCGCCGGGTGTGCGGGTGCTGGCCACCAGCCGCCAGGAGCTGCGGGTCCGGGGGGAGCATCTGCTGGTGCTGGCACCGCTGCCGGTGGCCGAGGAGGGTGCCGTGGACGGCGCCTCGGCCGCGGAGGACGCGGTGCGGCTGTTCGCCGACCGGGCGGCCGCGGTGCCGGGGGGTTTCCGGGTCACCGCGGAGAACCGGGCGGCGGTGGCCGCCGTCTGCCGCCGCCTGGACGGCATTCCGCTGGCGGTGGAGCTGGCCGCCGGCCGGTTGCGGGCACTGTCCGTGGAGCAGATCGCCGAGCGGCTGGACGACCGCTTCCGGCTGCTCACCGGGGGCTCCCGGACGGCGCTGCCACGCCATCGCACCCTGCGTACGGCCATCGGCTGGAGCCATGAGCTGTGCACCCCGCAGGAACGGTTGCTCTGGGCCCGGCTGTCCGTCTTCGCCGACGGCTTCGACCTGGACGCGGCCGAGTACGTCTGCCCGGGCGGCGGCATCGAGGCGGAGGAGGTGCTGGAGGTGCTCTCCGAGCTGGTGGCCAAGTCGGTCGTGGTGCGGGAGGCCGGCTCCGGCGGAGCCCGCTACCGGATGCTGGACACGGTCCGCGAGTACGGCGCCTGGTGGCTGCGGTCGCTGGGCGAGGAGGGCCGGATGCGCCGCCGGCACCGGGACTGGTACCTGGGCCTGGCCACCTGGGGCGAGGTGGAGTGGTTCTCCGCGCGCCAGGCCGAGACCGGCGACCGGACCCGGCTGGCGCACGCCAACCTCCGGGTGGCGCTGGACTTCTGCGTGACCGAGCCCGGCGAGGAGCAGTCGGCGCTCCACCTGGCCGGGACGCTCTGGTTCTACTGGGTGGGGTGCGGCCACCTCGGGGAGGGGCGGCTGTGGCTGGACCGCGCCCTGGCGCTGGCCCACGAGCCCACCCAGGCACGCGCCAAGGCCCTCTGGGTGACCGGGTACATGGCGACCCTGCAGGGGGACCTGCGCCATGCCCGGCCGCTGCTGGAGGAGTGCCGGCAGCAGGCCGTGGAGACCGGCGACGACCTGGCGCTGGCCTACGCGGTGCACCGCCAGGGCTGTGCGGCGCTGATCGGGGACGAACCGGCCCGCGCCGCCGTGCTCTTCGAGGAGGCGCTGTGGCACTACGAGAAGCTCGGCGAGCTCAACAGCAATGTGCTGATGGCCATGTTCGAGCTGGGTCTGGCCGCCGTCTTCCAGGGCGACACCGCCACCGGTGAGCGGTGGATGGAGCGGGTGCGCGACCTGTGCGAGGAGTACGGCGAGCGGTGGGCGTACGCCTACGGCCTCTACGCGATGGCGTACTCCGAGTGGCAGTTGGGCGAGGTGGGGGCGGCCCGGGCGCACGCCCGGGAGTGTGTGCGCCTCAACCACCTCTTCCGGGACCTGGTGGGTGTGGTGCTCGGCCTGGAGATGCTGGCGCTGCTGACCACCGAGCCCGGTGCCGACGGCGCCTCGGGCGATCTGCGCGAGGCGCGGCTGCTGCAGGGCGCGGCGCACCGGCTCTGGCAGGCGGTGGGCATCCCGCTGTTCGGCTCGCGGCACTTCCGGGCGCCGCACGACGAGTGCGCGGCGCGGGCCGAGGCCGGGCTCACCGAGCACGAGTCGGCGGAGGCCTTCCGGGTGGGCAGCGCGCTCGGTCTGGACGCGGCGGTGGCCCGGGCGCTGGAGGGCCCCGCCGCCGCGGAGAAGGGCGAGCCCCCGCAGCGCTGTGCGCTGCGGGGGCTCGGTTCCGCGTACGACGCGTGAACTACCCGCGGGTCAGCGCGAGTAGTACTCGACGACCAGCTGCTCGTCGCAGATCACGGGGATCTCCTTGCGCTGCGGGTCGCGGTCCATACGGAAGGCCAGGGCCTTCAGGTTGACCTCGAGGTACTTCGGGGTCTGACCCTCGCCGGCGTAGCCACCCTCGCGGGCCACCTGGAAGGGGTGCTTCTCCTTGCTGCGGTCACGCACGGTGACGACATACCCGGGCTTCATCACGAACGAGGGCTTGTTGACCTTGCGGCCGTTGACCTCGATGTGGCCGTGGACGACCATCTGGCGGGCCTGGTAGATCGTCCGGGCGATCCCGGAGCGCAGCACCAGGGCGTCCAGCCGGCGCTCCAGCTCGACGATCAGCGCCTCACCGGTCTTGCCACCGGCCTTGCGGGCGCGGTCGAAGGCACGGGAGAGCTGGGTCTCGCTGAGGTCGTACTGGGCGCGCAGACGCTGCTTCTCGAGCAGACGGACCTTGTAGTCGCTGCTCTGCTTGCGCCCACGGCCGTGCTGGCCCGGCGGGTAGGGGCGGGCCTCGAAGTACTTGACGGACTTCGGGGTCAGCGGGATACCCAGCGCGCGGGACAGACGCACCTTGGGACGGGACTGGTTCACTGTGAACCGAACCTCTCTGTTGTGTGCATGGCTCACCACTGTTGAAGGAGGTCGTTTGTCGCGGACCGGGAAAACCCGTCGCCGCCGTGGCGGAGGGGGTCAGCCGCTTCCCGGGCCGGTGCCCGTACCGGTGCGCACGAGAGGCCCACCGCCGTCTGGTGGTGGGCTGCCCGCGGCACTGGGACGTGCGCGACGCTCCTGGAACCCGCGCCCGAGGGCATGAGCTCCGACCGACGCCCCGCTGGTGACGCCGGTCGGCGGACCCGGTCTCCCGGGAGCCTTCCGTGCACGGGACGTGGCACTTCACGCCATTGTACGGGGCGTGCGCCGGTGCTCCGGACCACACCCCGCCCGGGGACGGCGGAAGAGCGGTCGGCGGACCGCCGCGGCTCACTCCCCGCCGAGCTTGTCCCGGACCCGCTCCACGACCTCCGCGTAGCGGGCCTCGACGCCGTGCCGGGTCGGCTGGTAGTAGCGGCGGCCGTGGACCGTGTCCGGCGCGTACTGCTGGGCCGCGATACCGCCGGGCAGGTCATGAGGGTACTGGTAGCCCTGGCCGTGGCCGAGCCGCTTGGCGCCGCCGTAGTGGGAGTCCCGCAGATGGGGCGGTACGGGGCCGGCCAGCCCCTTGCGGACGTCCGCCAGAGCTGCGTCTATGGCCAGATAGGCGGCGTTGGACTTGGGCGCCAGGGCCAGCGCGATCACCGCCTGGGAGAGGGTGATCCGGGCTTCGGGGAAGCCGATCAGCTGCACCGCCTGGGCGGCCGCCACCGCGGTCTGCAGCGCGGTGGGGTCGGCCAGGCCGATGTCCTCACTGGCGGAGATCATCAGCCGCCGGGCGATGAACCGGGGGTCCTCCCCCGCCTCCACCATCCGCGCCAGATAGTGCAGGGCGGCGTCCACATCGCTGCCCCGGATGGACTTGATGAGCGCGCTGGCCACGTCGTAGTGCTGGTCGCCGTCCCGGTCGTAGCGGACGGCGGCCTTGTTCACCGCGGTCTCGGTGGTGGCCAGGGTGATCTCCGACTCGCCCTTGGCCAGGGCCGCCCCGGCGGCCGCCTCCAGCGTGGTGAGCGCCCGGCGGGCGTCGCCGCCGGCGAGCCGCACCAGATGGTGCTCCGCGTCGGCCTCCAGGGTCAGCGCACCGCCCAGGCCGCGCTCGTCGGCCACCGCCCGGTGCAGCAGCTCGCGGATGTCGTCGTCGGTGAGCGACTCCAGGGTGAGCAGCAGCGAGCGGGAGAGCAGTGGGGAGATCACCGAGAAGTAGGGGTTCTCGGTGGTGGCCGCGATCAGGGTGACCCAGCGGTTCTCCACCGCGGGCAGCAGGGAGTCCTGCTGGGCCTTGGAGAAGCGGTGGATCTCGTCCAGGAAGAGCACCGTCTCGCGCCCCGAGGCGCCCACCTCGCGGCGGGCGCTGTCGATGACCGCGCGGACCTCCTTCACCCCCGCGGTGATCGCGGAGAGCTCCACGAAGCGCCGGTCGGTGGCCCGGCTGATCACATACGCCAGGGTGGTCTTGCCGGTGCCGGGCGGCCCCCAGAGGATCACCGAGGAGGTGGCGGCGGGGCCGTGCGCGGTGGCCACCAGTCTGCGCAGCGGCGAGCCCTCGCCCAGCAGCTGCCGCTGCCCGGCGACCTCGTCCAGGGTGCGGGGGCGCATCCGTACGGCCAGGGGTGCCCGGCCGGGCTCCCTGGCCTGGCGTTCCTCGGCGGCGGCGGTGAAGAGATCGGGTTCCACCCCAGCAGCGTATGCCAGCGCACCGACAGCACGGCCGGGCGCCGACCGTCTGGGCCGGGCGACCGGGGCTCGGCGTCCGGGGCGGGGCCGGCTCCGGGGTCGGGCGTACGACGGGGCGGCGCGCGAACCTGGTGTCCGCGCGCCGCCCTCCCCTTCCCCGCACCGGCGGGCCGCTGCCACGCGCCACCGGTTCCCCTGCGGGTCTCCTGGGCGGCCGCGCCCGCTACTTGGTGAGCTTGCCCTGCGGGGTGACGGCGAACCAGGTGCCGCCCACGCCCTGGCCGGACGCCTGACCGGGCTTGGTGTCCTTGCTGTAGTTGTAGACGGGCCAGCAGTTGATGGCGAGCTGGTAGATCCCGTCGGGGCGCTTGATGTTGGTGATCAGCTTCCTGTCGATGCCCAGCGCCCTGGCGGCCTGCTCCTGCTGCTGCAGGGTGAGCGGCTGGGCCGGGGGCCAGACCTTGGTGCACTGGCCGGTGCAGGCGATCTTCATCGGCCAGGCGACGTCCTTGGTGAAGCGGTAGAGCACCATGCCCTTGCCGTCGACCAGGATCTTGCCCAGCTGCGGGTCGTCGACGCTGGAGAGGGCCCACTGGCTGGCGCTGCCGCTGCCCGCACCGGAGCCGCCGGACCCGTAACCGCCGCTGCCTCCGCTGCCTCCGGAGGATCCGGAGGACCCGGAGGATCCGGACGCGGCCTGGCCCGCCTTCTTGCCGTCGGGCTGCACGGCCCACCAGACCTGGTTGACGCCCTGCCCGTTGGTGTCCCCGGCCGCGGAGTCGGCCGCATACAGGTACATCGGCCAGCCCGCCACCGTGAGCTGCTTGGAACCGTCCGCCCGGGTGACCTCGCCGAGCAGGCTCGGGTCGGCGACCTTGGCTGCGTTCCTGGCCGAGGCGGGGACCGGCGGCCACGCCTGGGCGCAGGCGTCGTTGCAGTTGGACGTGGGCGGGTTGGCGGTGTCCTTGTCGTACCGGTACATCGTGCGGCCCTGGCCGTCGACCAGGATGTCGCCGAGCTTGGCGTCCTTGGCGGTGCTGATGCCCGCCGCCGAGCCGGCCGCGGCCGGGGCCGCCTGGGAGGCCGTGTCACCGCCGTAGGAGCCGCCGCCGGAACCGTAGCCGCCGCTGCCGTACGCGTCCCCCGCTGCCGCTGCGGGCTGCACCGTGGTGGTGCCGGCAGACTGCTGCGAAGAACCGCAGGCGCCTGCAAGCAGGACCACGGCCGCGGCCCCCACGGTGGCTCCCACCCTTGTCGCCTTGTTCATCTGCGTACTCCTCGATCCGGTCTGCTGAGGCGCGATCGCGCCGCCGTCGGGGAGGATTACGGGGCCGGGCCGGGGACGGTTCAAACCCGTGCGAAGAATTTGCGCGGCGGCCGTGGGGAGCGACGGCCGCCTGGCTCACACCTCGTCAAAAGGCGGCGGGTACACCGCCGTTCCGCACGGGCCGCCGTCGTAGGCGGCCAGCGGAAGGGCCTGGAAGTGGGTGTCGGGGACCTCACGGGCGCAGGTGACACCGTGTCCGGAGGCCGGGGTGAAGCCGAAACGGCCGTAGTAGCGGGGATCGCCCAGCACCACCACCAGGCGCTCACCGGCGGCGTCCGCGGCCTCCAGCGCGGACTGCACCACGAAGGTGCCGACCCCCCGGCGCTGCCACTCGGGGGCGACCGCGACGGGAGCCAGGGCCAGGGCGGCACCGCCGCCGACGTCCAGCCGGGTGAGCAGGGCGTGGGCGATGACCAGTCCGCGGTGGTCGGCCGCGACCCAGGAGAGACCGGGCAGCCAGACGGGATCCTTGCGCAGGACGTCCACCAGGTCGGCTTCCGCCGGGCCGGGGAAGGCCGCCATGTGCACCCGCCGCACGGCGGGCGCGTCGTCCGGCTCCTCGGGTCTGGCCCGGACCACTCCGCTGCGCTCGATCATCGCCTGCTCCCTCCATGTCTCACACCGTTGTGAACGGGCCCCGGCGGCTGCGGGACACGCAGCCGCCGGGGCCCGGAAGGTCGTACCGTCCGGGGTCAGGCCTCGGACTTCTGCTCCGCCTCGCCCTTGGGCTTCGGCTTGGCGTCAATCCCCGCCTCGCGCCGCTGCTCGGCGGTGATCGGGGTCGGGGCGCCGGTCAGCGGGTCACCGCCGGTCGAGGTCTTCGGGAAGGCGATGACGTCCCGGATGGTCTCGTACCCGCCCAGCAGGGCGACCAGCCGGTCCAGGCCCAGCGCGATGCCGCCGTGCGGCGGCGGGCCGTAGTTGAAGGCCTCCAGCAGGAAGCCGAACTGCGAGGCCGCCTCCTCCTGGGAGAGGCCGATCGCGTCGAAGGCCCGCTGCTGGACCTCGCGCTGGTGGATACGGATGGAGCCGCCGCCGATCTCGGAACCGTTGAGCACCAGGTCGTAGGCGTTGGAGAGGGCGCTCGCCGGGTCCTTGTCGAAGGTGTCCAGGGACTCGGCGGTGGGGGCGGTGAAGGGGTGGTGGATGGCGGTCCAGCCGGTCTGCTCGCCCTTGTCGTCCTCCACCGGCTCGAACATCGGGAAGTCGACCACCCAGAGGAACTCCCACCGGGACTCGTCGATCAGCCCGCAGCGGCGGCCGATCTCCAGCCGCGCCGCACCCAGCAGCTCCTGGGAGGCGGTCCGGCGGCCGGCGGCGAAGAAGATGGCGTCGCCCTTGGCCGCCCCGGCGGCCTCGACCAGTCCGGCCAGGTGCTCCTGGGAGAGGTTCTTGGCGACCGGGCCGCGCAGCTCGCCGCTCTCGGCGTCGACCACCACGTACGCCAGGCCGCGGGCGCCGCGGGCCTTGGCCCAGTCCTGCCAGCCGTCCAGCTGCTTGCGGGTCTGGGCGGCGCCGCCGGGCATCACCACGGCGCCGACGTACGGCGCCTGGAAGACCCGGAAGGAAGTGCCCGAGAAGTACTCGGTGAGGTCGGTGAGCTCCTGGCCGAACCGTACGTCGGGCTTGTCCGAGCCGTAGCGGTTCATGGCGTCGGCGTAGCTGAGGCGCGGCAGCGGACGCGGAAGGTCGTAGCCGTGCACCTCCTTCCACACCCGGGCGACGACCTGCTCGCCGATGTCCAGGACGTCCTCCTGGTCGACGAAGGACATCTCCACGTCGAGCTGGGTGAACTCCGGCTGCCGGTCGGCGCGGAAGTCCTCGTCCCGGAAGCAGCGGGCGATCTGGTAGTAGCGCTCCATGCCGGCGACCATCAGCAGCTGCTTGAAGAGCTGCGGGGACTGCGGCAGGGCGTACCAGCTGCCCGGCTGGAGGCGGACCGGGACCAGGAAGTCGCGGGCGCCCTCGGGGGTGGAGCGGGTGAGGTTCGGCGTCTCGATGTCGAGGAAGCCGTTCTCCTCCATCACCGTGCGGATGACGTGGTTGACCTTGGAGCGCAGCCGCAGCGCGCGGGCCGGGCCCTCGCGGCGCAGGTCGAGGTAGCGGTACTTGAGCCGCACCTCCTCGTTGACCGTGCCGGGCTCGTACTCGGCGACCGGGAACGGCAGCGGCGCGGCCTCGGAGAGCACCTCGAGGTCGCTGACGACCACCTCGACGGCGCCGGTGGGGATGTCGGGGTTCTCGTTGCCCTCGGGGCGCACCCGGACGTCGCCGACGACCTTGACGCAGTACTCGGCGCGCAGGCCGTGCACCGAGTCGAGGTCGCGGACGACGATCTGCACGGTGCCCGAGGCGTCGCGCAGATCGATGAAGGCCACGCCTCCGTGGTCGCGCCGGCGGGCGACCCAGCCTGCGAGGGTCACGGTGGTACCGGCGTGCTCCGCGCGGAGCGTGCCCGCGTCGTGCGTGCGGATCACGAAAGCTTCTCCTTCAGGGTGGTGACGAGAGCGGTGACGGCGACCGGGGTCTGGTCGCCGGTGGTGAGGTCCTTGAGCTGCACCACGCCGTCGGCGAGGTCACGCTCACCGGCGACCACGGCCCAGCGGGCGCCGGAGCGGTCCGCGGACTTCATGGCGCCCTTGAGGCCCTTGCCGCCGAAGGCGATGTCGGCTGCCACACCGGCCCGGCGGGCCTCGGTGACCAGGCCGAAGAGCACCTGGCGGGCCTGTTCGCCGAGCGGTACGGCGAAGACCTGGGTACGGGCGGGGACGGCGGTCTCGACGCCCTCGGCCTTCAGCGCCAGCACCGTGCGGTCCACGCCGAGCGCCCAGCCGACGGAGGGCAGCGCGGGGCCGCCGATCATCTCCGAGAGGCCGTCGTAGCGCCCGCCGCCGCCGACCGCGGACTGCGAGCCCAGGCCGTCGTGGACGAACTCGAAGGTGGTGCGGGTGTAGTAGTCCAGCCCGCGGACCAGCTTGGGGTCGTCCTCGAAGGCGACGCCGGCCGCGGTCAGCAGCTCGCGCACCTGCTCGTGGTAGGCCTTGCAGTCCTCACAGAGGTGGTCGCGCATCAGGGGCGCGCCCGTGAGCTGCTTCTGCACCGACTCGCGCTTGTCGTCCAGCACCCGCAGTGGGTTGATCTCGGCCCGGCGCAGGGTGTCCTCGTCCAGGTCCAGCCCGCGCAGGAAGTCCTGCAGTGCGGCGCGGTAGACGGGGCGGCACTCGCGGTCGCCGAGGCTGTTGAGCAGCAGGCGGAAGTTCTTCAGGCCGAGCGAGCGGTAGGCGTCCACCGCCAGGATGATCAGCTCGGCGTCCAGCGCCGGGTCCTCGGCGCCGATGGCCTCCGCACCGACCTGGGAGAACTGGCGGTAGCGGCCGGCCTGGGGCTTCTCGTACCGGTAGTAGGAGCCGGAGTACCAGAGCTTCACCGGGAGGTTGCCGACCCGGTGCAGATTGGCCTGGAGAGCGGCGCGCAGCACCGAGGCGGTGCCCTCGGGGCGCAGCGCCAGCTCGTCGCCGCCCTTGGTGGTGAGGCTGTACATCTCCTTGGTGACGATGTCGGTGGACTCGCCGACACCGCGGGAGAAGAGCTTGACGTCCTCGAAGACGGGGGTCTCGATGTAGCCGTACCCGGCGCTGCGCAGGGGCGCGGCGATGGCCTCGCGGACGGCGAGGAAGGTCTCGGAGTCCGGCGGGATCAGGTCGTAGGTGCCCTTGGGGGCGCTGAAGGTGCTCAACTTCGCTTCCGTCACATTCCTCGTCGCGGGGCGGCCGGCGCGTCCAGCGCGCCTGCCACCTGCCTGAGGTAGGGGTTGGCGGCGCGTTCGCGGCCGATGCTGGTCTGGTCTCCGTGGCCGGCGAGGACGACCGTCTCGTCCGGGAGCGGCAGGCACACCCGTGCCAGCGACTCCAGGATCCGGGCGTGGTCCCCGCCGGGCAGATCCGTGCGTCCGATGGAGCCGGCGAACAGCAGGTCGCCCGAGAACAGCACCGGGGGTACGTCCCCGGCGGCGGGCGTCCTGAAGGTCACCGACCCCTGGGTATGGCCGGGCGCATGGTCGACGGTGAGCTGCAGGCCGGCCAGGTCGAGCACGGTGCCGTCGGTGAGCTCGCGCAGGTCGTCGGGCTCGCCCACGGTGATGGAGCCCATCAGCTGCTGCCCCAGCGAGCGTCCGAGGGCCCGGGCCGGGTCGGCCATCATGTAGCGGTCGTCGGGGTGTATCCAGGCCGGGATGTTGCGGGCTCCGCACACCGGGACCACCGAGGCGACATGGTCGATGTGCCCGTGGGTGAGGACCACCGCGACCGGCTTCAGCCGGTGCTCGCGCACCAGCTCCTCGACGCCGTCGGCGGCCTCGTGCCCGGGATCCACGATGACGCACTCCTCGCCGGCGGCCGGCGCGACCAGGTAGCAGTTGGTGCTCCAGGCTCCGGCGGGAAATCCGGCGATGAACACGTGCGTCCCTCGATCGGTGGGTGGCGGTTTTTGAGGTCTTCGGCTTTTGAGGTCTTCGGGAAGCCTACCGGCGGTGAGGTGCGGTTTGCGAACCAGATAGCGGCAGGCCGCGCGCTGCGTCCGTTCCAGCGAGTACGGGCGCTGTCACCCCCCGCTGATACCGCGCTTACATACCGCATCCCTACACTGGGCCGCCGACGGGTGCGTGTCGCACCAGCACACACCCAAGCGTTCGGAACAACGAGGAGACGGCACCGGTGGACAGCGAGAAGCGGCGGCGGCAGCTCGCCCGTGCGAAGTACGAGCGGCAGCAGCAGCGCCGGGCCGAGATGCGGCAGCAGGCCCGGCGGCGGAACACGGTGATCGGCGCCTCGCTGGCGGTGGTGCTGCTCGCGGGCGGCGCGGCCTGGGCCGGCGTGGCCATCGCGGGCGACGGCGACTCCACCAAGACCACCGCTGCGTCGGACACCGCCACCTCGGCGGCCCCCTCCGCGTCGGCC
>NZ_LIQR01000029.1:0-696 GCF_001418575.1 Peterkaempfera griseoplana
CGTGGCCTCCTGCCGCCGCGGCACATGGCCCAGGCCGAAGAGTCCCGGGACGCCCTCGATACGGGGTCCGGCGAGCCAGCCGAAGAGGTCGAACGGCCCCTGTGGCGGCTGCGCCGGCCGGTGCCGGAACCGGTCCGGGTCCCCTTCACGGGCCTCCGGGAGGAACGGCGGTGGAGACACCGGGGGTTCCGGACCGGTCCGCTGTCCGTACGTGCCGTCCAGTCCCATCCCGGCCCCGCTCCTTCCCCGTCACTCAGCCCCGACTCAATGTAGTGGAGGCGGCACCCGCAGGTGAGCGGCACGCGGACGCCGCGAAGGTACGCCGCGGCGGAGCGGCGCTGTCCGGGCGGGCCAACTACGGCTCCGCACTACGCCCGAGTGGCGCATGCACCGCCCTCGGGGCGGCCATAACCTGCAGAGGAAGAGCCGATATCCCACGGTCGTCCCCGTACGTCTGGAGAACTCCATGAGCGCTGCTCCGTCCAGCGCCGGGCAGCTGCCCGGCGGCCCGTCGCTCCCCCAGGAGCGCCGCCTCGTCACCGCGATCCCCGGTCCCAAGTCGCAGGAGCTGCAGGCGCGCAAGGCCGCCGCGGTGCCGTCCGGCGTGGGCACGACCCTGCCGGTGTTCATCACCCGCGCGGGCGGCGGCGTGGTGGAGGACGTCGACGGCAACTCGCTGATCGACTTCGGCTCCGG
>NZ_LIQR01000029.1:711-1945 GCF_001418575.1 Peterkaempfera griseoplana
ACGAGGGCTATGTGGCCGTCGCCGAGCAGCTCAACGAGCTCACCCCGGGCGACCACGAGAAGCGCACCGCGCTCTTCAACTCGGGTGCGGAGGCGGTGGAGAACGCCGTCAAGATCGCGCGTGCCTACACCAAGCGCACCGCCGTCGTGGTCTTCGACCACGGCTACCACGGCCGCACCAACCTCACCATGGGTCTCACGGCCAAGAACATGCCGTACAAGCACGGCTTCGGTCCGTTCGCCCCGGAGATCTACCGGGTGCCGGTCGCCTACCCGTACCGCTGGCCGACCGGCCCGGAGAACTGCGCCGACGAGGCCGCGGCCCAGGCGATCGACATCATCAGCAAGCAGGTCGGCGCGGAGAACGTCGCCGCGATCATCATCGAGCCCATCCAGGGCGAGGGCGGCTTCATCGAGCCCGCCAAGGGCTTCCTGCCCGCGATCGCGGAGTTCGCCAGGGCCAACGGGATCGTCTTCGTGGCCGACGAGATCCAGACCGGCTTCTGCCGCACCGGCCAGTGGTTCGCCTGCGAGGACGAGGGCGTGGTCCCCGACCTGATCACCACCGCCAAGGGCATCGCCGGCGGTCTGCCGCTGGCCGCGGTGACCGGCCGGGCCGAGATCATGGACGCCGCGCACTCCGGCGGACTGGGCGGCACCTACGGCGGCAACCCGGTGGCCTGCGCCGCCGCGCTGGGCNNGCCCAGCGCATCGGCGAGGTCATGCTCGGCCGTCTGCGCGCGCTCCAGGAGAAGTACGACGTCATCGGCGACGTCCGCGGTCGCGGCGCCATGATCGCCATCGAGCTGGTCAAGCCGGGCGGCAAGGAGCCCAACACCGAGGCCACCGCTGCCATCGCCAAGGCCTGCCACGCGGAGGGCCTGGTGGTGCTCACCGCCGGCACCTACGGCAACGTGCTGCGCTTCCTGCCCCCGCTGGTCATTCCGGAGCACCTGCTCAACGAGGGCCTCGACATCCTCGAAGGTGCGTTCGCGTCGCTCTGACCTGCCGTTCCACGGGAGCGTCCGAACGTCGTGGAGGTTGCCGCCACCACGGTGAAGATGTCGTGCCGACCTGGTGTTCCGAAGCCGGATCGCCTCGCGGGTGACGTACTGTCGTCGCAGATGGAGAACGAGCAACCCCCGGCCGTCCCTCCTGCAGGGGAAGGCCGGACCACCACCGAGGACAACCCGTCGGACGCAAGTCCGCAGCCTCAGAGCCGATCGACCGGCCGC
>NZ_LIQR01000290.1 GCF_001418575.1 Peterkaempfera griseoplana
GGTCGGCGCTGTGGCGGTAGTTGAAGATGGAGGTGAACAGCGGCATGTCGCCCGCCACGCCGCTGGCCTGCTGGGCCAGGGCGAGCGGGGCGTGCTCGTGCTCCAGGAGTTCCGCCAGCTGGGCGCGCATCGCCGACACGGCCTCCAGCGCACCCAGCCGGTCCACGCGCATCCGCACCGGCAGGGTGTTGATGAACGGGCCGGGCACCCGGTCCGAACCGGCGCCGGCGTTCATCCGCCCGAACAGCACCGTCCCGAACACCACGTCGTCCCGGCCGCTCACCGCCGCCAGCACCCTCGCCCACGCCACATGCAGCACCGTCGCCGGGCTGGCGCCCAGACGCCGTGCCACGTCGCGCAGCCGCCCGGTCATGTCGCGGCTGAGCCCCACCCATGTCTGGACCGAGTCCATGCTGTCCCCGCGCACGTCCACCAGTTCGTACGGGGCGGTCGGCTCGGTCACGTCGCCCAGCAGTCCGGCGAAGTAGCGCTCGTGCTCCCCGCTGTCCACCCCGGCACGTGCCTGGGCTACGAAGTCGCGGAACGGCAGCGGCTCGGAGAGCTCGCTGCTCCGGCCGGTGAGGACGGCGCGGACCTCCTCGAGCATCACCTCCAGCGCCATGTGGTCCTGGACGATGTGGTGCATGCGCAGCAGGGCCAGCCAGGTGCCCGTACCGGGCTCGGCCGCCACATGCAGGCCCAGCAGCGGAGCCCGCTTCAGGTCCATCGACAGGCCGCCGAGCGCGAGGAGTTCGGCCGCGGGATCCGTGCCCCGCGGGTCCAGCTCGACCTCCTCGACCGGCAGTACGGCGTGCCGCCACACCACCTGGACCGGCTCCCGCAGGCCTTCCCACACGATCGCGGTGCGGTTGATGTCATGGCGGTCGATCACCTGCTGCAGGGCCGCGACCAGGGCGTCGAGCCGTGCCCGGGAGTCGAAGCGGAGCACCGTCGGCATCACATAGGTGTCCTCGCCGCCGTCCGCCAGCAGGGAGTGGAAGAGGATGCCCTCCTGCAGCGGCGCCAGCGGGTAGATGTCCGCGACGTTGGCCGCGCCACCCTCCACGGTGGCGACGATCCGCCCGATCTCCGCCGCCGAGAGGTCCACCAGCGGCAGCATCTGCGGGGTGATCTCCGTGGCGCCGGCCGGGATGGCGTTGGCCGGCACCACGACCTGCTCGGCGGCGGTCGCCACCGCCAGTCCGGCCGGGGTCGGGGTGTCGAAGAGTGCCCGTACGGACACCGACACCTCCCGGTTCCGCAGGACCTCCACCAGCCGGATGGCCAGCAGGGAGTGCCCGCCGAGCGCGAAGAAGTCGTCGTCCACCCCGACCGCGGGCAGGCCCAGCACCTCGGCGAAGGCCGCGCAGAGGATCTCCTCGCGCAGGCTCGACGGTGCCCGGGTGGAGCCCGCGCGGTAGGCGGGGGCGGGCAGCGCCCGGCGGTCCAGCTTGCCGTTCACGGTGAGCGGCAGCGCGTCCAGCACCAC
>NZ_LIQR01000291.1 GCF_001418575.1 Peterkaempfera griseoplana
CCCGTACGACCCTCCCCCGCCGTTCCGACGGTCCCCACGCGTGTGAAGCCCCCGGGGGTGGGTCAAGGCCTCCTCCCCGGGGGCTTCACTGCGTTCGACCGGAGTCGAGGGGTTTCAGACCCCGGCGCCACTCCGCGCGGTCACTGCCGGTCGCAGCGTGTGGTTCACGGCCCCGGCGTCAGCACCGGGCTGTTGTGGTACGCGGCGATCAGCCACCGGCCGTCCCGCTTCTCCAGGACCCAGGTCGCATTCACCTTGCCCGCGTCCGCGACCTCGGTCTGGCCCGCGAAGAGGATCCCGGACTCGCTGACGACGATCGCGGCGTCCCTGCCGACGAAGCGAAGGCTGAGCTGCCTGTTGTAGGTCGAGCTGCCCTTGAGCGGGCCCTCGAAGGCCAGGGCCATGCTCTTGCGGATCACGTCGCGGCTGTCGCGGAGCGAACCGGTCATGATGGCGGTCGCGTCCTCGGTGTAGTCGGCGACCATGCCGTCGGCGTCACCGGCCTCCCATGCCTTGTAGGAGTCGACCAGTACGGCCTGGATGGCGGCCCTGTCCTCCGTACGACTGTCTGACATCGGATTTTCTCCCTGCTGATCGGTTCGCCCGGGGTGTTCCGGCGAGCTCGTCAGTACGTACCGGCGGTGGAGTCGGAACTCATCGCGCCCGCGGCAAAAAAATCTCGCCGGACCGTGCCGGTGCCGCGGCCGGCGCGTCGGCGCTCGATCCCGGGACTCCTGCTGCCGTGGTCACGCCGGGGAACGTAGCGTCCCGCCGCTGCGGCCCACAGGGCAGAGGGGCCGTTCCGCCGGCCGGAGGTCAGGACGGTACGCGGCGCCCCGGCGGTGGACCTCACCGCGCCCATCCAGGCCGAGCCCGCGCCGGCTCCGGCCGGCCGCCTGACCGGCCGGGCTCAGGCCTCCGGCGGCCGACGCCCGACTCGCCGCTGGGGTCGGGGACATGGATGCCCGTCGCCGGCCGACGCTCGACGAGATCGAGCGGTGCTTTGTCGCGCTTGTCGAGGGTCGCCTGACCCGGGACGAGGCCGACCGCTGGGCCGCACGGTGGGTGACGGACGACGCGCTGGTGTGGGACGACGCCTCCTGGTGGGCGCTGGGCCTCCTCCACGGGATCGACCTCCCCGCCGACGGGACCGGCGCCTTCCTGCACGACGACGAGCAGCTCCGTGCATGGCCCGCCGAGCTGAGGAGACGCCGGACCGTCCGACCTGGCCGGTGCCGCCGTGGCGGCGCCGGTCACTGCCCGACCGGGCACGCCGCAACGGGTGCGGATGCGGGGGCGACAGCGGTGGTTGCGGCGGCGGTGGTCGTTGCGGTGGCGGTCGTTGCGGCGGTGGTGGCTGTGGTGGCTGTGGCGGCGGTCTCATGGGCCGCGCGGACGAGGTGGGTCGGCAGCATGCGTTCGGCGCAGAGCAGGACGGCCGCGCCCGCCAGGACGATGACGGCCAGGACCGTCCACAGACGCCAGGGTCCCGCGTCGAGCAGAAAGCCCAGCAGGACGGGGGCGACGGTGCGGCAGAGCGACCAGGAGAGCTGGTAGGTGGCGAGGTAGCGGCCGCGGAGGTGGTCGGGGGCGGCCTGGACGGACAGGCCCTGGGCCGGTGCGGAATGCACGAGTTCACCGGCGGTGTAGAGCACCGCCACCGCCAGGACCGCGGTGAGCGCGCCGGGGCCGCTGAAGAGACGAGGGAGGGCGGCGAAGGCGGCGAAGGAGAGCGCGAAGACGGTCGCGCCCAGCGCGGCGGCGCGGGTTCGTCTGGCGCGCAGTGTCAGGCGGGAGACGGGGACGCCGAGTGTCGCGACCAGGGCGGTGTTGACGGCGAACACTGCCCCGGCGAGGGCGTCGGGGATGCCGACGTCGCGGGTGAGGTAGACGGGCAGTGCGATGGCCTGGGCGGTGTAGCCGAAGGCGATCAGGAAGTTGGCCGTGGTGATGAGCAGGTAGGGCCGGTCGGCGAGCACCTGCCGGTATCCGCTCCGGGCGGCGTCCGTCTGTCGCCCGGTCCGGCGGTGGGCGACCGGGATCCGGGAGACCAGCGTCGCGGCGACGGCGAAGACCGCGGCCAGGACCATGGCCGCCGCCCTGAATCCGGCACTGCCGTTCCACGCCAGCATGCCGGCCGCCGCCAGGCTGCCGAGTCCCATGCCGGCGTTGCGCAGGCTGCGGTCCCACGCCAGCAGCCGTTCGCGTTCGGCGCCCTGGGTGAGGTCCCCGATGAGGGCCTGCTGGCTGGGCGAGGAGGCCCACATCCCCACCGCGACGACCAGGGCGGTCGCCAGGAAGGCGGGGTAGGAGTGCACGGCCGGGTAGGCGGCGAATCCGGCCGCGCGCAGGATGAGGACACAGATGAGCACCCGGCGTCCGCTGAAGCGGTCGATGAGGGCGCCGGCGAGGGGCATGAAGGCCAGGGCGCAGAGTCCGGCGGCCGTCAGGCCGGCGCCGATCGAGGTCAGTGAGAGGCCGGTGAGCGAGTGGACGAAGAGCATGGTCAGCGGTACGTAGATGCCGTCGCCGATCGAGGCGGCGAGGCTTGCCGCGATGAGGCGGCGCCGGGTGCGGGCGCCGGGGTCAGCTGAGGTCGAGAGCACGGCGACCCCGCTTCAGTTCGGAGAAGGCGGCGGTTCCGGCGAGGGTCCGTACGGCCAGGAACAGCCGCAGTGCCTCCTCGCCTCTGGGGACGGCGTCGAGGACCGGTCCGAAGAAGCCGACGCCGTCCACGGTGACGACGGGCGTCCCGGTCTCCTCGCCGACCGCGTCCTGGGCCACCTGGTGGCCGGCGCGCAGTGCGGCATCGAACGTGTCGGTGTGTGCGGCGTCGGCCAGGGAGGCGGGGAGAGCGAGTTCGCTGAGGGAGTCGGTCATGACTGCGTCGTAGTCCTTGTTGCCCGCCACGTGCACTCGCCGGCCGAAGGCGGTGTGGAGTGCGCGCAGCACGGTGGTGCCGTGCAGGGCCTCGGTCGCCGCGAACACCCGGGCGGGGCCCCAGGCCCGGTCGTTGAACTCGCGGTACCAGGGTTCGAGTTCGCGGTGTTCGTTGAGCACGGACAGGCTCATGGTCCGGAAGCGCAGGTCGATCGCGCCGAGCTGTTCCACTTCGAGCAGCCATCGGGAGGTGATCCAGGCGAAGGGACAGACGGGGTCGATGAAGCAGACGACGGGCACGGCGGCATGCGGGAGACGGCTATCTTCCATGGAAGGTTAATTTATCATCCATGGAAGATATAGTGAAGGCATGCAGACCGACGCCATCACGGCCATCGTCGACCAGTGGAAGCGCGAGCGCCCCGACCTGGACCCGACGCCGATGCTCGTCGTCGCCCGGCTCTTCCGGCTCACCGGGACACTCGACCAGCAGCTGCGCCCGCCCTTCCAGGCCGCAGGCCTGGGCAGCGGCGACTTCGACGTCCTGGCGGCGCTACGGCGCTCCGGGGCCCCCTGGACCCTGTCCGCGGGCGATCTCAGCCGGACCGTCCTGGTCACCACCGGTGCGATCACCAAACGGGTCGACCGGCTCGAAGCCCGCGGCCTGGTCAGCCGATCCGTGGCCGAGAGCGACTCGCGCGGACGTCTCATCACCCTCACCGCCGAGGGCGTGGAACTGACCGACGAGCTCATCGCCGTCCATCTGGACAATCAGCGTGCACTGCTGTCCGGGCTCACCCCGGAGGAGCAGACACACCTGGCCCACCTGCTCGAACGGTTCGCGTCCACGCTGACCACGAAGGAGAGCTGACCACCCGTCGACTGTGCCGAACCGCTCGGCGACGCCTCCTGCCACCTCCGGCGGGGCCCTTCACCCGGCAGCCGACGGTGTACCAGCAGGGCGCATACGGGAGGGCGGGCCCTCAACCGCCGGTGAAGTACGACGGCGCCCGGACCTGCATGGTGGTGGCGAGTTCGCCGAGAAAGGTGTCGCTCACGGGGGGCGAGGTGGCCTGGAGCACCGCGACAGCGTCGCCCACCCGGGCGAAGTACATGACGTACTGGTAGTTCGCATGCCGCCACACACCAGGGGCCACCGGGGTGCACGGGGGCGACGGCACGGGCCATCCGCTGGTGAGCGCGGTGCAGTGGGAGGGCGGAGTGAAACCCGGCTGCACCGGGCCGACGAACACCTGGATCTCCTGCTGCATCTGGGCCATGGTGGTCGCACCCTTGCCCGGGCTGTCCGGGGAGACCCGGTAGTAGAAGGTGGGCCCCTCGTCGCCCATGGGTGCCTCGATGCCGACGCCCTCCAGGTGGTAGCCCTCGGGCAGGTGCGGCCCGAGCAGGGGGACACCGGCGTCGGCCAGTCTGCTCTCCAGACTGCTGCGGGCGGCCTGGGTGGCTGCGGTCGAGTTCAACGGCACCAGCAGGACCAGGCCGAGGGCCACGGCTGCCCGCCGCCACAACGGCCCGCGCGTGCGCGTACGCAGCCGGGTGAACCAGGCCGCAAGGCCGAAGGCGACCGCGCCCCAGAGGAGTTGGACGTACTCCGCACCCGTGGCGAGCCCACGCACCACGGTGACGACCTGGACCAGATACACGCCGAGGGCGGTGCCGAGCAGCGCGGTGAGCCAGGCCGGGCGGATCCTTAGGGCGTACAGGGCCGCCCAGCTGAGGAGGAAGGTCGGCAGCAGCCAGAGGTAGGGCCACAGAACGGCGAAGCCTAGGCAGCCGAAGTCCGGCGCGTTCCGGCAGGCGGCGGAGTGCAGCAGCAGCCGCGCCGCCAGCAGGGAGCCCGCCGCGGCTGCCACCCCGACACCCGCCGCCGGGACGCTGCGTCTCAGATGCCCCGGCGGTGGCTGCCCCCCGGCCACCGGTTCGATCGGCGCAGTACTCATCCCGTCCCCTCCGACTGAACCGGAGCGTAGTCGATCAGCCCCGTGGCAGCCGTACCCCGGCGCCGCACCACCTCCACCTTCCCCACCCCGATGCCCCGACACTCCGATGCCTCGCCGAGGCGCAGCCGCTGCCTGCCGCAGGTACGTTCCACCGGCGCGGGCCCGGCCAGTAGGCTGCCGCTGCCGTCCGCATGTGAAGGAGACCGCCGTGCCGCATGTCTCGATCAAAGCGCCCGTCCCCGGCATCGGCGGTCTGCTGGCCACCCGGCCGGACACCGCGCAGCCGCTGATGTTGCTGGCGGAGACGCTGCTGCGCGGACCCTCTCCGCTGTCGCGCGGCGAGCGTGAGCTGATCGCGGCGTATGTGTCGGAGCGGAACGCCTGCCGTTACTGTGCGGACTCGCACGGTGCCTTCGCCGCGGAGCAGTTGGACGGTGGCGAGGAACTGGTCAAGGCCGTGCTCACCGACCCCTCGACGGCGCCGATCGACGCGCGCCTGCGCGCGCTGCTGCAGGTCGCGGACGAGGTGCGGGCGGAGGTGGCGCCGGTCTCCGACGAGGCGGTCGCCGCTGCTCGGGCGGCGGGTGCGCAGGACGCGGACCTGCACGACACGGTGCTGATCGCAGCCGCCTTCTGCATGTACAACCGCTATGTCAACGGGCTCGGGACGGAGCTTCCCGCCGATCCCGGACAGCACTACCGCGAATCGGCCCGCCGGATCGTCACCCACGGCTACCTGGGGCAGCGCGCCTGACCGCCCACCGGGCCGGTGACCGGCACGCGGGTCGCCCGTACGTGCCGCGCCCCAGCCGGGCCGCCCTCGAAGCGGAACCGGGGACGCGGCTTCCCGCCGCACCGTCCGCACCCACCATCGCGCCAGGAAGGACCGCCACCCCTCGATGGTGTGCGTCATGCCGGTGATCCTGCCGGCGGCCACTGACAACACCCGGGTGAGTGCGCTGGTTCGGGCCGTCCCCGGGGCGGACGGGCCGGGTGGTCCGTCCGCTGGGCCGTCAGGTGCCCCGCCGGGGAACGGTCGGTGCGGTCGGGATGCGCTTACGGGGTGCGCCGGGAACACGGCAGGCGGCACCGTCCGTCCGGACATGCGCGCAGCGCCGCGCTCATCGGTCGGAGCGTCGGATCCGGTCGCCCGGGGCGGTGCCTCTCATGAGAGATCCCCGCACCCGGTGGAGGGTGCGGGGATCGGCGGCGTGGACCTCCCATGGGGAGGACGGGTCATCGCGGTGCCGAGTCCGCCCGGCTGACGACCAGGGCCCCGGCCTGCTCGCCCTCGGCCTCGCGCACCTGGTAGCCGGCGAACTCCAGGATGGCGGTGACGGCGGTGTGCATCGCCCGTCGCGTGTTCTGCATCGCCTGTACACGCGGGTCGCTCAGCAGTTCCGCGGGGCCCAGGCTCAGGAAGTGGTCGGTGAGTTGGGGATGGACCCGCCACTCCAGGAACACTGACGGCGGCAGACTCTCGTCGACGGTCTCCAGGCGGATGCCGGAGGAGAGGGACGGGTCGAAGGTGGCCGCGATCGGCAGGCCGGCTCGCACGAGGTCCGCGGTGAGCTTTTCCCTGAAGATCTCGTGTGCGATCACATCGGTTCCTTGGTCGTGGTGTGCGAGTGCGCCGGGGACGGCGCGGTCCGGCCCCGGCCGGGTGGGGCGGCCCGAAGTCGGGCCGCCCCACGGCGGCTACGGCCAGGCCTTGAGCAGCATCTGCTTCAGCCGCTCGTTGGACTGCTTGTTGATCAGCGCGCCCAGCTCGGTGTCCGGGTCGCCCCATGGTACCGACCAGGTCACCTCGACATCGCTGGTCACATGGTCCGCCAGGTTGCCGGCGCAACGCGGGCAGGGCTGGCGCTCGGAGTACAGCGCGACGATCTTCTCGCCGCTCTTGAGCTGGTTGATGAGGGCGTCCTCGGAGTGCAGGTCCTCGCCGTTGCTCACGCCGAGGAGCACCCTGCCCGTGTCGGTCCGGGCCGCCGCGACGTTTCTGAGCTGGAGTCCGACGTTGTTCACCCGGTGGTTGAACGCCGCGGTGGCGAGGTCGCCGCCGTTGATCGCGATCTCGGTGCCGACCGGGCAGACGTCGTTGTGGACGAGGAGCGGCGTCGCCCCGGCGAGCACGAAGTACGTGTGCAGTTCGTCGACGGTCAGGTCGTGGGTGACCATCGAGGAGGTGTAGTTGCGCACCGCCAGGACGGTCACCGGTGCCGTACCGGTGCTCTGCAGGAGGTCGCCGACGGCCAGTGCGGAGGCCGGGGCGAAGTCCTGCCGGGTGAGGCTGTAGTAGGGGTGGTTCTGGGTGCTGGTGATCGTCCGTGGCCCGTCGGGCGTGCTCACGGTGAGATCGGTGAAGTCGGTGTCGGTGTAGGTGGTGAACGTCCGGGTGACGCGGTGCTCCTGGAGCCCGCCGCCGCCTTCGGCGTTCCGGACGGTGTCGCCGACCTGGACGTCCTCGATCGGCTTGACGCTGCCGTCGGCCATCAGCACGCCGGTGCCGGCCGGGAAGCTGTGCAGCACCGGGCACGCCAGCGCCTCAGGGAACCTCTTGAGCCAGTCCGCGAAGGCAGCGGCCTTCAGCCGGCTCGCCGCCTTGATGCTGAGGCCCGCCTCCTTGGCCGACTGGGTCAGGATGTTGAGCCCTGCCTCCATCCCGGCCATGTCGCCGATGGTCGTCGCGGCCCGCAGCACGTACGCGGCCTTGAAGACGCCCTTGAGGACGAACGGGAGGGCCAGGCCGGCAGCCGCCCAGGCGCACTTGTCGAGCTTGTGGTCCCAGGCGCATTCCTTGAAGTCGCTGACCAGGCTGTAGGCGATCGACGTCACGAGCCCCAAGGCGAACTTGTACGCCGGGAACTCGATCACCTGGTGCGTGGTGAAGTCGATCGGTGCGGAGTCGATGTACTCCTCTTCGTAGTGACCGGAGGCCTTGCACTGGGCGGCTGTGGCGTCGGGGTCGTCACAGGTCACCCAGTAGAACTGGTTCGTGCCGGTGAAGTGGACGTCGGCCGGCATGTTGCAGTAGCCGACCCTGGTGGAGATGGCGCAGTTGCCGGTCTGCGTGGCGACTTCCCTGACACCGACGGGCCTGATGTCCAGACCGGGGACGTCGTCGTCCCAGGAACCCGCGTCCTGCGGCGGCGGGTTGCTCGCCGCCTGGTCGGCCGCCTCCGCCTGGTCCTCGGCCTGCTGGGCGTCGGACCGGGCGTTGGCCGCCGCATCGTCCGCGTCGGCAGCCGAGGTCTCCGCCTCGGTGGCGTAGTAGTCCGCCTTGGCGGCGGACGACCGTGCGCGGTCGGCGGCGGAGCGGGCGGAGGCGGCGTCCTGCTCACTGTCGTCGGCGGCGGAACGGGCGGCCGCCGCGTCGCTGTCGGCCTCGCGGGCCGAGAAGTCGGCGTTGAACGCCGAGTTCTGGGCCTGCTGGTTGAGGTCGTCCAGGCGGTCCGAGGTGGCCTTGACGACCTTGGCGTCGGAGGCCGCCTGGGTCGCCGACTTCAGTGCGTCGGCGGCCGCGCGGGAGGCCTTCGCGGCGGAGGCCGCCGCGTCGGCTGCCGCCTGGGCGGCGAGCTTGGCGTCCCCCTCGGCCCGGTCGGCCGCGTCCTGGGCGGCCGCCGCGAAGGCCGCCGCCTCGTCGGCGCGCAGCTCCGCGACCTGCACCTCCTGCTCGGCGAGGGTCTGGGCGGTGTCGGAGACGACCACCGAGAGGCCGGCCGTGGCGTCGGTGGCGGCGAAGGCGATACCGAGTTCGATCGCCTCGTTGGCCGGCGCTGTGACGGCGTTGGCGGTGTCGCGGGCGATCTCGGCCTGCTGGGACGCCGCATAGGCCTGCCCGGAGGCGGTGGCGCTGTCGTCCTCGGCGCCGTCGGCCTCCTTGCGGGCCCCTTCGGCGGCCTTCCTGGCGTTGTCCGCCTCCGTTGAGGCGTCCTTGGCCAGGGCGTTGGCCGCGTCGGAGTTCCGGGCTGCGACCTCGGACTGGTCGATCGCCTCGGCTGCGAGGGCATGGCCCTCCGAGGCGTTGGCCGAGGTCTGGGCCGCGGCCGCGTCGGCGGTCCTGGCCGCCGCGTCGGACTTGCTGGCGGCCGCGGTGGCGGTGTTGGCCGCCGCCCGTGCCGCGACCGCGGCGTCCTTTGCGGCGTTGGCGTCGTCGTCGGCCTGGGCAGCGGCCACGGTCGCCGCGTCGGCCTGCTCCCGTGCATCCTTGGCTGCGGCGTCGGCGGCGTCCGCCGCACTGGTGCCGGCGGCGGCGGCCGCGGCCGCGTCGGCGGCGGCCGACCTGGCCCTGGCCGCGTCCATCGCCTTGCGGGCGGTCTCCGCCGTGGCCCTGGCGGTGGCCGCGTCCTTCTCGGCCTGCCGTGCCGCAGCGTCGCGGTCGGCGGCCGTGTCGGCGTCGGCGGCTGCGGCGGACTCGCGGTCCGCGGCCTCGCGCGCCTTCTGCTGGGCGTCGGCGTCGGCGGCCTCCGCCTTGGTGCGCTCGGACTCGGCGGTGGCACGGGCCGCGGCCGCGTTCTGCCGCTCCTTCTCGGCGGTCTCGGCGGCGTCCGCAGCGCGGACCACCGCGGCCTTGGAACTGGTCTCCAGATCCGCGATCTTCGTCTTGTCCCTGGCCACCACGGCCGCCGCGGCTGCGGCGGCGTCCGCCTTGTCCTGGGCGGCGACCGCGTCGGCCTCGGCCTTCTGCGCGCTGTCCTGGGCGGTGGCGCGCAGATAGGCGGCCCGGGCGGCGTGCGCCTGGGCGCTGGCGTTGGCCAGCAGGGCGGCGCTGTCGGCGACGGTGGCGTTGGTCGCGGCGACCGCCGTCTGCATCGCCAGCGAGGTCGCCTGGGTGGCGGCGGCCGCGGCCTTGGTGACCTGGGCCGACTCATTGGCGTACGACAGGCCCCGCCCGTCCGGGAGACCGGCGTCGGCGGCGATCTGAGCGGCGGCGGCCTGCGCCGCGGTGACCTTGTCGGCGGCGGACTTGGCGTCCTTGGCGTTCTGGGTCGTGGTCGCCGACAGGGCGTCGACGCGCTGCTTGACGGTGTCGAGGTCGGCGGTCACCGAGACCGGCTTGCCGTCGGGCGAGAAGTTCCCGCCCATGGTGGTGGGCCAGTCCTTGATGAAGGTGTTCCAGGCGCTGTTCGGGTCGGTCTCCGCCTCCATCAGGTTCTTGGCGACCCAGGCGTTGCCCAGCGCGTCATGCATCGCCACCGCACTGGACTGCAGGGCGTTCAGCGCCTTGATCTCCGCGTTGGCGATGTCGGTGCGCTGCTGGGCCTGGCCGGCGTACTCGGCCTCCCACTCGGCCGAGGCCACCTCCTCGACCTCGACCATCACCTGGTTGGGGTCCTCGGGGTTGGTCGGGTCGCCGCTCGCCCAGCGGGTCTTGAGGCTCTCGACCTCCTCCCGGAACTCGGGCGTGCCCTTCTCGGGAGCGACGGTCGGGTAGCCGTCGTACTGGATGAAGCGGCGGACGTCGTCGGCCGTACCGCGCCACTGCTGGTGGTTCAGCATGATCGACCACCAGCCGTACGGGTCGCCCTCCGCGATCTTCTT
The DNA here is from genome assembly GCF_001418575.1 of Peterkaempfera griseoplana. GTDB lineage: Bacteria > Actinomycetota > Actinomycetes > Streptomycetales > Streptomycetaceae > Peterkaempfera > Peterkaempfera griseoplana. The sequence goes on from NZ_LIQR01000291.1 coordinate 10,383, forward strand.
CTTGAGGATCTCGGTGACCTTGTCCTGGGCGGCCTGGCTGGCCTGCGGCAGCCGGGCTGCGCCGCCCCAGCCGACCGCCTGGGAGATCCGCTGGTAGACGCTGCCCGGGTTGAGGAACTGGGTGACGGCGGTGTCGTACTCCGGCTCGATGTTGGCGAAGTCCGAGGTGAAGTACTTCCAGACGGTCTCCTGCCGCTCGTCGGTGCGGGCGGCCATCCCTTCCGCCTGGTCGCTCGCCTCCTGGACGTCGGCGTTCCAGGCGTCCCACACCTGCTGGTCCCAGAGCCACTGCGACGAACCGGCCTGTCCGGGCCCGGCCAGCCGGGTGGTGGCGAGGGTCTTGGAGGCGACCCCGCCGACGTGCAGCAGATAGGCGAGGTTCTCCCGGCCGGTCCGGATCTGGGCCTGCTGGTCCATCAGCTTCGCCCGGGCGTCCAGGTCGTGCTTGGCCTGGGCGGCCGCCTGCGCCGCCGCGACCTGGGCGGCGAGTGCGGCCTCGTCCTGACGCAGCTGCTCCTCAGCCGCGGCCGCGGACTGCTCGGCCTGCTCGGAGTCGTCCTGCGCCGTGGCTGCGGAGGCTTCGGCCGCGTCCGCGTCCTTCGCCGCCTTGTCCGCCACGTCCTGGGCGTTCTTGGCGTCCGCGTCGGCCTTGGCAGCGGTCGCCGCGGCGGTCGTCGCGTCCTTCTCCCCCGCACTGGCCGCGGCGTCGGCGGCCTGCGCCGCGGCGGAGGCCGCCTGGGCGGAGTCCGACGCCGCCTTGGACTGGGCCTGAGCTGCCGCGTCGGCGGCGGCGGTCGCGGCGGCAGCGTCCTTGGTGGCCGCCGCGTCGACGCCGGCCGTGGTGGCCGACTGCTGCGCCGCACCCGCGGAGGCAGCCGCCTGGGCGGCGGAGTCCGCCGCGTCGGCTGCCGCCTGCGCGGCGAGCTTCCCGTCCCCGGTGGCCGCGTCGGCGGCCGCCTGAGCCTGCTCGGCGGCGGCCTGGGCCTGGGCGGCGACGGCGGCCGCGGCGGCCGTCTGCTGCTGCGCGAGACTCTGCGCCCCCTGCGACATCAGGGTCGCCAGGCCGGCGGAGGAGTCGGTCTCCGCGTACGGCGCGCCGAGTTCGATCGCCTCGGCAGCCGGCGCGGCCACCTGCGCGGCGGCGTCCCGGGCGACGTCGGCGGCCTGGCCGGCGGCGTACGCCTGCCCGGCGGCCGTCGCGGCCGCGGTGAGCGCGGCATCGACCTGCTGAGCGGCCTGGGTGGCCTTGGACTTAGCGGCCAGTGCGGCCTGTGCCGCCTTGGAGGCGTCCCCTGCGGCGTCGACGGCGTTCTTCGCGGCGTTCTCCGCCTTGTCGATCGCGGTGGCCGCGGCCGACTCGGCCTGCATCGCCGCGTTGAAGCTGATCAGCGAGTTGGCGTCGGCGTCGGCGGCCCAGGTGGCGGACCGTGCGGCAGCGGCGGCCGAGTTGGTGGCCGCGGCCCGGGCGGCGACGGAGGCGTCGGTGGCCGCACCGGCGTCGGTGCCGGCCTGCTGCGCCGTGGCCGCGGCCTGCACGGCCGCCTGGGCGGCCTTGTCGGCGGCTGCCTGTGCGTCGGCGGCGGACGACGTCCCCTGGGCTGCCACCGCGACGGCGGCCAGCGCCTGGGCGTTGGCCTCCGCCACGTTCTTCGCCCGCTGCGCGGCGGCGGCGTTCTCCCGCGCCACGGTGGCCTTGTCGGCGGCCTCCTTCGCCTGCGACGCCAGCTTGCGGGCGTCGCTCGCGGCGGTGTCGGAGTCCGCCCGCTTCTGCGCGGCGGTCTTCCCCTTCTCCAGGGACGCCTTCAGTGCGTCGGCGGCCTTGCCGCGCTGGGTCTCCGCGTCCGCCTTCGCCGCGACGGCGTTCTGCCGCTCGGTCTCGGCGTTGGCCGCGGCGGTGGTGGCGCGTTGCTGGGCGGCGGTGGCGTCGGCCTTGGCCTGCTCGGCCTCGGTCCTGGCGTCGGCGACGTCGGCGGCCGCGGCCGCGGCCTGGTCGGCGCGGGTCTTGGCGGTGGCGGCCAGGTCGGCGGCGTCCTTGGCGGACTGCTGGGCCGACTCACGCAGGAACTCGGTGCGGGCGGCCGCGGCCTGGGCCTGTGCGTCGGCCAGCAGGGCGCCGCTGTCGGTGACCGAGGCGCCGGCGGCGGCGACCGCGGTGTCCAGCGCATGCGCGGTCGCCTGCGCCGCGGCGGCGGAGGCCTTGGTCACCTGCGCGGACTGCACCGCGTAGTACAGCCCCCGGCCGCGCGGGTCACCGTTGTCGTCGGCGATCTTGTCGGCGGCGGCGACGGCCGCATCCACGGAGGCGGCGGCGGCCTTGGTGTCGTCCGCGGCCTGGTGGGCGATGCCGGCCTGCTGGGCGATCAGGTCCTTGAGCGTGGCCAGGTCGGCCTGCGCCTGCGCGACGGTCCGGGTGTTGCTGCGCCGCTTGTCCGGGTTGGCCTGCCAGGTGAGGATCTGGCTCGCGGCCCAGCCGTAGCCCAGGGCCTGGTGGGTCGCCCGGGCGCCGGTCTCCATGGAGTTCAGCGCGGTCAGCTCGGCCTTGAGGATGTCACTGCGCTGCTCGGCCTGGGAGTCCAGCTCGGCGGTCCACTCGGCGGAGGCGGTCTCCTCGGCCTCGACCAGGACGTTGTTCCAGTCCAGCGGGTTGGAGGTGTCACCGCTGGCCCAGCGGGCCTTCAGCGCCTCGACCTCCACCCGGAACTCCGGGGTGCCCTTGGCCGGGGCGACGGTCGGCATGCCGTGGTACTGGATGAAGCGCCGCACGTCGTCGGCGGACCCGCTGTTGGTGGAGGCGCCGATCATCGTGTAGATGCCGTACGGGTCGGTGCCGCCGTTCTCGGCGATCAGCTCCTGCACGATCTGGGTGACCCGGTCCTGGGCCTCCTGGCTCGCCTTGACCACCGGCGGTGTCGCCCACAGCTTCAGCCAGTCTCGCTGGAACACCCCGCTGGACGACAGGTAGTTGGTGACGTCGGTGTCGTACTGCGGCAGCGCGAAGTCGGCGGAGGTCGCATACGGCCTGGTGAAGTCCTCCAGCCCGGAGTCGGAGGCCTCGCGGTTGAGGTCGTAGGCGTCCGCGGCATGGCTGTCGAGGTTGAAGGCGTCGTCGACGGAGGGCCTGGCGAACTCGCTGATGTGCTGTTCACCGTTGGGCAGCTGGGTGACCGACACGCTCTTGGCGTACGCCAGCGGCCAGCCGTACTGGACGGTGTCCACGGTCCACTTGCCGTTGGCCTGGAGCAGGTGGCCGGAGTAGGTGCCGGCGGCGGTGTCCAGGGCGACCATGTGCAGGGTGCCGTCGGCGAGGCCGGTCGCGGCGAGGGTGTCGGCCTTGTACGCGCCGTCGGAGGCGACAGCCGGGGCCTTCCAGGTGCCGTCGGCGGTGCGGACGGTGTCGTGGACCTTGCCGTCCGAGGTGGCGACGAGGACGTGCTCGGCGCCGTCGGTGGTGGCCGCGACGGCGACCGCGCGGGCGGCGGGGGTGGTGACGGCCGTGGTGGTCCAGGCGCCGCCGTCCTTGCGGGCCGTGTCGGTGACGGTGCCGTCGGCCCTGAGCACCGCGATGTGCTCGGTGCCGTCGGCGGCGACCACGGCGGAGACGCCGCGGGCGGTGCCGCTGCTGTCGGCCACCGAGGCCGCGGACCAGCTGCCGTCGCTGTGGCCGGTCCAGTCGCGCACGGTGTGGCTGTCGTCCAGCACGATCGCGTGCACGTCGCCGTCGGGGGCGGCGGCGACGGCGATCGCGGCGGCGTGGCCGGAGTCGTCCAGTTCGACCGAGCCGCTGAGGGCTTCGCCCCATGCGTTGGCACCGGAGGTGCGGACCTGGTCCCAGACGGTGCCGTCGTCGGCGAGGGTCAGCAGGTGCAGGTCACCGCTGGGCAGCGCGGCGGTGGCCAGGTCCGCGGCGTGTCCGTAGGCCCCCTCCACCACATAGGGCTTGCTCCAGCTGCCGTCGGCGGCCCGGCCGGTGTGCCACAGCCGGCCGTCGTCGGCCGACACCTGCAGCTGGAGTTCTCCGGTGGGCAGGGCGGCCAGCGAGAACGCGGTGGCGTGCGGGGCGGCGAGGGTGGAGCGGGTCCAGCTTCCGCTGCTCTGCAGGGCGTTGTCGGCGACGGTCCCGGTGTCGGTGAGGGTGGCGACATGCAGCTGGCCGCCGGTCGCACCGACGGCCGACAGGGCGCGGGCCTTGCCGGTGGAGTCCACCACCGTGGCCGCCGCCCAGGTCCCGTCGGAGCCGCGGACCCGGTCGCGCACCACATGGTCGGAGCCGAGCAGGTCCAGGTGCACCTCGCCGCCCGGCGCGGTGGCGAGGGCGACGGCGGAGGTCGGGGTGCTGCCCGCGTCCGCGGTGCCGACGCCGTCCCACTTGCCGTTGCTGTGGCGGACGTTGCTCCACACCTTGCCGTCGCCGGTCAGCAGCGCCAGATACAGATCGCTGTTCGCGGTGCCGGTGACCGCCACACCCTTGACCTTGCCGGGCAGGGAGTCGAACAGCACCCGGTTGGTGCCGCCGCCCAGCATGTACCAGCCCGGGTAGTCGCTGGGCTGGTACAGCCGCTCGGTGACCTTGCCCTCGTCGGACAGCAGCTCGATGTGCAGTTCGCCGTTGGGCAGGGCGGCCGCCGCGACCGCCCTGGTGGTGGTGCCGCCGTCGACCAGGATCGGGCCGGTCCAGGTGCCGTCCGGGTACCGGACGTCGTCGTAGACGCTGCCGTCGCGGGTCAGCATCACCTGGTGCAGGTGGCCGTTGGGCATGGTGGCCGAGGCGCTCTGCGCGACGGGGCCGATGCCCTCGGCGAGGGCGGAGTTGTCGCTCTCGGATCCGTCGGTGTCCAGGACGACGTCCCTGGAGCGCGACCCCAGGAAGACGTTCCAGCCCGGCCAGGGGCCCTGGTCGCGGCCGGACAGCTGCTCGCCGGCTGCGGACTTCATGGCAGGTCCGCCGTTGTGCATGATGTTGGCGAACATGGCCTGGTCGCCGCGGGCCTTCGCGGCGTCGTCCATCGCCTGCACACGGGCGTCGAGATCGCCGGTCGCGGCGGAGGTGGCCGTGACGGCTGTCGCCGCCGCCGCGGCCGCCCGTCCCGTGGTGGCCCCAACCATCGAAGCCGCGAGCGCGAACACCACAGCGGTCGTCGCTGTGCGTGAAGCAACTCGTATCCGGCCGGTACGCCCTGAGAACACAGCCCCGCCCTCGCTTGGCCCGCAAGATCCAAAAAATCGAGTGCACCGTATAGGAACCATGATCAGCAAAGCAATAGTCAACTTCTGCTCTGCTCAGGCAAATTAAGCAGCTTGACCAGCTGATCACCCATGTGATCAACTCCGTCGGCTGAACCATCACAGGAGGCTGATCATGGCAGGGACTGCGGGGCGACGACGGGCCGTGCTCGCACTGGCGGCGCTCGCACTGACCGCGACGGCGGGGTGTTCCTCCGCGGGCTCCACGTCCTCGTCCCCGTCCGCGACCCCGGCGACCGGTGCCCCGCGGGCGTATGCCACCGACCCCGGCAAGGGCGGCCCCTGCCGGGCGACGATGGATCACATCACCGCCGTCGGCAAGAAGATCACCGCCGACGCCAAGGACCGGAACAAGGCCGCAGCCGACCTCCAGGACGCCGCCGACCAGTTCACCGCCGACGCCGAGGACATCAAGAACCCCGAGGCCAAGCAGGCCGCCAAGCAGCTGGGCACCGTGTACCGCGGCCTCGCCGACGGCGCCAGGAACAACCGCAGCCCCGACCTCAAGACCCTCCCGGGTCAGGTCCAGAAGGCGGTCTCGGCGCTCAGCACCTGCGCGGCGAGCGAGTAACCACCCCCGCCCGCCGGCACGGTACGCCAGGGCCTCGCAGACGACGGCGGTCCGCCTCCCGCCGCGCGCCCCCGCACGGGTGGGGTCCGGGCACCCTTCTCCGGCATGCGGCTTCCGGCCGTGTCGTGTCCTTCAGTGCCCTGCCGTGCTCGCTCACCCGTACGCGGCGGCTTTGCCCGTACTCATAGGCGACCCGTGACGGCGATGCGCCCCGGCCGGCCCGAGCTGGACCGCACAGGCGGTCGCCTCCTCCGGTGTCCTCCACCGGTGCTCAGCGGTGCCCGGCTACCGATGCGTCCGGCCCAGCGCAGCACCGGGCAGGCCCACCCGACGCCCCCGCCGGGTCGACGGCCTCCGCACCCGGCTGTCCGGCCCCACCGGGGGGGCTGGCAAGTGGCTCAGCCCGCCGCCTCGGAAATGGCCCACGCGGATGGACTTGCTGGGGCATACGGTCGAGATCACGGCACATCCGGTGCCCCGTCGACCCGGGCGGGCATCCACAGTGCCTGATCCCCGCTGCCCAGCCCCCAACGGAACGCCCATGCAAGCCATCATCGCCCGCGACCGTGACGCCGGCGCCGCCGGACTCACCCTGGCGGAACTGCCCCCTCCCCATGCCGCCGAGAACGACGTCGTGGTCCGCGTGCACGCCGCGGGGTTCACCCGCGGAGAACTCACCTGGCCCGCGACGTGGACCGACCGCGCCGGGCGCGACCGTACGCCCAGCGTGCCCGGACACGAGCTGTCGGGGGTGGTCACCGAGCTGGGGTACGGCACCACCGGCCTCACCGTCGGCCAGCGGGTCTTCGGCCTGAGCGACTGGGCCCGTGACGGTTCGCTGGCCGAGTACACCGCGGTGGAGGCCCGCAACCTGGCCCCGCTTCCCGCGGACATCGACCACACCGTGGCCGCGGCACTGCCGATCGCGGGGCTGACCGCCTGGCAGGGCCTCTTCGACCACGGCCGGCTCCGGACGGGGCAGACCGTCCTGGTGCACGGCGCCGCCGGCAGCGTCGGCTCGATCGCGGTGCAACTCGCTCACGGGGCGGGGGCGCGGGTGATCGCCACCGGGCGGGCCGCCGACCGGGACACCGCCCTCGGCCTGGGTGCCGACACCTTCGTGGACCTGCAGGCGGACCGGCTGGAGGACACCGGGGAGGTCGACGTCGTGTTCGACGTGATCGGCGGCACGGTCCTCGACCGCTCGGCCGCCCTGGTACGCGCCGGCGGCATCCTCGTCACCATCGCCGCGCCGCCCACGGTCAGGCCGGCGGACGGGCGGGCCGTCTTCTTCGTCGTCGAACCCGACCGGGCCCGGCTTGCCGACCTCGCGCAGCGAGTGCGGGACGGCCGGATCAAGCCGGTCATCGGGGAGGTACGCCCGCTCGCCGAAGCGCCGGCGGCCTTCGCCCCCGGCCGCCGCAGTCCGGGCAGGACCATCATCCGCGTCGTGTCCGACAGCTCCACGGAAACAGGCCCCCGGTGACCCGTACGTCGCTCGACGCGCTCCCCTTCCCCGACGGTGCCACGGCGGCCGCCGCCCTCGAGGTGGCGACCGCCTACCACTCCCCCGCGCTGCTCAACCACTCGCTGCGCGCCTATGTGTGGGCGGCGGCCCGCGGCGTGGTGGACGGCATCCCCTTCGACCCGGAACTCCTCTACGTCGCCGCGCTCTTCCACGACCTCGGCCTGGTCCCGGAGTTCGACAGCCACACCGTCGCGTTCGAGGAGGCCGGGGGCCATGTCGCCCAGGTCTTCGCGGCCGGTGCGGGGTGGCCGGCCGAGCGCCGCAGGCGTCTGTCGGACATGATCGTCCGCCATATGTGGCCGACGGTGGAGGTGTCCCTGGACCCCGAGGGACATCTGCTGAACCGGGCCACCGCCCTGGAGATCACCGGCCGGGACGCGGACGACTTCCCGGCCGGCTTCCGGGCCGAGGTGCTGGAACGCCACCCGCGGCTGGACCTCGCCGAGCGGTTCCTGGTGTGCTTCCAGTCCCAGGCCGCACGCAAGCCGGACAGTTCCGCGGCCGGTTCGGTGCGGTCGGGCCTCGCCACCAGGATGGCCGCCAACCCGCTCGACAATTCCGCCTGACGGAACGTCACCGCATCGCGGGCGGAGCCGGTACGGCCGCCGCTGCGGGCCGGCGCCGTCGGCCCCGGCGGAGATCCCACCGGTGCGCCCAGGTCCGGAGCCGTGTGCGCGGCCCCGAGCCCTGCCAGGGCGCCTGGAGAAAGGTGTCACAGGACGCCGAGCGCGGGGGTCCGTCTCCGTGCAGCCGTACGCGCCACCCGGATCGGGCCCGCGCCGGGGACCGTGAACCCCGCACCACTGCAACCGGTGCGGCTGCCGGTGAGTCTCTTCCCGTGACGGGGTGGGAGGCGCAGATGGCTGAGCGCGGATCCGTGCCGGGTAGCGGCCAGGAGGAGTACGGCCGTCCCTTTGGATGGCGGGCGGCTGCGGTCGTGCTGGCCCTTGCGGTGTGGCTGGCGTTCGGGCCACTTGGGCCCGTGTGGCTGTATCTGCTCGGCTGGGTGGTGGCACTGGCCGCGGCGGACGGTGTCCACCGGCTGGTACGCCGCCGGGGCTGGGACGTCCCTTCGCCGGCCCGCATGGTGGCCGCGCTGCTGCGGCTCGGTCCGCAGTCGTGGCTGGTGGCCCCCCGCTGGGCCCGGGTGCGCCTGCTTGCCGGGGGCTTTCTGGTGTTCGCCGCCATCGCCGGATACATGGGCCGGCAGGCCGGTGGGGAGTACCAGCTGCTGGCGAACCTCCGGGAGCAGGGCAGCAGGACCGACGCGACCGTCGTCGAGATCACCGACCGGTCGGAGGAAGGCCGGGTGCTCTCCGTGGCCGTGCGCTTCGGGACGCCGTCCGGCCCCGTGCGCGCCGAGGTCGACATCGGGTCCGACTCGGCGGACGACGCGCGGCCGGGAGCGCGCATCCCCGTCGTCTACAACCCGGCGCACCCCGCCGAGGTCCGCAGCGTCGCCTACCTCGACGGGCGGGAGGCCGACGGAGTTCTGCAGGGTTCGATCGTGACGGGGCTGCTCGCAGCGGGCTTTCTGGTGGGCACCACCCGGGAGACACTCAGAGCTCGTCACACGATCTCGCCGAACCCGCCCACCGAAGGCCCCCGGGCCGACTGATCGGCCCGCCGTCGAGCGTCGCGACACCCTCCCGACGGTCCGCCGCCCAGGTGTCGCGGACTCGTGAGCGGCCGTGACCGTACGACGGGTCCTGAACGGCCGCGGGTGCCAGGTGCGGTGCCGCGCCACGGAGCCGGGGCGGATGCCCGCGCCGGGCGGGTGCGGCCCCGGCCCCGGCGAAGCGCCGCGGCGCCGCCCGGCCCCTGGGCGGATCCGCTCCCGGCGGGGGCCGGTGCCCTCCCCGACGGGCGAGCCCCCGCCGCGCCTACGCTGGACGCGGAGGAGGTGGCGGCGCCCCGTGGATGTCGACCTGCGCAAACTGCGCTACTTCGTGGCCGTGGCCGAGGAGTGCCATTTCGGCCGGGCGGCGGAGCGGCTGCACATCAGCCAGCCGGTGCTCTCCCGGCAGATCCGCGCCCTGGAGCAGGAACTGCACGCGGAGCTCTTCCGCCGCGACCGCAGGTCCACCGAGCTCACCGCCGCGGGCCTGCAACTGCTGGAGGACGCCCGTCCGCTGCTGGCCGCAGCGCGGGCCCTGCAGCACAGGGCGCGGCAGGCGGCCCTGGGCACGGCTGTGCTCACCGTGGGCTTCATGCCCGGGATCACCGTGACCGCGGCGGTCAGGTCGTTCAGCGCACGCCATCCGGAGCTGCGGGTCGAGGTGGTCCGCACCTCCTGGGACGACCAGGTCGAGGGCGTCCACGACGGCCGGCTGGACGTCAGTTATGTACGGCTGCCGGTCAACAGGCGGGGCCTGCGCCTGCGCCCGCTCTTCAGTGAACCGCGGGTCGCCGTGCTGCCCGCCGGTCACCGGCTGGCCGATCGGGCCTCGATCGCGGTCGCGGACCTGGCGGACGAGCGGCTGCTGCAGGACCCCGACGCCGTGCCCGAGTGGCGTGACCTGACCGGCCGTGCCCAGGACGACGGCTCCGCCGTGCGGCCTGCCTTCCGCAGCGTGGAGGAGAAGCTGGAGCATGTCGCGGCCGGCCGTGGCGTCCTGGTGCTGCCCCTGTCGACGGCGGTCTACTACGGGCACGCCGAGGTCGCCCACGTCCCCGTCGGCGACCTCGGTCCCAACGATGTCTGCCTGGCCTGGAGCGCCGACCGGGCCGCGCCGCTGCTTGAGGAGTTCGCGGACCTGGCGGCGGCGCATGCATAGGGCGCCACCTGCGGTGATACCCGCAGGACACCACAGCCGACGGAAGAGGTCTTGGACCGCCGCCGGGGTTCCGCGCCACCGTGGAGGAGAGCAGAACGCACAGCTCCGCACGCGGAAGGGAACCACGTCACCATGCAGGTCCTCCTCACAGGCGGCTCCGGCTACATCGGCCGCTCGACCATCCCCGCACTGATCAGGCACGGCCACACCGTCACCGCGCTGGCCCGCAGCGACCGTGCGGCCCACACCGTGGCGGCCCTGGGCGCCGTACCGGTGCACGGCAGCCTCACCGACACCGAGGTGCTCCGCGAGGCGGCACGGCAGGCCGACGCCGTGATCCACCTCGGCTCGGACCTCGGGGGCGACACCGCCGAGGTGGACCGCGCGGCCGCGGCCGCCCTGCAGGACGGCGCCGGCGGCCGCCCCTATGTGCACACGGGAGGCGTCTGGGTCTACGGCGACACCAAGGGGACGGTGGACGAGGACGCACCGCTGAACCCCCCTGCCATCACCGCCTGGCGGCCGGCCAACGAGCGGGAGGTGCTCGCCCGCGCGGACGAGGGCGGACACCCGGTGCTGCTGATGCCCGGCCTGGTCTACGGCCGGTCGGGCGGGCTGGCGCAGACCTTCTTCGCGGAGCCCGCCCGCACCGCCGGCGCGGTCCCCTGCATCGGCGACGGCGCCAACCACTGGGCCCTGATCCATGTCGATGACCTGGCCGAGCTCTACACCGCGGCGCTGGACGCCCCGGCCGGTTCGGTCTACGCGGCGGTCAGCGACCAGAACCCGACGCTGGCGGACATCACCCTCGCCCTCAGCCGGGCGGCGGGATGCCCCGGCCGGATCGAGACGCTGACCCTGGACGAGGCCCGCACCCGGATGGGCCCGATCGCGGAGGCGTTCGCGCTGGACCAGCAGCTCACCGGCGCCAGGGCGCGCCGGGAACTCGGCTGGACGCCGACCCGGACGGACCCGTTGGAGGAGCTGGCGAGGCCTTCGTCCGCGGCCGTCGGCGGGTGACCGGCTACCGGTCGCCGGTGACCGGTGGCCATGACCGCCGACCGGCGCGAGGCTGCACCGGCGCCGGTGAGGCGCCGGTCGGCGTCACCCCACCTGGGCCAGGTGGAGGTGGACGGCCGCGGTGGTGCGCGCGGTGGCGCCGGTGGCGAGCAGGTCCAGCATTGCTCCCCGCAGCACGGCGAGCACCAGGGTGCGCTGGGCGAGTCCGGCCTCGGTCTCCCGCAGGGCGGCGGGCTGGGCGGCGGCGAGCAGGGCGAGCCAGTCGTCGACCGTGTCCCGGGCGAAGGCGGCCCAGGGTCCGTCCGGGTCGGTCAGGGAGCGGGCGTAGCTCTCCACCCACAGTTTCAGCAGGCCGCGGTGGGTGTCGTCGCTGAGCCACTGCCACAGTTCCCGGGCGGCGGTCTGCAGGCCGCCGGGTCCCTGGTGGGTACCGGCGATCCGCTGGATGTGCGCGAGTTCATCGGCTCTGGCACGGGCGAGCAGGGCGCGGATGAGTCCGTCCCTGCTGCCGAAGAGGTAGAGGATCACCCGGGGACTGGAGTGGATCTCCTCCGCGAGGGGGCGGAGGGAGAGGTCGACCAGGCCGCTGCGCAGCGCATGGGCGTAGGCCGCTTCCAGGAGTTCCCGGCGGCGGGGCGAGGGGGTTGGCTCGGGTCGGGTCACCCGGATAGTCTCCTACTGAAACAGTCGTTTCAGTGGAAGCGCGGGTGAGGACCTGATGGTCGGACGTGAGGTGGGCCTGCGGCCGTTGGACCAGCCCGGCGACCTGGGCTGGGTGGTGATGGCGCACGGCGAGTTCTACTCCCGGGAGTTCGGCTGGGACACCGGCTTCGAAGCGCTGGTCAGCCGCATCGTCGCCGACTACGCCGCCGGGCGGGAGCCGGGTCCGCAGGCGGCCTGGATCGCGGAGGTCGACGGGGTGCGGGCCGGGTGCGTCTTCTGCGTCCGCGAGGACGACAGCACCGCGAAGCTGCGCCTGCTGCTGGTCGATCCGGCCGCGCGCGGTCTGGGCCTGGGGACCCGCCTGGTACGGCAGTGCCTGGAGTTCGCCCGGACTGCCGAGTACCAAGCGATCACCCTGTGGACCAATGACGTGCTCGGCGCAGCCCGGCGCATCTACCAGGCACAGGGCTTCCGGCTCGTCGCGGAGGAACCCCATCACAGCTTCGGGCACCACCTCACCGGCCAGACCTGGCAGCGTCCCCTGTAGCGGCTCCCCGCCGGCCGCCACGGGGGCGCGCCGGCCACCCGTGCCGGCCGGCGGACCGGGCCTGCGGCACGCGCGGGGGCGAGGCCGGTTACAGCAACCCCGCGTCGCGCGCCGTCCACACCGAGGGGACCAGCGGGCGGTAGCCCAGCTCACGACGGATACGGGCCGTCGACATCACGCTGTGCCACGGGTCCGCGACCTCCTTGTCGTACGCCTCCTGGGGCACCGGCAGGCCGTGCAGCTGGAAGAGGTCGACCGTGGTGACCGGGGCTTCGTCGGCGATGTTGTAGACGCCGTGCGCCCCGGGCGCGTACAGCAGCCGCTGCAGGCCCTGCGCCACATCCACATGGTGACCCATGTGGAGGCGCTGCATGGCGGGCCAGTCGGGCGCCCACTTCATCACGTCGACCAGGTGCGGGTCGCCGTCGCCGTACACGAACGGCAGGCGGGCGATGCGCAGGTCGTCCAGGCCGTCCAGCGCCCCCAGTGCGCGCTCCGCCTCCCACTTGGACTCCGGGTAGGCGCCCCAGAGGTGGGTGCCCGGCACCGTCTCATCGCTCTCCACCAGCGCCCTGCCCCGTCCGGCGCCGTACACCAGCCCGGTGCTGACCTGCACGAACCGCCGCACTCCGGAGGACACCGCGGCCCTGCCCAGCTCGATGGCCCCGTCCCGGTTGACCGCCCGCGCCTCCTCGTCCGCCACGCCGCGGAACGCGGCGGCGACGTTCACCACCGCGTCCACCCCGGCCGTGGCCTTGCCGAGCACCTCCGTGTCGCGCAGATCGCCGACCAGCACCTGGGCACCGAGCGCGGCGAACCGCTCACCGCGCGCCGCATCCCGCACCAGGACCCGCACCTCGTCGCCGGACGCCGCGCCCTGCAGCAGCCTCGGCACGAACCGCCGCCCGACCTGGCCCGTCGCTCCCGTCACCAATGTCAGCATGGCCGCCTCCTCGTCGTCGTTGCCATGCCGGAAGCGTGCCCGGGCGGCGGCAGCGGCGGGAGAGACGCGGTTATCCAGGGACCGGCACTCCCTGGATACCTGTGCGGGTACGGGAGATCCTTGGAACCGTGGACCGCACCGAACTCGCCGACTACCTGCGCCGCGCCCGCACCCGTCTGGCCCCCCGCGACGTGGGCCTGAACGCGGGCCCGCGACGCCGTACCCCGGGCCTGCGCCGCGAGGAGGTGGCACAGCTCGCCGGGATGTCCACGGACTACTACACCCGTCTGGAACAGCGCCGCGGCTCGCACCCGTCGCGGCAGATGCTCACCGCCCTCGCCCGCGCCCTGCGGCTCACGGACACCGAGCGCGACCACCTGTTCCACCTGGTGGGCGAGGAGCCGCCCCGGCCCGGGACCTCCTCCGGCCACGTCCGTCCCGGGCTGCTGCTGATCCTGGACCGGCTGCACGACCTGCCCGCGTCGGTGCTCAGCGACTGGGGCGAGATGCTCGCGCAGAACCGCATGTCGGTGGCGCTGTCCGGGGACCACACGGGGACGAACCTCATCCGCCACTGGTTCCTGGCGCCGGGCGGACGGGACCTGGCCCCGCCCGAGAACCACGAGCAGCACTCCCGCGCGTACGTGGCGAGCCTGCGGGCGGTCACAGCGGCCCGCCCCGACGACCCCGGGCCGGCCGCCCTTGTGGCCGAACTCCGCTCCCGGTCCGAGGAGTTCGAGGTGCTGTGGCGGGCGCACGACGTCGTGTCGGAGCGTCCGTCCCCGAAGCGGTTCGTGCACCCGGTGGTCGGCGTCCTCGAGCTCGACTGCGAGGTGCTGCTGAGCGACGGCCGGAGCCAGCAGCTGGTCGTGCACTCGGCGCAGCCGGGCACCCGGACGTACGAGCGGCTCGAACTGCTGCGGGTCGTGGGCCTCCAGGACCTGACCCCCGGGCCGTAGGCAGCCTCAGCGCCTCACTGCCCGGAGTCGCCCCACTCCCGGACGACCACCTCGTCGCCGACGGAGAGCTTCCCCGGCCGCACCACGGAGAACTTGGCACCGAACACCACGCCCCCGCTCGCCGCCCGCCGGTAGTCGGCGAGCGTGCGCAGCGGTTCCGGTCCCTGACGTGCCCCGGCCTCCTGGTCGACCAGGGTGACCGCGCAGCGCACCGCGAGTTTGGCATAGCCCAGTTCGGCCTCACCGATGGTGATGCGCCGCAGGCGGTCCTCGGCATGGGGTACGTCCGCCCAGTCACCGCCACCGCCACCGCCACCGCCACCACGGACGCCGTCGCCGCCCCGGCCGTCGCCGCCGTCTTCGCCGCAGCACGGGCCGGGGGTGCCGTCGAGGACAATGTTCGGGCGGAAGCGGTTCATGGGCAGTGGCGGGGCTCCCCGATCGGCCATCCGCCGGTCGAGAAGGGCGAGGGACGAGCGGGACAGCAGGTGCACGGCGCTGCTGTCGGCGTAGCCGGAGGGACCGGGGGTCCAGCCGTCGGCGATCCGGTCGTGCTCCGGCGGCACCCGGACCAGACGGCTGGGGGTGCCGAGGAACTCCGACAGCCAGAGGGCGGCTTGGTCGCCCTGGTCGATCCCCTGGAAGGCGGCGCCGAACAGGTCGACGCGGCGGCGTGGCGCGGACGTGGTGACATCGACGAGCACCCTGCCGAAACCCCCCACGGTGTCGGCCGGGTCCAGTGTGAGCCGGCTGCCGTCCGGGCTGACGGTGGGCCGGATGAGGGCGAGGCGCGGGTGGCGGCGCTGGGTGCGGTAGGTCCCGTCCTCGGCGACGACCATGAAGCTGCGGTCGCGCGCCAGGCCCGCCGGGGTGAGAAGCGCGTCGTCCATGGAGGTGCCCGCGCACCCTTTGATCGGATAGCAGATCAGCTCTGCGACGCCGGCCATGCACTCTCCTTCAGCCGACGTCAGAGTAGGACGCCGGCGGCGGCCAGGTGGCGTCGTCGGCCTGAAGTGGCCGCGGCCACCGCGGAGGTTCGGCGGGCACCGAGGTGCCCCCACCCCTGGCTCGACGCATCGGCCCTCGGGAGTTCACGGGCCTTTGGGACATTAGGTGACGATACGTCAGAAGTGCGTGGCGACACCGAATCTCTGCCGGAGTCGGGCCATGTCCTGGCGGTCGTGGTCCTCCGGCTCGTAGCCCTGGTGGAAGTAGACCTGCTGCTCCGGTGACAGGCACGGCACCGTGGTCTGCCCGATCGTGCCCGTCACAAAGCAGGAGGCGGGATAGAAGAAGGGAGGCTCGCCGTCGGGTGCGGCCTGGACCGCGGAGCCGTCGGCGGCGAAGTCCACGGGGTGGAGATCGATCTCCCGGCCGTCGGGGTCGGTGACGACGAAGCGTACGGGCCGCCAGTCGAGCGTCTCCACGAATCCGGCGGCCGCGAGCGCGGCCATCAGCGCCGGCTCCTGGTCCGTGCGGTTCGCCAGGTCCAGATCATGGTGCTCACGGGTCTGCTCGCCCAGCAGCGCGTCGATGCCCCAGCCGCCGCCGATCCAGACGTCCACGTCCGCGTTCCGCAGCAGGGCGAGGACGGAGAGTACGTCATCCGCTGTCATCATCCGGCCGACGCTAACGCTGATCCCCCGGCGGAGCCAGTGGATTTGCCGCCGTACGGGCAGCCCGTACCGCTCGCCCCGGAGGCCCGGCGGTCCCCTTGCCCGGACCGGCCGGGTCGTCCACGCCGGTGCTGCCGGTGGCCGGAGGGACGGCCACTCGCGCCCTCAGGGCAGACGCCCGGTCAGCCGGTCGACGAGTTCGACCGGGTGCGACAGTGCGACCAGGTGACCGCCGGGGACCTCCTCCGCGCTGACGCCGAGGCGGTCACGGGCCACCCGGCGCTGGAACTCCACGGGGAAGAACCGGTCGTCCGCCCCGGCCAGCACACGCGTGGTCACCTCCGGCCACCGTGCGACGGCACAGGGCTGGCCGAACGCGATGTCAGCCTCGGGCCGCGCGTGCGCCTCTCCGGCGGCGGCGACCTCGGCCGGGACGTCATGCAGGAAGTAGGTGTCCAGGTCGAACTCCACGGCGTACCCGCCCGCCTGTGCCGCCGCGACGCGGGCAGGCTCCGACCCGGTGTTGTCCCACCACTGCCCGGGGGTCTCGCCCGGCACCGGGATCATCGCGTTGACCAGGACCAACTGGCCCACCGGCACCCGGGCGCAGACCATCGGCGCGGTGAAACCCCCCATCGACTGGGCCACCAGCACCACCCGCTCGCGGTCGCCGATCGCCTCGGCCACCGCGTCGGCGTACTCGGGCAACCCCGCGGACCCGTCGGGGCCGGGCAGCTCGACGGCGACCGCCTCATGGCCCCTGGCCTGCAACTCGGCCACCACACGATGCCAGTACCAGGCCGCACCGCCGGCCCCGGGGATCAGGACGAACACGCTCACTCCACACCCTCCAAGTAGTTCACGGAACATGGAGACCGTCGCGCACGGCGAAAGTCATCGGTGCCGACGCGATGTCCAGGTCCGCAGCCGGTCCCGCCCGGCCGGGCACGCAGCTGCGTCCGCGACAGGCCCTCGGACGTCCGGGGCCCGCCCCAGGGCCTGCCGCTGAAGTGGATCTCGGCCGAGGGTGATCACGCGAGTAGGAGAATGTCGGTAATATGATCGAATAGTGGGGCCGGGCCGTGCCGCACGCAGTCGGGCAGCAGCCCTTGCACGTGAGGTGACCCGATGACGTCGGTGCTGGTCTTTGCGATTTATGTGATAGTGGCCGGGTTGTACGTCTATGCCCTGGTCGACTGCATCAGGACCCCCTCGGCGCGCATTCGCCTGCTGCCCAAGGCGGGCTGGCTGGCCATCATGGTCCTGTTCCCGATTCTGGGCGCTGTGTTCTGGCGAAACCTGGGCAAGCAGTCCGCTCCGGTCGAGGGCCGGCCGTCTCCTGCCTGAGCTCGAGGAGCTGTCGCGACGGTGCTGGTCACCGCCACTCCTTGATGGCGGCGACCAGCACCGTCGCTTCATGGCGACAGCTGATGAGTCGCACCTTGCGGCCACGGCCCGGTGCCTCCTGAGCCGGTTGATCCCGCACTCCACCGCGTGCCGCTCGCCGTGGTCGACTTCGTCGGACTTCGGCAGCCGGCCACCGAAACGCACGGTAGCCGCCGGGACGCGGCCGACGTTCGCCTGCCGACGAGGTCAACGGCAATGCTGCGGCGTACCGCGCCGGGCCGGAGGACCTCGGGATCACCTACCCGCCCGGACAAGCCCCGCGCCCGGCCGCCTGACGGCTCACCAGGGCACTGTGCCCTCGTCGTCGGTGAAAGTGCCGGTCGGTCCGTCGGCGCCGATGGTGGCCATCCGGACGGCGGCCACAGCGCCTTCGGCGGGGGTGCGGTGGCCGCGGTGGCCGTTCAGGTCGGTGGCGACGTAGCCGGGGCAGACCGCGTTGACCTTGATGCCGTCGGGCAGCAGGTCCCGGGCGTACTGCAGGCTGAGGGCCGTCAGCGCGCTCTTCGACGTGACGTACCCGGCGGAGATCGGGATCGCCGGGCCGTCGCTGCGCTCCAGGTCGGCGTTGATGCTCAGTGAGCCCACGGAGCTGGACACGTTGACGATCCGCGGAGAGACCGATCGGCGCAGCAGCGGCAGCATCGCGTTGGTGACGGCGATCACCCCGAAGTAGTTGGTCTCGAAGACGGCGCGCAGCACGTCGAGGTCCGCCGTGCTGGGGCGCTGGTCGCCCCGGTCGCTGCCCGGACGGCCGCTGATGCCGGCGTTGTTGACCAGCGCGTCGAGCCGGCCGTAGCGGGACTCGATCTCGGCGGCGGCCGAGGAGGCCGACAGCGGGTCCGTCACGTCGAGCACGACTGAAGCCGCATCGGCGCCGCTCTCGCGCAGCTCTGCCGCGGCCTTCCGGCCGAGCTCGGCATCGCGGGCGCCGATCACGACGACGTGGCCCAGGGCTCCGAGCTGGGCGGCGATCTGGCGGCCGATGCCCTTGTTCGCGCCGGTCACCAGGGTGATCATGGTTTCGTTCATGCACCCAGCACAACACCGCACCGAACGCGCCGGCCAACACCCGTAGCGTCTCGAACGATACCCTGCGGGTATGGATGTGCCGGAGACGCGCGAGCTCACCTACTTCGTCGCCGTCGCCGAGGAACTGCACTTCGGTCGCGCCGCCCAGCGCCTGGGCATGGCGCAGCCGCCGCTGTCCCGCGCCATCGCCCAGTTGGAGCGACGCATGGGCGTGCAGCTGCTGGAACGCACCAGCCGGGCAGTGAGCCTCACCACCGCCGGCCAGGTCTTCCTGACCGAAAGCCGTAAAGCCCTGGACGCGGTCTCGGCATCGGTCCGGCGAGCGCAACGGGCGGGACGGACCGATCCGAAGCTCACGCTGGCGATGAAGCCCAACGGGGATGCAGGGCTGCTGGAGTCGATCCTGCAGCGCTACCGCCGCGATTCCGAGGCCGTCGACGTCGAGGTGATCGTCTGCGGCATCGGGGAGCAGGCTCCGATGCTGCGGGACGGAAGAGCCGATGTCGCGTTCCTGACCACGCCCTACGACGACGTCGCGGGCTTCGACACCGAACCGCTCCTGACCCAGGACCAGGTCGCCATGCTTCCCCGGGCCCACCGTCTGGCCGGCCGCGCCGCCCTGACCCTGGCCGACCTGGCCGGCGAGCAGCTGCCCCGATGGCCTGGTGACGAGGCGAACGCCCCCGACGGCCGTCTTCCCCACGTGCATGACGTCTCGCAGCTGATGCAGCTGGTTGCTCTGGGTCAGCTGGTCGCGGTGCTGCCCGAGTCGGTGCGCCGGCGCGCCTGGCCCGACGTGGTGTGCGTACCGCTGCTCGACGCACCACCCACCACGGTTGTCGTCGCCTGGCCGGAGCGGACGACATCACGTGCGGTGGCCGCACTGATCCGCGCCGGCGCGGA
>NZ_LIQR01000292.1 GCF_001418575.1 Peterkaempfera griseoplana
CTACACCTCCGGCACCACCGGCGCGCCCAAGGGCGCCGTACTCGGCCGCCGGGCCGTCGCCGCCGACCTGGACGCCCTCGCCGCCGCCTGGGCCTGGACCGCCGAGGACACCCTGGTCCACGGACTGCCGCTGTTCCACGTCCACGGGCTGGTCCTGGGCGTCCTCGGCGCGCTGCGCACCGGCAGCCGCCTGGTGCACACGGGCCGCCCCACCCCGGGCGCGTACGCCGCGGCCGCCGGCAGCCTCTACTTCGGCGTGCCCACCGTCTGGTCGCGGATCGCCGCGGACCACACCGCGGCCCGCGCCCTGGCCGGCGCCCGGCTGCTGGTCTCGGGCAGCGCCCCGCTGCCGGTGCCGGTCTTCGAACGGCTGGCGGAGCTGTCGGGCCACCGGCCGGTCGAGCGGTACGGCATGACGGAGACCCTGATCACCGTCTCCACCCGGGCACAGGGCGAGCGGCGGCCGGGAAGCGTCGGACTGCCACTGGAGGGCGTCGAGACCCGGCTGCTCGCCGAGGACGGCGCACCGGTCCCCCGTGACGGGGAGAGCGTGGGTGAGCTCCAGGTGCGCGGCGCCACCCTCTTCGACGGCTATCTGGGCCGTCCGGACGCCGACGCCGAGGCCTGGACCGAGGACGGCTGGTTCCGCACCGGTGATGTGGCCACCGTCGGCGGTGACGGGTTCCACCGCATCGTCGGGCGGGCCTCGGTGGACCTCATCAAGAGCGGCGGGTTCAAGATCGGGGCCGGTGAGGTGGAGGCCGCGCTGCGCGACCATCCGGCCGTCGCCGACGCCGCCGTGGTCGGGGCCCCCGACCCGGACCTGGGGCAGGCCGTGGTCGCCTTCGTGGTCGCCGAGGGAGCGGTGACGGGTGATCAGCTCTCCGCCTTCGTCGCCGAGCGGCTCTCCGTGCACAAGCGGCCCCGCCGGGTGGTGCTGGTGGACGACCTGCCGCGCAACGCCATGGGCAAGGTGCTCAAGAAGCAGCTCACCGAACCGGTGTGACGGCGGGGCACGGGCAAGCCGCGGCGGCCGGTCCGGGGCCACCGGCCCGGGCGACGCCGGGTCGCCCCGCCTGCCCGACCTGGGCTGCCTCGTCCCTTCGCCGGGCAGGGTCGCCCCGGGCCGGGCAGCGGGGTGCGGGGACGGGCCGCTGCCGGGCGGCCCGGTCCGCGGCGGGAGCCGCCCGGGCCCGAGGCGGCCGAGGTCAGGCGGGGGGGATCTCGCCCGAGCCCCGCATCACCAGCCGGGCCGGGAGCTCGATGCGGCGGCCGGGGCCGGTGTGGCCGTCCAGCCGGGCGAAGAGCAGCTGGGCGGCAGTACGGCCGATGCCGGCCGGGTCCTGGGCGACCACGGTGAGCCCGGGGGAGAGCAGGTCGGCGAACTCCAGGTCGTCGAAGCCGACCAGCGCCACCTGCCGGTCCAGGGCGCGCAGCTGACGTACCGCGGCGACGGTGACCCGGTTGTTGCCGCAGAACAGCGCCGTGGCCGCGTGCGGCCCCGAGAGGGCGGCGGCCAGCGCCGCCTCGACCCGTTCGGGGGCGGTGGGACCCATGGCCACCCAGGAGTCGTGCACCGGCAGGCCCGCCTCGGCCATCGCCTCGCGGTAGCCGCGCGCCCGCTCGGCGGCGGTGTGGATGTCCGGGGAGTCGCCGAGGAAGGCGATCCTGCGGTGGCCCTGGCTGATCAGATGGGCGGTGCCCGCGCGGGCACCGGCCGCGTTTGCGGTGAGCACCGTGTCGGCGTCCAGGCCCAGCGGCGGGCGGTCGATGAAGACCGTGGCGATGCCGGCCCGGATCTCGGGCTCCAGATAGCGGTGGTCGGCCCCCGCCGCGGGGACGATCACCAGGCCGTCCACCCGCCGGGCGCAGAAGGCCAGCGCCAGCTGCTCCTCGCGCTCCGGGTCCTCGTCGCTGGAGCCCGTGAAGAGCAGCGAGCCGTGCAGCCGCGAGACCTCCTCGATGGCGCGGCTGAGCGAGGAGTAGAACGGGTCGGCGATGTCCTCCAGCACCAGACCCACGCTGGCCGTGCGGCCCTTGCGCAGGATGCGGGCGCTGTCGTTGCGGCGGAAGCCCAGCGCGGTGATGGCGGTCTGCACCCGCTCCGCGGTGTCGGCGGTGACGCCGGGCTCCCCGTTGACGACCCGGGAGACCGTCTTCAGGCCGACCCCGGCCCGGGCGGCGACGTCCTTCATGGTGGGCCGGTGACCGTAGCGCTGGGCGGGCGGGCCGGCGGTGTCGCCGACGGCGTAGGGGGTTGCTGCCTGCGGCTCGCTCGGCACTGGGGGACCTCCCGGCGTGCGCCTTCGGGACGGATGGGTGGGCCCGTAATGGTACGGATTCCCGGCGCCGCCGCGCTATGGACTGGACAACGTTGTCAGAGATGAGGGACATTACACCGGCCGACAGCGGCTGAAGCGGGGGGCCGGGGTCGCCCGGTGGACCAGGAAGTGAGTGGGCGGATGCAGACGGAGCGCACCGGGACCGAGCCGGACCTTCACGGCACGGCGGGTGCCGCGGTGATCACCGGCGGGACCGGTGATCTGGTGGCCGCCCTCGACATCGGCGGCACCAAGATCGCAGGCGCCCTGGTGGACCTCCGGGGCGGGATCATCGCGTCCGCCCGGCGTCCCACCCGGGCCGGAGAGTCGGGCGAGACGGTGATGGCGGCCGTCACCGAGGTGCTGGACGAACTCGCCGCCCACCCGGCCTGGGAGCGCGTTCGGGGCGTCGGCATCGGCAGCGCCGGGCCGGTGGACGCCGTGCACGGCACCGTCAGCCCCGTCAACATCCCGGGCTGGCGCGAGTTCCCCCTGGTCGAGCGGGTGGTCGGGCACCCCACCGCGGGCGGCCTTCCGGTGGTGCTGATCGGCGACGGAGTCGCGATCACCGCTGCCGAGCACTGGCAGGGCGCCGCCCGGGGCCACGACAACGCGCTCTGCATGGTGGTCTCCACCGGGGTCGGCGGCGGTCTGGTGCTGGGCGGGGCGCTGCACCCCGGCCCGACCGGCAACGCCGGTCACATCGGCCACATCAGCGTGGACCTGGACGGCGACCTCTGCCCCTGCGGCGCCCGCGGCTGTGTGGAGATGCTCGCCAGCGGCACCTCCATCGCCCGGCGCGCCCTGCGGGACGGCTGGCGGCCCACCGGTGACGACACCTCGGCGGCCGCCGTCGCGGCCGCCGCCCGGACCGGCGACCCGGTGGCGCTGGCCGCGTACGACCGGGCCGCGCAGGCGCTGGCGGCGGGCATCGCCGCCACCGCCACCCTGGTGGAGATCGACGTGGCGGTGATCGGCGGCGGGGTCGCCCAGGCCGGGGAGGTGCTCTTCGCCCCGCTGCGCGCCCGGCTCGCCGAGTACGCCACCCTGCCGTTCGTCCGGGGCCTGGAGGTGCGTCCGGCGCAGCTCGGTACCGACGCGGGGCTGGTCGGCGCCGCCGCCGCGGCCATCGAGTCGCTGGGGCTGCGACCGCGCGCCGGGCAGCTCTGAGCGGACGGGCGGTCAGCGCCCGCGGCCGCCCCGGCACCCGCCAGGCCTCCCGGGCGAGTTGGGGTGCCGGGGCATGCGTGGGAGACCGGGGCACGCGGGTAGGAACACAGGGGACGGCGCACCACGGCCGCCCCCTGTGCCCGCAACCACCCGGCCCGCCGCCGGGCCCGGCCGGGCGCGGAGGCCCGCGGGGCGCCGCTGGGGCGCGTCCCGGGGCCGGATGGGACGACAGCAGGGGGCTGTGTGATCATCTGGGTCAATGGGACCTTCGGCGCGGGAAAGTCCAGCGCCTGCCGTGAACTCACCGCGCTGCTGCCGGGCAGCGTCCTCTACGACCCCGAGCCGGTCGGGGCGGCGCTGGCCGCAATGCTGCCGCGGGACCTGACCGCGGGGATCACCGACTACCAGGACCTGCCGTCGTGGCGGCTGCTGGTCCCCGAGGTGGCCGCGGCGCTGCTGGCCGAGGTGCCGGGGCCGCTGGTGGTACCGATGACGCTGCTGCGGCAGGAGTACCGGGACGAGATCTTCGGCGCCCTCGCCGCGCGCCGGATCCCGGTCCACCATGTGCTGCTGCACGCCGACGAAACGATCCTGCGCGCCCGGATCGAGTCCCGCGCCGCGGACCCGGCCCACCCCGCCCGCGGCGAGGAGACCCGGCGGTGGTCCCTGGACCACCTGGCGGCCTATCAGCAGGCCCTGCCCTGGCTCACCGCCGACGCCGAGACCATCGACACCGCGACGCTCACCCCACGCGCCGTCGCCGAGCGGATCGCCGCCCTGGTACGGCGCGGCACCGCGCAGCGCCGCATCGTGCAGACCCCCGAGCCGACCGCCGACACGGTGGCGTCGGCGGTGCTTCTCTTCGACGAGCAGGACCGGGTGCTGCTGGTGGACCCGGTCTACAAGCCCGGCTGGGAGTTCCCCGGCGGAGTGGTCGAGCGGGGAGAGGCGCCCACCCTGGCCGGCGTCCGCGAGGTCGCCGAGGAACTGGGCATCACCCTGGACCGGTCGGCGCTGCGGCTGCTGGTGACCGACTGGGAGCCCCATACCGGCCCCCGGCAGGGCGGTATCCGGCTGGTCTACGACGGCGGCAGGCTGGACGCCGAGGGACGGTCCCGGCTGCGGCTCCCCGCGGACGAGCTGCGCTCCTGGCGGTTCGTCACCCTGAGTGAGGCGGAGGAGCTGCTGCCGCCGGGCCGGGTGCTGCGGCTGGCGGCCGCCCTGCGGGCCCGCAGACGAGGTCAGGCGCTGACCCTGGAGGCCGGAGTCCCGGTGGGGGAGAGGGCCGCGGAGGCGGTGGAGGGCTGACGGCGGTGCCCGGCGCCGCTCACGCCCGGGCGAGGGGCACCGTGGTTGCGTACACGCCGCGGGCGGACTGTGCTGCCGTACGCGGCGCGCGCATCCGCCCGGCACCGCTCGTGCGGGCCCTGGGGCAGCGGGTCCGCAGGAGGGACGGCGTTCCGGCGCCGCCTCGCGCGCGCCGGGCCGGTGGGGCAGGATGGCGCAATGCCGTTCACCCTCAGCCACCCGGCGGCCGTGCTGCCCTTCCTCCGCCACGGCCGGGCCCGCGGCCCGTGGGTGGCCAGTGCGCTGGTCGCCGGGTCGATGGCACCCGATGTGCCGTACTTCGCCGACTCGCTGGTCCACGGCGCCTTCGGCTACGGCGCGGCCACCCACAGCCCCTGGGCGGTCCCCACCCTCGACGTGGCCATCGCGGCGGTCCTGGCGGCGGGCTGGCACGGCCTGCTGCGCGAGCCGCTGACCGCGCTGCTGCCCGACCGCTGGGGCGCGGCCGTCGACGAGCTGACCCGCCGTCGCCGCAGCGGTGTGCGTCCGCGGGACGCAGGCTGGTTCGCCCTCTCGGCCGCGCTGGGTGCGGCCACCCATGTCTGCTGGGACTCCTTCACCCACCACGACCGCGCCGGCGTCCGGCTGCTCCCGGTGCTCAACCGGACCGTGGCCGGGCAGCCGCTGCACCACTGGCTCCAGTACGGCGGCTCGGCGCTGGCCCTGCTCTGGCTGGCCGGCTGGGCGGTCGCCACCACCCGCCGGGCCGCGGACGCCGTAGCTCCCGGCGCAGAACGGCGGCGGCTGCGGCTCCCGGTGCGCACCCGCACCGGGGTGCTCGTCCTCGCCGCCGCGGCCGCCGCCGTGGGCGCCGTCCACCGCACCCACCGCTGGACCGACCTGCACGGCCCCGCGGCCTCCCCGGCGGACCTGGTGCCCACCGTCTGCTTCGGCGCGGGCACCGGCCTGGCCGTCGGCCTGGCGCTCTACGCGGCGGCCGCCCTGGCGCTGCGGCCCCGCGACGCGGACCCTGCGACGACCGGGGAGTGACGCTCGGTCGCCAGGGCGGCGGGCACTCCAGCGGCGACGCCGCATAGGATGGCGCAACGTGACGGACAAGCTCGATGACGTCTGGGACGTCGTGGTGGTCGGCGCAGGGCCGGCCGGATCCTCGGCCGCTTACGCAGCCGCCGCGGCGGGACGCAAGGTACTGCTGCTCGACAAGGTCGAGCACCCACGCTACAAGACCTGCGGGGGAGGGATCATCGGCCCCTCCCGGGACGCCCTGCCGCCGGGGTTCACCCTGCCGCTGCAGGACCGGGTGCACGCCGTCACCTTCGCCCTGGACGGCCGCTGGCAGCGCACCCGGCGCTCCCGGCGGATGATGTTCGGCCTGGTGAACCGGGACGAGTTCGACCACGGGCTGGTCAAGGCCGCGCAGGCGGCCGGGGCGGTGCTGGAGACCGGGGTCACCGTCACCGGTGTGGAGCAGCACGGCGACCGCGTTCCCGACCGCCGCACGGTCGCCCTGCTCACCCAGGACGGCCGCACTCTGCTGGCCCGCGCCGTGGTGGGCGCCGACGGCAGCGCCGGCCGCATCGGCCGGCACGTCGGGGTCTCCTTCGACCAGATCGACCTGGGCCTGGAGGCCGAGATCCCGGTGCCGGAGGAGGTCGCCCGGGCCTGGGCCGGCCGTATCCACCTCGACTGGGGGCCGCTGCCCGGCTCGTACGGCTGGGTGTTCCCCAAGACCGCCTCCCGCAGCCTGACCGTCGGGGTGATCGCCGCCCGCGGGTCGGGGGAGCGCACCAAGCAGTACCTCGCCGACTACATCGGGCGGCTCGGGCTCGCCGGCTTCCCGCCGTCCGTGGAGTCGGGGCACCTCACCCGCTGCCGCGCCGAGGACTCCCCGCTCTCGCGGGGCCGGGTGCTGGTGGCGGGCGACGCGGCGGGGCTCCTGGAGCCCTGGACCAGGGAGGGCATCTCCTACGCCCTGCGCTCCGGCAGGCTGGCCGGCGAGTGGGCGGTCCGGGTCGCCGAGGCCGCCGACGGCGTGGACGTCCGCCGCCAGGCCCTCAACTACGCCTTCGCCATCAAGGCCGGGCTCGGCGTGGAGATGCGGGCGGGCAAGCAGCTGCTGGCCGCCTTCGAGCGGCGCCCCGGGGTGTTCCACGCCGGGGTGACGGCGGTGCCGCCCATCTGGCGGGCCTTCGTCCAGGTCACCCAGGGCGCCACCACCTTCGGTGAGGCGATGCGCAACTACCGCGGTGTGCGGCGGCTGATGGCGGTCGCCACCCGCTGAGACGCCGCCCGCCGCAACGTCCCCCGGGGTACGCCGGGGGCTGTGCCGTGGCACCCAGGGTGCCACCCCGGAGGCCCGGGCCTCGGTACCCGCCGGAGCGGCCGTGGTGTGCCGTACGCCCTCCCCCGTGACCCCGTCCGGGGGAGGGCATGGCCGCGGTCCGGGCCGGCCCGGCGACGCGGACGGGATGTGCCGCGCGCCGGACGGCCCCGCTCAACTCGCCGGGTCCAGCCCCAGGTGCTGCTCCAGCCGCTCGATCCGGTCGGCCAGCGGCTGCAGCTCCCGGCGGACCGCCGTCGCGAGGGCCTGTGCCGCTCCGGCGGGCACGGCGGCGGCCTCCCCGCCGGTGGGCTGCTGGGTCTGGGCGCGCAGATGGACGTACCCCGCCAGGGCGGCCGAGACCGCGCGGCGGGTGAGCCGGGGTTCGGCCCCCAGGGCGCGCAGCACCTGGCCCCCCGTGCCGTCGGGTTCGGACGTGAGGCCGAGCAGCAGGTGCTCGCAGCCGACGTAGTTGTGGCCCAGTGAGGTCGCCTCGCTGACGGCCAGCTCCAGGGCGTTGGCGGCGGGGCCGCTGAGGCGGCGCGGGCCCGGGCCGTCGTCCGCCCCGGCGGCGGCGGGCTCCTGCTCCGGTGTCCGGCGGGAGAGGTCGCGCTGCACCTGGGCGGGCTCGATCTCCAGGGCCCGCAGCACCTGGAGGGCCAGGTTGCCGCCCTCCGCGAGCAGTCCGCCGAGCAGCTGCGCGGTGCCGATCCCGGCCGCCCCCTGCTGCCCTGACTGCTCCCCCGCCTGCGCCTCCGCCTGTTCCACGGCGAGCTTCAGCGCGGCGCGCGTCCTGGCGGTGAAGTGGGCCAGCGCCCCGGTGGGCTCCTGGAGGTCCAGGTCGCCGAGGGCGGTCTCCCGGATGGCGGTCACCCGGCGTACGGCCTGCTCCAGGGCCCGCTGGCAGATCGCCGAGACCGGCAGGCCGGCCTCCTTGACGGCTTCCGCGAGGTCGTCCGGCAGATAGACGTTGATCTTCGGCATGGAGGTGTGCTCCCTGCAGTCGGAGGGTCTGTACCCCCAAGGTAACCCTACAGGGGTTATATATCGATGTGGATGCGCAAAGTCACAGGCGCATCACGGGAGCGCTCCCACGAAATCTCAGATTGGTCACGCAAGGGGATTACATGTGCGCGACATTCGTGGTTACGCTCAGCCCCGACACTGCGGGAGCGCTCCCACGCCGTTCTCGTGGCGTCCACTCACGCCCTCTCCCACCCGAGAGCACGGAGGACAACACTGTGACACCCCCGATAAGCATCCGGCCCGGTGCCGGATCGCCCGCCGGACCGGCCCCCGTCCGGCGTCCGCGCCGCGCCAGGGCGGCCGCCGCCGTCCTGGCCGCCGCCGCACTGTCCGGCGGCATGCTGCTGGCCGCCCAGGGCACCGCGGGCGCCGCGGTGCAGGGCAGCCTGCCCGCGGACACCCAGTTCTACAAGGACCCGGCCTCACAGGTCGTCAGGTGGGTCGCCGCCAACCCCGGTGACTCCCGCGAGCCGGTGATCGCCAAGCGGATCGCCAGCCAGGCCCAGGGCATCTGGTTCGCCAACTACCGCCCGGACACCGTCACCTCGGACGTCAGCAAGATCACCTCTGCGGCGGCCGCCGCCGGTCAGGTGCCGGTGCTGGTGGTGTACGAGATCCCCAACCGCGACTGCGGCGGCGCCTCCGCCGGTGGCGCGCCCGACCTGGCCTCCTACGGCGCCTGGGTGCAGAAGTTCGCGGCCGGGCTGGGCGGCGGCAAGTCGATCGTCATCCTGGAGCCGGACTCGATCGCGCTCACCACCTGCCTCTCCGCCCAGCAGCAGAGCGACCGTTTCGCCGCCCTGTCGCAGGCCGGTGCCACCATCCACGCCGCGGCCCCGGGCGCCAAGGTCTACATGGACGGCGGCCACTCGGCCTGGAACAGCGCCTCGGAGCAGGCCTCCCGACTGCGCAGCGCGGGCATCCTGACCAACGCCGACGGTGTCTTCAGCAACGTCTCCAACTTCAACACCACGGCCAACGAGGTCTCCTTCGACAAGGCGATCCTCTCGGCGCTGGGCAACCCGTCCAATCTGCACGCGGTGGTGGACACCAGCCGCAACGGCAACGGCCCTGCCGGCGGCGGCGCCTGGTGCGACCCGTCCGGACGGCAGATCGGCAACTACCCGACCGCGGCCACCGGGGACGCGTCGATCGACGCCTACCTGTGGGTGAAGCCTCCGGGTGAGGCGGACGGATGCGCCGGCACCGCGGGCACCTTCATGCCCGATGTCGCCTACGCCCTGGCCTCGGGCGCGCAGGACCCGCCCTCCGGCCCGTCCACCCCGCCGACCTCGCAGCCGCCCACGTCGCAGCCGCCGACCTCGCAGCCCCCGACGTCCCAGCCTCCGACGTCGCAGCCTCCGACGTCCCAGCCGCCGACCGGTTCGGCCGCCTGCACGGTGACCTACAAGCCCAACTCCTGGTCCAACGGCTTCACGGCGGACGTCACCGTGAAGAACTCCGGCAGTGCGGCGATCTCCAGCTGGACGCTCAAGTGGACCTTCCCGGGCGACCAGAAGATCACCAGCGCCTGGAACGCCCAGGTCAGCCAGTCCGGAAGTGCGGTCACCGCGGCCAACGCCAGCTACAACGGCACCCTGGCGGCGGGCGCTTCGACCAGCTTCGGCTTCCAGGGCACCTATGCGGCGTCCAACGCGACGCCGACCGCGTTCACCCTCAACGGAGCGGCCTGCAGCGTCGGCTGACGACCTGACCGCCCCCCAGCGTGCCGCCGATCGGAGTCCGGGCCGGTCGGCGGCACCCTTTTCCCGCGCCGGTGGCGGGCCCGCTGATCAGCGGCCGGCCGCCGGCGCGGGCTGCGCCGTCTCCACCCGGGGGCGGCTGCCGCCGGCGGCGAGGAAGCGGTCCACCGGCAGCGTCGCCGCTCCCCGGGTGACCGCGTCCGGTCCCAGGTCGCCGAGGGTGATGCGGGTCTGGGAGAAGGGGTGGTGCAGCGCGTACTCGCGGGCCGTCTCCCGGATCCGGGGCAGCAGCCCGGCGCCCAGCAGCAGACCCGCCCAGCCGCCGATCACTATCCGCTCGGGGTTGAAGAGGTTGATCAGGTTGGCCACCCCGGCGCCGATGTGCACGGCCGTGTCGTCGAGCACCGTCCGTGCGGCGGGGGAGTCGGCCCGGGCCAGCAGCGCGGCCAGCGCCGACTCCTCGTCGGGGGCGTCCCGGACCGCCGGGTCGTCGACGGTCTCCAGATAGCGCGCGATCACCGACTCGGCGCCGATGTACGCCTCCAGGCACCCCCGGGAGCCGCAGCGGCAGCGGCGTCCGCCGACCTGGACCGTGGTGTGGCCCCACTCCCCGGCGCTGCTGGTCGACCCGCGGTACGGCGATCCGGCGGTCACCACCGAGGCGCCCACCCCGGAGCCGATCAGCGCCACCACGGTGTTGCGTGAGCCGCGCCCGGCGCCGAACCACATCTCCGCCTGGCCCATGGTGACCGCGCCGTTGTCGATGAAGAGCGGCAGGTCGGTGAACTCGCGCAGCATCCGCTCCAGCGGGACCGCGTCCCAGCCGTTGGTCTGGCCGTGCACCACCGCGTCGGGGGAGTGCTGCACCACACCGGGTACGCCTATGCCGATGCCCAGCAGCGCGGGGCCGCCGGGCCGCTCGTCCGCGAGCACCGTCTCCAGGCCGGTGCGGATCCGGGCGGCGACCTCGGGCGCGGTGAAACCGCCCGCGTCCAGCGGCAGATCGGTCGCGGCGAGCTGCTCCAGGTCGAGGTCGAAGAGCTCGACCCGCACCCGGGTCTCGCCGACGTCCACGCCCACCACGTGCAGGGCGGAGGAGTTGACCCGCAGCAGGATGCGGGGCCGGCCGCCCTCGGACTCCAGCGCCCCGGCCTCCACCACCAGGCCGTCCTCGATGAGGTCGGCGATGACATTGCTGACGGAGGCGGCGCTCAGGCTGGTGGTGTGGATGAGGTCCTGCCGGCTGAGCGGCCCGCCGAAGTAGAGGCGGCGCAGCAGCAGGGAACGGTTGGACCGGCGCAGGTCGCGGACCGTCTGCAGATTGCGCTCGGCCATCTGCCGTCTCCCTGGTGTTGTCGCAGTTGCTGTCATGAGCACGGGGAAGCCCTGTGAAAACTCTTGACGCAGCCTAACCGCATGGGTTGAATCACGCCTTGAAATAAGTCCGGGCGTCCGGTGCGGCGCCACGCCCGGCCATTCCGTGCTGCCCTCTCCCTCACCGGAACACCACCACCCCGGCACACCAGCACCCCCACATCACCACCACCCGAGACCTCACCCCCACCGGAACGCCACCGAAAGGCAGAGCCGCATGCCCTCCCACCGCACCACCGGCCGCCTCAGGCCCCCCTTGCGCGGCACGGTCGCGGCAGCCCTCTCCGGGCTGCTCGCCGCCGCCGGGCTGCTCACCGCGACGCCGGCCCACGCCGCCGGCGAGACCGTCAACGTCTGGCTGACCACCACCGACGACGCCGGCGGCCGCCATGTCACCCGCGGCCTGCAGCAGCAGACGGCCGTGGCCTTCACCGCCGGGACCGGCGGGTCCGGGCAGAACGTCACCGTCGACGAGGGAACCCGCTACCAGCAGTTCACCGGCGGCGGCGCCTCCTTCACCGACACCGCGGCCTGGCTGCTCAACTCCAGCGGGGCCCTCTCCGCGGCCACCCGCACCTCGGTGATGCAGAAGCTCTTCGACCCCGCCGCCGGGATCGGGCTCTCCTTCCTGCGCAACCCCATGGGAGCCTCCGACCTCGCCCGCTACGGCTACACCTACGACGACGTCGCGGCCGGGCAGTCGGACCCCGACCTCACCAGCTTCTCCATCGCCCACGACCTGGCCGACGTGGTCCCGCTGACCAAGCAGGCCCGGCAGCTCAACCCCAAGCTCACCGTGATGGCCACCCCCTGGACGGCCCCGGCCTGGATGAAGGACAGCGGCAGCCTCAACGGCGGCTGGCTGAAGGCCGAGGACTACCCCGCCTACGCCCAGTACTTCGTCAAGTACCTCCAGGCGTACCAGGCACAGGGCGCCCCGGTGAACTACGTCACCGTGCAGAACGAACCCACCTGCTGCGGCGGCTACCCCTCCATGAGCTGGAACGGCTCCGGCCTCCAGTACTTCACCAAGACCAACCTGCTGCCCGCACTGCACGCCGCCGGCCTCTCCACCAAGGTGCTGGCGCTGGACTGGAACTGGGACACCTACTCCGGCTACGGCGCGCCGGTGGTCGACGACGCCACGATCCGCAACGACTCCCTCTTCGGCGGCATCGCCTGGCACGGCTACGGCGGCGACGTCTCCGCGCAGACCACCGTGCACAACCAGTACCCCTCGGTGGACGCCTTCGACACCGAGCACTCCGGCGGCACCTGGATCACCGACCAGCAGCAGGAGGACATGCACAACATCATCGACTACACCCGCAACTGGGGTAAGTCGGTGACCAAGTGGTCCCTGGCCGTCGACCAGAACATGGGCCCGCACAACGGCGGCTGCGGCACCTGCACCGGCCTGGTCACCGTGCACAACGGCGACAGCCGCAGCGGGCAGGTGGACTACACCGTCGAGTACTACGACATGGGCCATCTCACCAAGTTCGTGCAGCCCGGGGCCTACCGGATCGCCTCCACCGCCTCCACCGCCGTGCCCAACGTCGCCTGGCTCAACCCCGACGGCTCCAAGGCACTGGTCGCCTACAACGACTCCGGCGCCACCCAGACCCTGCGGGTGAACTGGGGCGGGCAGAACTTCGCGTACACCCTGCCCGCGCACACCACCGCCACCTTCACCTGGAGCGGCACCCAGTCCGGCGGCGGCGCGCACACCGGTGCGATCACCGGCCTGGCGGGCAAGTGCGCGGACGTGGCGGGCGCCAACAGCGCCAACGGCACCCAGGTGCAGCTGTACGACTGCAACGGCACCGCGGCCCAGCAGTGGACCGTGGGCACCGACGGCACCGTCCGCGCCCTGGGCAAGTGCCTGGACGTGGCCTCCGCCTCCACCGCCGACGGCGCCAGGGTGCAGCTGTACGACTGCAACGGCACCGCCGCCCAGCAGTGGACGTACACCTCCGGACACGACCTGGTGAACCCGCAGGCCAACAAGTGCCTGGACGTCACCGGCAACACCTCGGCCAACGCCACCCCGCTGCAGATCTGGACCTGCACCGGGGCAGCCAACCAGAAGTGGACCGTCCCCAGCTCCTGATCCCTCGCTCCGACCCCTCGTCCCCGGCGGCGGTCACCTCGCCGCCGGGACGGGAGGCTCGGCCGCCTCCGGGGCGCCGGTTGCGCCCGCCGGTACCCCCGCGCTCCTGCCTTGCCCCCTCGTCGCCCCTCCTGGTCCGTCTTCGGTGAGGAGGGGGCCCTGTCCCTCCCCGCCGTCGGAGGGCGCGCCGCCGTCGGCTCGCCCGCCCGCCCCTGTCGGGAAAGAAGCAAGCATGCTTGTTTCTTTCGGGCGGAGGTGCCACTCTTCGGGGCAGACGGCAGTGACGCCCCCTCAGGCGGAGGACATCCCCCATGGTGGACACCCGCACCCTGCTCGACGACCTGCTCGCCGAAGGCGACGAGGTCGACGCCCTGGTCAGCGGACCCGGGGCGGACCACTGGCACCACCCCACCCCGGCCCCCGGCTGGACCGTCGCCCACCAGGTCGCCCATCTGGCCTGGACCGACGCCCAGGCGCTCCTCGCCGCCACCGACCCAGGCGCCTTCGCCCGCGTCCTGGCCCGCGCCGCCGCCAACCCCGCCCACCTGGCCGACATCGAGGCCGCCCACGGCGCCGAGCAGCCCCGTGAGCAGCTGCTGGCCGCCTGGCGCACCGGACGGGCCGCACTGGACGAGGCCCTGGCGGCCGTCGCACCCGGCGGCCGGATGCCCTGGTTCGGGCCGCCCATGGGCACCGCCTCCATGGCCACCGGCAGGTTGATGGAGTACTGGGCCCACGGCCAGGACATCGCCGACGCCCTGGGGGTGACCCGCACCCCCACCGCCCGGCTGCGGCATGTGGCCCGGATGGGCGTCCGCGCCCGCGACTACGCCTACGCCGTACGGGGGGAGCAGCCGCCGGCCGGCGAGTTCCGGGTGGAGCTCACCGCGCCCGACGGCGACACCTGGGCCTGGGGGCCCGACGACGCACCGGGGAGGGTGACCGGCCCCGCGCTGGACTTCTGCCTGCTCGCCACCCGCCGCCGCCACCGCGACGACCTCGCCCTCAAGGCCCACGGCGCGGACGCGGACCACTGGCTGGACATCGCCCAGACCTTCGCCGGCCCCGCCGGGGACGGCCGCACACCCGGGCAGTTCTCATGAGCGCCCCCGCGGCGCCGCCGCCGCTGCGGATCGGCAACGCCTCAGGCTTCTACGGCGACCGCTTCGGGGCGTTGCGTGAGATGCTCACCGGAGGTCCGCTGGACGTCCTCACCGGCGACTACCTCGCCGAGCTCACCATGCTCATCCTCGCCAGGGACCGCGCCAAGGACCCCTCCCGCGGCTATGCCCGCACCTTTCTGAAGCAGCTGGAGGAGGCGCTGGGCCTCGCCGTCGAGCGCGGCGTCAGCATCGTGGTCAACGCCGGCGGTCTCAACCCCGCAGGGCTCGCCCAGGCCGTGCGGGACCTCGCCGGGAAACTGGGCGTCCCCGCCACGGTCGCCCATGTCGAGGGCGACGACCTGCTGCCCCGCGCCGCCGAACTCGGCCTGCCGGAGGGCCTGCTGGCCGCCAACGCCTACCTCGGCGCCCGGGGGATCGCCGCCTGCCTGGAGGCCGGTGCCGACGTGGTGGTCACCGGCCGGGTCACCGACGCCTCCCTGGTCGTCGGCCCCGCCGCGGCGCACTTCGGCTGGCGCTGGGACGACTTCGACGCCCTGGCCGGAGCGACCGCCGCCGGCCACGTCCTGGAGTGCGGCGCCCAGGCCACCGGGGGCAACTACGCCTTCTTCACCGAGCACGACATGCGCCGCCCCGGCTTCCCCCTCGCGGAGATCCACCCCGACGGCAGCAGCGTCATCACCAAGCACCCCGGCACCGGCGGCGCCGTCACCGTGGAGACGGTCACCGCCCAGCTGCTCTACGAGACCGGCCCCGCCCGCTACGCCGGGCCCGATGTCACCACCCGGCTGGACACCGTACGGCTCCACCAGGACGGCCCCGACCGGGTCGCCGTCACCGGCGTCCGCGGAGAGGCGCCGCCGCCCACCCTGAAGGCCGGGCTCAACCGGCTCGGCGGCTGGCAGAACGAGGTCGTCTTCGTCCTCACCGGCCTGGACGTCGACGCCAAGGCCGCCCTGGCCCGCGACCAGCTGGAGACCGCCCTCGGCAGGCGCCGTCCCGCCGAGGTTCGCTGGACCCTCGCCCGTACCGACCGGCCGGACGCCGACGTCCAGGAGGAGGCCAGTGCCCTGCTCCACCTCTCCGTCAAGGACCCCGACGCCACCGCCGTCGGACGGGCCGTCAGCGCCGCCGCCGTGGAGCTCGCCCTGGCCAGCTACCCGGGGTTCCATGTCACCGCCCCGCCCTCCGACGGCTCGCCGTACGGGGTGTTCGACTCCGCCCACCTGGACGCCGCGGCCGTCCCGCACACCGCCGTCCTCCCGGACGGCAGGCGCGTCGACATCCCCCCTGCCCCGCTGACCCGGCCCCTCGACGACCTCCCCGAGGCACCGCTGCCCGAACCGCCGCCCCCC
>NZ_LIQR01000293.1 GCF_001418575.1 Peterkaempfera griseoplana
CCCCCGGACCGGCCGCCGATCCGGCCCCCGCGAACCCCCCGCAGGAGCGCTGACCGCCGATGCACCTGGCCTATCCCGCCGTCCTCGCCGCACTGCTCTTCTGCATCGGCCTCTACGGTGTGCTCGCGCGGCGCAACGCCGTCCTCGTCCTGATGTCCGTCGAGCTGATGCTCAACGCCGTCAACCTCAACCTGGTGGCCTTCGACGTCTGGCTGCGTGACACCCTCCACGCCGGCCAGGCGCTCACCCTCTTCACCATCACCGTCGCCGCCGCGGAGATCGGCCTCGGCCTCGCCATCGTGCTCATGGTCTTCCGAACCCGCGGCACCGCCGATGTGGACCGGCTCCGCGACCTCACCGACAGCATCGCATCGACCACTGACAGTCCGCCCCGACAGGAAGCAGACCCGGTGAAGGGCAAGGCCGCCGCATGACCGTCACCCTCGCCGCGCTGGTCCCCGCGCTCCCCGCGCTCGGTGCCGCCGCCGGGCTCGCCGCGGGCCGGCGCGCCCCCGGCTTCGTCCGTCCGCTCGCCGTGCTCCCGGTCGCCGCCTCCGCCGTCCTCGCCGTCCTGGTCGCTCTGGACCTGGGCACCGGCAGGGTCCTGGACGCCGCCACCCGGCTCACCCCCACCGGGGGACCCGCCGTCGACCTGGCACTGCACCTGGACGGCTTCTCCACCGCCATCGGCGTGCTGGTCGGGATCGTCGCCACCTGTGTGCAGATCTACTCCACCGCCTATCTGCGCGACGACCCCCGCTACCCCTCGTACGCCGCCCTGGTCTCCCTGTTCACCGCGGCCATGCTGCTGGTGGTCTACTCCGGCGACCTCATCGTGCTGCTGGTCGGCTGGGAGATCATGGGCATCTGCTCGTACTTCCTGATCGGCCACCACTGGGAGACCGCGGACGCCCGCTCCGCCTCCCTCAAGGCCTTCCTGGTCACCAAGCTCGGCGATGTGCCCTTCCTGTTCGGCATCTTCGCCCTGGGCGCCGACGCCGGGACCTTCCGCATCAGCGGAGTGCTGGACGCCGCCGCCCACGGCCGGCTGGGGCACCCCACCCTGGTGGCGCTGCTGCTGCTCGCCGGCGTCGCGGGCAAGTCCGCCCAGTTCCCGCTGCACACCTGGCTCCCGGACGCGATGGCAGGCCCCACCCCGGTCTCCGCGCTGATCCACGCCGCGACGATGGTCGCCGCCGGTATCTACCTGGTCGCCCGGCTCCTCCCGGTCTATCTGCACTCCGGTGCCGCCCTGGTCGTGCTGGCCGTGATGGCAGCCGTCACCATGGTCGGCTCCGGTCTCTGTGCCCTCGCCCAGGACGACATCAAACGCGTCCTCGCCTACTCCACCGTCGGCCAGCTCGGCTACATGGCGGGCTCGCTCGCCTCCGGAGACCGCGACGCGGCCGTCTTCCACCTCCTCTCCCACGGCTTCTTCAAGGCGCTGCTGTTCCTCGCCGCCGGCGTGGTCATCCATGCCGCCCACACCAACTCGCTGACCGCCATGTCCCGGATGCCGGGCCTGCGCAACCGAGTCCAGGACGCCTACTGGACGATGGGCATCGGCCTGGTCGCCCTGGTGGGCCTGCCGCCGTTCGCCGGCTTCTTCTCCAAGGAGTCCGTGCTCACCGCGGCCGAGCACGCCGCCAACGGAGAAGCGCTCACCCGCGGCCTCGGCCCGGCCGACGCCGTGCCCGCCGCGGCAGGCTGGATCGTCCTGGTGGCGGGGCTGGTCACGGCGGTACTCACCGCCGCCTATGCCACCCGGCTGTGGCTGCTGGCCTTCCACGCCCCCGCGGCCCGCACCGTCGTCGCCGCCTACCCCGGCGAGGAGGCCGCGGCCCACCCCGCCGAGCCGCCGGCCATGCGCTGGCCGCTGTGGGTGCTGGCCGTCCCCACCATGGCCTTCGGCGTCGCCGGACTGCGCGACGGCTGGCTGCCGTCCCTGCTGGACGGCGGCTCGCTCCGCCCCACCCTCACCACCGCAGTCCTCGGCACCGGCCTCGCCGTGGTCGGGGTCATCGCCGCGTACGCGGCCTGGCGCAGCGCCTCCCAGCGGGTCACCCGGGCCCAGGCGCACGCCGCCAATGCGGTCCTGGAACGGGCTGCCCTGGACCACGCCGTCCGCCCCGCCGGCACCGAGGCCACCCCGGAGGAGACCCCGGCCGACCTCGCCGCCGACCTGGCGACCGCCACCGCCGAGTCCGCCACCGCTGAAGCCGCCACCGCTGAAGCCGCCGGAGCCGCAGCCCCCGCCGCGGGCGCGACACCCGCCGTGCCGCCCACGCACGAGGCGATCGCCGCCGCCGTCGCCGCAGCCGAAGCCGTGCCCCTCACCGCGGACCCCGCGCGCGCCCTCCTCGGCCCGCTGCTGAGCCCGGCCACCCGCGGCTTCGGCGTCGACCGTGCCTACAGCGCCCTCTTCGTGGCCCCCTTCACCGCCGCCGCCCGGCTGGTCCGCTTCCTGGACCGCGAGGTGGTCGAGGGCTACGTCAACGGTTCCGGGCTCGGCGCCCGCTGGCTGGGCGCCGCCGTCCGCCGCGCCCAGACCGGCAACGCCCAGACCTACCTCGGGGCCCTGCTGGCCGGTGCCGTGATCATCGCCGTCGCCGTGGCGGTCCGCACATGACCGCCCGCGCCCCGCGCACCCCCGGCCAC
>NZ_LIQR01000294.1 GCF_001418575.1 Peterkaempfera griseoplana
GCCCTGCCCTGGCTGCTGCTGCCGCCGGCGCTGCTGATGACCGCCTCGCTGTCCACGCCGCTCTACTACGACCGCTATGTGCTCTACAGCGTCTCCGGCCTGGCGCTGCTGGCCGCCGCGGGGCTGGACTCGGTGGTCCGGGGCGTCGGCCGGCTGCTGGCCGGAGTGCCGCGGGCGCGGGGCGTGGCCGCGCTGACGGCGGTGGCCTCGGTGCTGGGTGTGGCGCTGGCCGGTGGGGTGCTGTCGCTGGAGATGCGCTCCCAGCGCTTCGAGCGCACCTCCATGGCCCGCGCCGACGACCTGCGCGCGGCCGCCGAGGCCTTCCAGCTCAGTGCGCGGCCCGGCGACGCGGTGGTGTTCTCCCCCGGCAACCGGCGGGCGATGGAGAACATCTACCCCGAGGCCTTCCGGGGCACGGTGGACGTACTGATGGCACGCACCGCGGTGCAGTCGGCGAGCCTCTCCGGCGAGGATGTGCCCGAGTCGCAGATCGAGGGCCTGCTGCCCGC
Organism: Peterkaempfera griseoplana; assembly: GCF_001418575.1. GTDB lineage: Bacteria > Actinomycetota > Actinomycetes > Streptomycetales > Streptomycetaceae > Peterkaempfera > Peterkaempfera griseoplana. Next base: position 510 of record NZ_LIQR01000294.1, read on the forward strand.
CTACGCCCGGGTGTGGGTGGTCGCCGCCCGGGGCCGCTACGCCACCTTCGGCAACGCCACCGAACTGCTGAGCGTGCTCCACACGCACTACCGGCTGGCGGAGCAGACCGGTGTCCGGGGATTCGCGATACAGCTCTGGATACACCGCTGATTCAGGGCGGGAGATGCCGTCCCGGGCGGGGAGTGCCGACCGGGAAGGCGGAAGGGGCGGGGTCCGGAAGACCGGACCCCGCCCCTTCGCCGCTGCCGGGAGCGTCAGAAGCGCCGCGTGACGAGCGCGCGCTTGACCTCCTGGATCGCCTTGGTCACCTCGATGCCGCGGGGGCAGGCCTCGGTGCAGTTGAAGGTGGTGCGGCAGCGCCACACGCCCTCGCGGTCGTTGAGGATCTCCAGCCGCTGCTCGGCGCCCTCGTCACGGGAGTCGAAGATGAAGCGGTGGGCGTTGACGATCGCCGCCGGGCCGAAGTACTGGCCGTCGTTCCAGAAGACCGGGCAGGACGACGTGCACGCGGCGCACAGGATGCACTTGGTGGTGTCGTCGAACCGCTCGCGGTCCGCCTGGGACTGCAGGCGCTCACGGGTCGGCTCGTTCCCGCTGGTGATCAGGAACGGCATGACGTCCTTGAACGCCTGGAAGAACGGGTCCATGTCCACGATCAGGTCCTTGAGGACCGTGAGGCCCTTGATGGCCTCGACCGTGATGGGCTTCTCCGGGTTGACGTCCTTGATGAGCGTCTTGCAGGCCAGCCGGTTGCGGCCGTTGATCCGCATGGCGTCGGAGCCGCAGATGCCGTGGGCGCAGGAACGGCGGAAGGACAGCGTGCCGTCCTGCTCCCACTTGACCTTGTGGAGGGCGTCCAGGACGCGCTCCTTGGGGTCGGCCATCAGCTCGTAGTCCACCCACACCGGCTCCGGGTGCTCCTCCGGGTTGAACCGGCGGATGCGCAGGGTGATCTTGATCAGGGCGGAGGCCCCGGTCTCGGCGGCGTCGAGGGCGGCCGAGTGGGGCGCGGCGTCCTGCACGGTGGGGGTGCTCATCAGTACTTACGCTCCATCGGCTGGTAGCGGGTCTGCACGACCGGCTTGTAGTCCAGGCGGATCGATGCCTTCCCGTCCGCGTCGACCTCGCGGTACGCCATGGTGTGGCGCATGAAGTTGACGTCGTCGCGGTTGGGGTAGTCCTCGCGGTAGTGACCGCCGCGGGACTCGTTGCGGGCCAGCGCGGAGACGGCCAGCACCTCGGCCAGGTCGAGCAGGTTGCCCAGCTCGACGGCCTCCAGCAGGTCGGTGTTGAACCGCTTGCCCTTGTCCTGGACGGAGACGTTGCGGAAACGCTCCTTGAGCGCGGCGATGTCGGCGACCGCCTGCTTCAGGGTGGTCTCGGTGCGGTAGACCATGGCGTTGGTGTCCATGGACTCCTGCAGCTCCTTGCGGATCTGCGCGACCGACTCGTTGCCCTCGCCGTTGCGCAGGCCCTCCAGGAGCGCCTCCACCTGGGCGGCGGGGTTCTCCGGCAGCTCCACCCACTCGTTGGCCTGGGCGTAGTCGGCGGCGGCGATGCCCGCCCGGCGGCCGAAGACGTTGATGTCCAGCAGCGAGTTGGTGCCGAGGCGGTTGGCGCCGTGCACCGAGACGCAGGCGACCTCGCCGGCGGCGTAGAGGCCGGGCACCACGTCGGTGTTGTTGCGCAGCACCTCGCCCTCGACGTTGGTCGGGATGCCGCCCATCTCGTAGTGCGCGGTGGGCTGGATCGGGATCGGGTCCGTGTAGGGCTCGATGCCGAGGTAGGTCCGCGCGAACTCGGTGATGTCCGGCAGCTTGGCGTCCAGCTGCTCCGGCGGCAGGTGGGTGAGGTCCAGGTAGACGTGGTCGCCGTCGGGGCCGCAGCCGCGGCCCTCGCGGATCTCGGTGTAGATCGCGCGGGAGACCATGTCACGCGGGGCGAGGTCCTTGATGGTCGGCGCGTAGCGCTCCATGAAGCGCTCGCCGTCCTTGTTGCGCAGGATGCCGCCCTCACCGCGGGCGCCCTCGGTGAGCAGGATGCCCATCCGCCAGATGCCGGTCGGGTGGAACTGGAAGAACTCCATGTCCTCCAGCGGCAGCCCGCGGCGGTAGACCGCGGCCTGGCCGTCACCGGTGAGGGTGTGGGCGTTGGAGGTGACCTTGAAGAACTTGCCGTTGCCGCCGGAGGCGAAGACGACGCTCTTGGCCTGGAAGACGTGGATCTCGCCGGTGGCCAGCTCATAGGCGACCACACCGGCGGTGCGGCCCTCGTTGAGCAGCAGGTCCAGGACGTAGAACTCGTTGAAGAACTCCACGCCGTGCTTGACGCAGTTCTGGAACAGCGTCTGCAGGATCATGTGGCCGGTGCGGTCCGCGGCGTAGCAGGAGCGGCGCACCGCGGCCTCGCCGTGGTTGCGGGTGTGGCCGCCGAAGCGGCGCTGGTCGATGCGGCCCTCGGGGGTCCGGGAGAAGGGCAGGCCCATCTTCTCCAGGTCGAGGACGGCGTCGATGGCCTCCTTGCACATGATCTCGGCGGCGTCCTGGTCGACCAGGTAGTCGCCACCCTTGACCGTGTCGAAGGTGTGCCACTCCCAGTTGTCCTCCTCGACGTTGGCGAGGGCGGCGCACATGCCGCCCTGGGCCGCGCCGGTGTGGGACCGGGTGGGGTAGAGCTTGGTCAGCACGGCGGTGCGGCTGCGCTGCGTCGACTCGATGGCGGCGCGCATGCCGGCGCCGCCCGCGCCGACGATGACGGTGTCGTACTTGTGGATCTGCATGGGGGTCTCGTTCGCCTCGTCTGCTGCCGCTTTAGATGTTCGGGTCGAAGGTGAAGATCACCAGCGTGCCGAGCAGCACAATGAAGACGGTGGCCGTGACCAGCAGCGTCTTCAGCCAGAAGCGGGTGGTGTCCCGCTCCGCGTAGTCGTTGATGACGGTACGCATGCCGTTGGCGCCGTGGAGCATGGCCAGCCAGAGCATCAGCAGGTCCCAGCCCTGCCAGAACGGCGAGGCCCAGCGGCCGGCCACGAAGGCGAAGCTGATCTTGGACACGCCGCCGTCGATGATCAACTGGATCACCAGGTGGCCGAGGACCAGCACGACCAGCACGACACCCGAGAGGCGCATGAAGAGCCATGCCCACATCTCGAAGTTGCCGCGGGTGACGCGGGGGGTCTTCGTGCTCCGGGTCCGCGGGGGCTCGATCACATAGCCGTTGTCGGCGGTCAGGCCCCTGGCGGTGTGCGGCTGGGAGGAGGAGACGAGCTCCACCGGGGAGGTCTCAGCAGTGGACATCGCGGATCACTTCCCGAACAGGGTCGTCAGGGTGTGCTGGAGCACCGGGTAGAAGGCCCCGGCCATCAGCACCACCCAGATGCCGACAACACTCCACAGCATCTGCCGCTGGTAGCGGGTGCCCTTGGACCAGAAGTCCACGGCGATGACCCGCAGGCCGTTCAGCGCGTGGAACAGGATGGCGGCGACCAGGCCGTACTCCATCAGATTCACGATGGGGTTCTTGTAGGTCGCGATGACACTGTCGTACGCCTCCGGGGAGACGCGGACGAGCGCTGTGTCGAGAACGTGGGCGAACAGGAAGAAGAAGATGAGTACGCCGGTGACTCGATGAGCCACCCACGACCACATGCCTTCCCGGCCGCGGTACAGCGTTCCAGCCGGCACGGAAAACCCTCCGGAAGCGGGATCGGGGCTCGGCCGGCTTCGGTGTCGGTCAGCCCGGCCGGGTACGGTCCACCGGCCGTGGCCATCGTAGCGACGCTCCGGGGGCCTGGCCCGGCCGGGGTCCCGCTGTGTGATCAAACAGGCACGTGCGGGCTAACCGGACCGGCGCGCCGGCCCCCGGTCCGTGCCCTCCCGCTCGACGGACGCGCCCCCCGGCGCCGGACTCAGGCCGGGGCGCCCGCCCCGCTGTGGGAGGCCACCAGGTGCTCCAATCGGCCTATCGCGATCCGGCGCAGCTCGTCCGACGCGACCAGGCGCTCCTCGTCGGGGTCGCCGGCCAGCCGCGCCCTGATGGAGGCCAGCACGGTGTCCAGCATCTCCTCGGGCGGGCAGCCCTCCAGGCAGACCACGAAGACATGGCCGAAGCGGGCCTCGTACGCGGCGTGGGCGGCGCGCAGCGCGGTGTGCGCGGCGTGGCTGCCCGGCGCGCGCATGCCGAGCAGCGACTGCGGCATCCAGCTCTCGTCGGCGAGCGCCTCGGCCAGGTCGGCGGGCCGCAGGTCGTACGAGGCCTCACTGGCGGCCGCCAGCAGCGAGGCCACATCGGGGTAGGGGCGGTGGGCAGCCAGGCGCAGGGCCCATCTGCGGGAACCGCAGCAGGCCAGGAGCGCCTCCTCGGCGGCGCCGTGGGCGGCTTCGTTGAACCGGCGCAGGCCGACGGGCACCTGGGCCGACAGCCGTTGCACCGGAATGTCGCTGGGCAGCGGGTCCTCCTCGGGAGGGCGGGAAGGTCGCCTCCCCATGGCTGCGACGGGGAGGGCGGAGGCGCTGTGAGGGTATGCCAGGACAGGGGTCGTCAACGGTCCTCGCATCGGCGCGCAAGAACCCCGGGACAAAGGTAGACCGCGGCCCGGACAAGCGGACCGCGGAACCACGAATTCACCCGATCCGGGTATCAAGTCGAGACGTCTTCACCTTTCCGGGGTGCGTTCCCGATGCACCTTGTGCTGTGCCGCCTGCGCCCGGGGCCGGACCACCAGCAGATCGACGTTGACATGCGGCGGCCGGGTGACCGCCCACACCACCGTGTCCGCCACGTCCTCCGCGGTGAGCGGCTCGGCCACGCCCTCGTACACCGCCGCGGCCTTCTGCTCGTCCCCACGGAACCGGGTGACCGCGAAGCCCTCGGTGCGGACCATCCCCGGGGCGATCTCGATCACCCGCAGCGGTTCCCCGCACAGCTCCAGACGCAGCGTCGCGGCGATCGCGTGCGCGCCGTGCTTGGCGGCCACATAGCCGCCGCCGCCCTCGTACGCGGTGAAGCCGGCGGTGGAGGAGAGCACCAGCACCGTGCCGTCGCCGCTCGCCCGCAGCGCGGGCAGCAGCGCCTGGGTGACGTGCAGCACCCCCAGGACGTTCACCTGGTACATCGCCAGCCAGTCGGCCGGGTCCGCGCTCTCCACCGACTCGGCGCCGATCGCCCCGCCGGCGTTGTTCACCAGGACGTCCACCCGGTCCAGCGACGCCGCGAAGGCGTCCACCGCCGCCCGGTCGGTGACATCCAGCGGACAGGCGGTGCCGCCGATCTCCTTGGCCAGCGCCTCGATCCGGTCCGCCCGCCGCGCCGCCAGCACCACCCGGTAGCCGGCCGCGGCCAGGCCCCGGGCGGTGGCCGCGCCGATGCCGCTGCTGGCCCCGGTGACCACCGCCACCTTCTGCTCGCTCATCGCTGTCCCCTCTGTCGCTCCGTCCCCCTGATCATCCCAGCCGCCGTCCGTCCGGGACGGCGGGGAGCCTGCCGCCCCGCCGCGAGCGCCACCACCACCCGGAGGCGCCGCCGCAGGGCGCCGGCGGACGTCCGCAACGCGGAGGCGCGCGGAGGCGCGCGGGGGCCCTCGGGAGGGCCGCCGGGCAGGCCGGGAGGGCCGCACCGGTCACGCTCCGCGTACCCGTCCCCCGGTGTGAGCAAGCTCCCAGGGGATGCGTCTGTCGGGCCGTGCGGGGCACGATTACAGTGCGTGGCGCCGCACGAGCGGAGATCGGACATGCGGGCCCGACTCCGACTCCCCCCTCACCCTCAGCGGAGGAACCATGGCACTCTCGGAGTCCGGTCTGCCCATCGAGCCCCTGTACGGCCCGGAGGCACTGGAGGGCTGGGACCCGGACGCCAGACTGGGCCGCCCTGGGCAGTACCCCTTCACCCGCGGTGTCTACCCCTCCATGTACACCGGCCGCCCCTGGACGATGCGGCAGTACGCCGGGTTCGGCACCGCCGCCGAGTCCAACGCCCGCTACAAGCAGCTGATCGCCAACGGCACCATGGGCCTGTCCGTCGCCTTCGACCTGCCGACCCAGATGGGTTACGACTCCGACGCCCCCATCGCCCACGGCGAGGTCGGCAAGGTGGGCGTGGCCGTGGACTCGGTCGAGGACATGGGGGTGCTGTTCGGCGGGATCCCGCTGGGCGAGGTCTCCACGTCCATGACCATCAACGCCCCCGGTTCGCTGCTGCTGCTGCTCTACCAGCTGGTCGGCCAGTCCCAGGGTGTCCCCTCGGACCGCCTCACCGGCACCATCCAGAACGACGTGCTCAAGGAGTACATCGCCCGCGGGACGTACATCTTCCCGCCCAAGCCGTCGCTGCGCCTCATCGCCGACGTCTTCCAGTACTGCCGGGCCGAGATCCCCAAGTGGAACACCATCTCCATCTCGGGCTACCACATGGCCGAGGCGGGTGCGAACCCCGCGCAGGAGATCGCCTTCACCCTGGCCAACGGCATCGAGTATGTCCGCACCGCGGTCGCCGCCGGCATGGACGTCGACGACTTCGCACCGCGGCTCTCCTTCTTCTTCGTCTCCCGCACCACGCTGCTGGAGGAGGTCGCCAAGTTCCGTGCCGCGCGCCGGATCTGGGCCCGGGTGATGCGTGAGGAGTTCGGCGCGAAGAACCCCAAGTCGCTGATGCTGCGCTTCCACACCCAGACCGCCGGGGTGCAGCTCACCGCGCAGCAGCCGGAGGTCAACCTGGTCCGGGTGTCGGTGCAGGCGCTGGCGGCCGTGCTGGGCGGTACCCAGTCACTGCACACCAACTCCTTCGACGAGGCCATCGCGCTGCCCACCGAGAAGTCGGCCCGCCTCGCGCTGCGCACCCAGCAGGTCATCGCCTACGAGACGGACGTCACCCACACCGTGGACCCGTTCGCGGGCTCCTACGTGGTGGAGTCCATGACCGACGACGTCGAGGCGGCGGCGGTGGAGCTGATGGCCAAGGTGGAGGACATGGGCGGGGCGGTGGCGGCCATCGAGCGCGGCTACCAGAAGTCCGAGATCGAGCGCAGCGCCTACCGCATCCAGCAGGAGACCGACGCGGGCGACCGCACCGTGGTCGGGGTCAACCGCTTCCAGCTGGACGAGGAGGAGCCCTACGAACCGCTGCGGGTCGACCCGGCGATCGAGGCCCAGCAGTGCGAGCGGCTCGCCAAGCTCCGGGCCGACCGGGACTCCTCCGCGGTGGACCGTTCCCTCACCGCGCTGCGGCACGCCGCCGAGGGCAAGGAGAACGTCCTCTACCCGATGAAGGAGGCGCTGGCCGCCCGCGCCACCGTCGGCGAGGTGTGCAACGCGCTGCGGGACGTCTGGGGCACCTACGTCCCCGTCGACAGCTTCTGACGAGACGTCAGCAGGCAGGCGCAGGCCGGGGCCCGGAGGTGGACGACTCCGGGCCCCGGCTGTGTTCAGCGCCTCAGGGGTGGGACCGCGGACCGTCGGCGGTGGGGGAGCCGGCGCCGGTCGCGGTGTCGTGGCGCCGGAGTGGGCGGAGCGCAGGTCGCCCGTGCTGGTCCCGCGGCCGTGGCGGCCGAGGGCGTCGGGGGTGCCCGGCGCGGTGCCGCCCACGCCCGTCACCCACGGCGAGGAGAGGCGGCCACTCGGTCCGCGCCCGCGCCGCGGTGGGGTCGCGGTCGGCACCGGTGGAGGCGGCGCCCGGGGAGGAGCCGGGGTCGGGGGTCGCACGGCCCGGCTGGAACAGGTGTGCGACGGGGGCGCGGCGGCTGAGGGGTGTACGCAGCGCCGAGCGAGCCTCAAGGGGCGAGGGGGAAGCTTGCCCTGCCCTGTACCCAGCCCGTGACCCCGAGGGGGGTGCGCTCGTTGCGCAGATCATTCCGACCGGGGGAAGGTGGCGTAAACCACATGTCATACCCAAACCCCAGCTCGGCATGCGCCGGGCGAGGGAGTTCCTCCGCCTCCGGAGGCGGTAATTCCGATGATCTCCGGCTGAACAGGTCGATCGGTCGTAACCTAGTTGAGGTGAACCACCCAACGCCCGGGAGTGTCGCCTCCCCCCACGACGATCCGGCATCGGACGACCCCTCGGCGGGTCATGAACCGGCCGCGGGCCTGACCGGCGGCGATCTCCCCGGTGCCCTCGGTATCGACGGCGCCGAGCACCCCGGCGCCGACATCCTCCGGGCCAGGGCGCGAGCACACGCCGCCGAGCTGATCGCCTTCCGCCGTGATCTGCACATGAACCCCGAGCTGGGCCGTGAGGAGTTCCGGACCACCTCGCTGCTGAGGGAGCGGCTGGTCTGGGCCGGCCTCGAACCCCGGGTGCTGCCCGCCGGTACCGGCCTGATCTGCGACATCGTTCCCGAGGGCACCCCGGCGGACACTCCGCTGCTGGCCTTCCGTGCGGACATCGACGCGCTGCCGATCGACGACGCCAAGACCGAGGTCGCCTATCGCTCGACCGTGCCCGGCCGGGCCCACGCCTGCGGCCACGACGTGCACACCTCGGTGGCGCTGGGCACCGCGCTGGTGCTGGCCGAGGCTGCGGAGTCCGGGCGGCTGCGGCAGCCGGTGCGGCTGGTGTTCCAGCCGGCCGAGGAGGTCATGCCGGGCGGTGCGCTGGATGTGATCAAGGCGGGCGGGCTGGACGGCGTCGGCCGGATGTTCGCCCTGCACTGCGACCCCAAGGTCGACGTGGGCCGGATCGGCCTGCGGGTCGGTGCCATCACCTCCGCCTGCGACCGGCTGGTGCTCTCGCTGGACGGCCCCGGCGGTCACACCGCCCGCCCGCACCTCACCACCGACCTGGTCAGCGCGGTCGCCCGGATGGCCGCCGACCTTCCGGGTGCTTTCGGGCGCCGGGTCGACCCGCGCTGGGGCGTCAGCCTGGTCTGGGGCCGGATCGCGTCCGGCTCCGCGGCCAATGTCATCCCGCAGCACGCCGAGCTGGAGGGCACCGTGCGCTGCCTGGAGCTGGCCGGCTGGCGGGAGGCACCGGAGCTGCTGCACGAGCTGATCGCCCGGATCGCCGAGACCTACCGGGCCAAGTGGGAGCTCACCTACCACCGCGGTGTCCCGCCGGTGGTCAACGAGGCCGAGTCGGTCGCACAGCTGGACGCGGCCATGCACGCCCGTTTCGGGGGGCCGCGCCTCACCGTGGTGGAGGACACCGAGCAGAGCCTCGGTGGCGAGGACTTCGCCTGGTACCTGGAGAAGATCCCCGGTGCGCTGGCCCGGCTGGGCGTGCGCAGCCCGGGTGAGACGGGGGTGCGGGACCTCCACCAGGGCACCTTCGACGTGGACGAGCGAGCCATCGGTGTGGGAGTGGAATTGTTCTGCTCCCTGGCGCTGGAGCATGCCCGCACCCTGTAGTAGGAATGTCCCGGGATATGGGGAGCTGAACGGGCGTACCACTGTCCGTTACGCACTGGATGTCCTGAGTACCGCCACGGTTTGATAACAACCGTCCCCGCCGGCGGAGCCGTAACACAACCGTGTTCTACGCGCGTTACGGTGGCGTTCGATCACGCCAGACAGGTGCGTGTCGGAAGGAGAAACTCCCTTGCGCCGAGTAACTCAACTCGCCGCGGTTGTGCTCAGCGGTTCGCTGGGCATGGCCTCGCTCGCCGCCTGCGGCAGCACCTCGGACAGCGGTTCGACTGCCGGTTCCGGCAGCACCGCTTCGGCCGGCGCCGGCGGCGGCGGCCTCAAGGTCGGTATGGCCTACGACATCGGCGGCCGCGGTGACCAGTCGTTCAACGACTCCGCCGCGCGTGGCCTGGACCAGGCCAAGTCGACCCTGGGCGCCAGCGTCAAGGAGCTCTCCGCGGGCGCCAACGAGACCGACGCCGACAAGACCCAGCGCCTCAAGGACCTGGCCGGGGCCGGCTACAACCCGGTCATCGCCATCGGCTACTCCTACGCCGGCTCGCTCGCGACCGTCGCCAAGGAGTTCCCGAACACCAAGTTCGCCATCGTCGACTCCACCGTCGACGCCCCCAACGTCACCAACCTGGTCTTCACCGAGGAGCAGAGCTCCTACCTGGTGGGCGTGGCGGCGGCGCTGAAGTCCAAGTCCCACAAGATCGGGTTCATCGGCGGCGTCAACGTCCCGCTGATCAACAAGTTCGAGGCGGGCTTCACGGCGGGCGTCAAGGCCACCGACCCCAGCGCCACGGTGACCCCGCAGTACCTCTCGCAGCCGCCGGACACCAAGGGCTTCTCCTCGCCCGACCTGGGCAAGGCCGCCGCGCAGGGCATGCTGGACAAGGGCATCGACGTGGTCTACGCCGCGGCCGGCTCCTCCGGCAACGGCGCCATCGAGGCCGTCGCCGGCAAGAGCGGCGCCTGGGCGATCGGTGTCGACTCCGACCAGTACAACCAGGACGCGCTGGCCAAGAACAAGGCCGTGATCCTGACCTCCGCCCTGAAGAACGTCGACGTGGCGGTCCTGGACTACATCAAGTCCTTCAAGGACAACTCGCTGAAGACCGGCACCGTCACCTTCGACCTGAAGAGCGGCGGCGTGGGCTACTCCAAGTCCAACCCGGCCTTCGCGAGCGACTCGGCCACCATCGCCAAGATCGAGACGGCCAAGCAGGCGATCGTCGACGGCAAGGTCACGCCGCCGACCACCGTCAAGAAGTAAGTTCCTCCGGGACACAGCCGGTCCCCGCCCCTCCGGGGCGGGGACCGCACCGACGGACCAGGGGCCCGCCGAACGCGCCGCGCGCGCGGGCGGGCCCCTGCCCGTACCAGGCAATGACGCCCACCCGCACCGTCCGAGCCCTGCCTCGTATCCGCTCGGGGCGGATGCCATAGCCCCACCAGGAGTGCGCCATCACTGCTCCGAGCGCCCACGCGGGCGAACCACCGACCGGCGCAGGGACCGAGCCGGCCGCCGTCGAACTGCGCGGCATCACCAAGCGGTTCCCCGGTGTCGTGGCCAACCACGACATCGACATCACCGTCAGCCGTGGCACCGTGCACGCACTGGTGGGGGAGAACGGGGCCGGCAAGTCGACCCTGATGAAGATCCTCTACGGGATGCAGCGCCCCGACGAGGGCACCATCACCGTCAACGGCGAGCGCGTGGAACTGCACACCCCGGCCGACGCCATCGCACGCGGCATCGGCATGGTGCACCAGCACTTCATGCTGGCGGACAACCTCACCGTGCTGGAGAACGTCGTCCTCGGCGCCGAGAGGCTGCACGGCATCGGCGGCCGGGCGCGCAACGCCATCAAGAAGATCTCCGACGCCTACGGCCTGGACGTACGCCCCGACGTGCTGGTCGAGCACCTCGGCGTCGCCGACCGGCAGCGCATCGAGATCCTCAAGGTCCTCTACCGGGGTGCCCGCACCCTGATCCTGGACGAGCCCACCGCCGTCCTGGTGCCGCAGGAGGTCGAGGCGCTCTTCGACAACCTGCGGGAGCTCAAGTCCGAGGGCCTCACCGTCATCTTCATCTCCCACAAGCTGGACGAGGTGCTCTCCGTCGCCGACGCGATCACCGTCATCCGGCGCGGCACCACCGTCGCCAGCGTGAACCCCCGCGAGGTGAACGCCCGTCAGCTCGCCGAGCTGATGGTCGGCAGCGAGCTGCCCTCCCCGGAGACCCGCGAGTCCACCGTCACCGACGTGCCGATGCTCACCGTCGACGGCCTGCGGCTCAGCGAGATCGACCCGGACGGCATCGACCGCGTGGTGCTGGACTCCATCGGCTTCACCATCCACAAGGGCGAGGTGCTGGGCATCGCCGGTGTGGAGGGCAACGGCCAGGCCGAACTGGTCGAGGCCATCATGGGCATGCGCAAGCCCGACAACGGCACCGTCACCCTGGACGGCAAGGACATCTCCCAGGCGCTCACCCGCACCCGCCGCGAGGCCGGCATCGGCTACGTCCCCGAGGACCGCCACCGCCACGCCCTGCTGCTGGAGGCGCCCCTGTGGGAGAACCGCATCCTCGGTCATGTCACCGAGCAGCCCAACAGCCGCCGCGGCATCCTCAACCCGGCCGCGGCCCGCAGGGACACCGAGCGGATCGTCGCCGAGTACGACGTGCGCACCCCCGGCATCGACGTCACCGCGGCGTCGCTCTCCGGCGGCAACCAGCAGAAGCTGATCGTCGGCCGTGAGATGAGCCACAACCCCAAGCTGCTGATCGCCGCCCATCCCACCCGAGGTGTGGACGTCGGCGCGCAGGCCCAGATCTGGGACCAGATCCGGGAGGCCCGCCGGGAGGGCCTGGCGGTGCTGCTGATCTCCGCCGACCTGGACGAGCTGATCGGCCTCTCCGACACCCTGCGGGTGATGTACCGGGGCCGGCTGGTCGCGGACGCCGACCCGTCCACCGTCACCCCGGAGGAGCTGGGCTCGGCCATGACCGGTGCCGCCCGCGGCCATCTGGAGCACCCCGCGCAGGACGCCGCCGACACCGCCGACGAGACCGACCAGGCGGGGGAGTAGTACCGATGAACAAGCTGCTGAAGAAGATCGACGGCGAGCGCCTGCTGCTGGGCCTCGCCGCCCCGGTGCTCGCCGTGGTCACCGCCCTGGTCGTGACCGCCCTGGTGCTGCTGGCCTCCGGCAAGGAGCCCTTCCAGGCGTTCAACGTGATGCTGGACTACGGCTCCAAGGCCGACAGCCAGATCTACATCCTGAACAAGGCGACCACCTACTACCTCGCGGGTATCGCGGTGGCCCTGGGCTTCCGGATGAACCTGTTCAACATCGGTGTGGACGGCCAGTACCGCATGGCGGCGTTCTTCGCCGCGGTGGTCGGCGCCCAGCTGCACCTCCCCGGTGTGCTGCACATCCTGGTGATCGTGCTGGTCGCCATGCTGGTCGGCGCCATGTGGGCCGGTATCGCCGGACTGCTGAAGGTGACCCGGGGCGTCAGCGAGGTCATCTCCACGATCATGCTCAATGCGATCGCCACCTCGGTCATCGCCTATCTGCTGAGCCCCGGCCGGCTGGCCGAACTGGACGCCTCCGGCAATGTCTCCACCAAGGTGATCCCGGACTCCGGGCACCTGTTCAACATCGCCACCAAGGGCGGCTCCCTCTACGGCTTCATCTTCGTCGCCGTCATCGTGGGCATCGCCTTCTGGTGGGGTCTCTCCCGTACCCGCTTCGGCTTCGACCTGCGCACCGCCGGCGGCTCCGACAGCGCCGCGCTGGCCAGCGGCGTCAACGTCAAGCGGATGGTGGTCACCGCGATGCTGCTCTCAGGCGCCATCGCCGGCCTGGTCGGCATGCCGGAACTGCTGAACAACTCCTACCAGTACAGCCTCAACTTCCCCACCGGCATCGGCTTCACCGGAATCTCGGTGGCCCTGCTCGGCCGCAACAACCCCATCGGTGTCGCGATCGGCGCCCTGCTCTGGGCTTTCATCGAGCGGGCCACCGGCCACCTGGAGTTCGCGGGCTACGACAAGGAGATCGCCGGCGTCGTCCAGGGCGTCATCGTCCTCGCCGTGGTCATCGCCTACGAGCTGGTGCGCCGCTACGGGCTGCGCCGCCAGCAGAGCAGGGTCGGCCGCCAGCTGGCCGCCCAGGCCGTCCCGTCCAAGAACCAGGAGGTGTCGGCGTGAGCGCCCCCAGCCCCACCAGCGGCACGGCCGCCACCGAGCCGCTGTCCGGCGGCGCCAGCTCCGTCGCCCGCCGCACCGGCAGGCGCAGCCTCTCCCCGGCGGTGATCCTGCTGATCGTGGCGGGCGCCCTGGTCGCGGTCTCCGCGGTACGCGCCGTCACCGGCGCCCAGGACGTCACCTCGCCCGGCCAGATCGCCGGCGCCCTCACCATGGCCGTGCCGATCGGCATGGCCGGACTCGGCGGCCTCTGGGCCGAGCGGGCCGGCGTGGTCAACATCGGCCTTGAGGGCATGATGATCCTCGGCACCTTCTTCGGCGCCTGGGCCGGCTGGCAGACCAACCCCTGGATCGGTGTGCTCGCCGGTGTCGCCGGCGGTGCGCTCGGCGGCCTGATCCACGCCTTCGTCACCGTCACCATCGGCGTCGACCACATCGTCTCCGGTGTGGCCATCAACATCCTGGCCCTCGGTGCCACCCAGTACCTGGCCAAGCTGTTCTTCGCCGACAAGCCGGCCGGCAGCCCCAAGCAGTCGCCGCCGATCGACTCCATCACCACGGTCTCCATCCCCGGGGTCTCCGACTGGCTGGACAGGATCGCCGCGCACCACTGGTTCCTGGTCTCCGACATCGCCGGCATCCTCGGCGGCCTCACCACCGATGTCTCGCTGCTCACCCTGGTCGCGGTGGCGCTGCTGATCGGCACCTTCTTCGTGCTCTGGAAGACCCCGTTCGGCCTGCGGCTGCGCTCCTGCGGTGAGAACCCCACCGCCGCGGAGTCGCTGGGCGTCAACGTCTACCGCTACAAGTACCTGGCCGTGATCGCCTCCGGCGGTCTGGCCGGCCTCGGCGGTGTCTTCATCGCCATGGTCCCCTCGCACATCTACAACGAGGGCCAGACCGGAGGCCGCGGCTACATCGGCCTCGCGGCGATGATCTTCGGCAACTGGCGGCCCGGCGGTCTCGCCATGGGCGCCGGACTGTTCGGCTACACCGACAGCCTCCAGCTGCGCAACGGCGGCCCCTCGGTGCACGCCCTGCTGCTCCTGCTCGCCGTGCTGCTGGTGCTGATGGCGGCCTGGCGCGGCTACAAGCGGCAGCTGGTCGCCGCCGTGGTCAGCGGGGTCTTCGCGGTGGCGCTCTTCGTCTGGTACGCCGCCACCGACACCGTGCCGATCGAGTTCGTCAGCGCCACCCCGTACGTGGCCACCCTGCTGGTCCTCTCGCTGGCCTCCCAGCGGCTGCGGATGCCCAAGGCCGACGGACTGATCTACCGCAAGGGGCAAGGAAAGTGACCGACCCTCAGGACATCGACTGGGACGCCCTGCGGGCTGCCGCCAGGGACGCCATGTCCCATGCGTACGTCCCGTACAGCAAGTTCCCGGTCGGCGCCGCCGCCCTGGTGGAGGACGGCCGCACCGTCACCGGCTGCAATGTGGAGAACGCCTCCTACGGCCTCGGCCTCTGCGCCGAATGCGGCCTGGTCTCCGCACTGCACCTCAGTGGCGGCGGCCGACTGGTCGCCTTCACCTGCTGCGACGGCGGCGGCGACCTGCTGATGCCGTGCGGCCGCTGCCGTCAGCTGCTCCACGAGCACGGCGGACCCGGGCTGCTGGTCGACCTGCCGTCCGGCATCCGTCCGATGAGCGAGGTGCTCCCGGACGCCTTCGGCCCCGAGCACCTGCAGCACTGATCGTCCGCCTCACCGGTCAACCGCCGCACCGAGCAGCAGCCGCACCGATCAACCGCCGCAGAGAGCACCCTGCGGCACTGAACCATCCGAACGCACGCGAAGAGTGTCGTGCCCGGCCCGAGCCTCCCCGCCGCCGCCGTGGCGCGACACTCTTCGTGTTTCCTCACAGCAAGGGACCCCATGGACGCCATCACCGTCATCAGGACCAAGCGCGACCGCGGCGAACTCACCGATGCGCAGATCGACTGGGTGATCGACGCCTACACCCGCGGCGACGTGGCGGACGAGCAGATGTCCGCGCTGGCCATGGCCATCCTGCTCAACGGGATGAACGCCCGTGAGATCAGCCGCTGGACCGACGCCATGATCCGGTCCGGTGAGCGGATGGACTTCTCCTCGCTGCCGCAGCCCACCGCGGACAAGCACTCCACCGGCGGTGTCGGCGACAAGATCACCCTCCCGCTGGCCCCTCTGGTCGCCGCCTGCGGCGCCGCCGTCCCGCAGCTCTCCGGCCGTGGCCTCGGCCACACCGGCGGCACCCTGGACAAGCTGGAGTCCATCCCCGGCTGGCGCGCCCTGCTGTCCAACGACGAGATGATGCGGACGCTGCGCGACTGCGGCGCCGTGGTCTGCGCGGCGGGCGACGGTCTCGCCCCCGCCGACAAGAAGCTCTACGCCCTGCGGGACGTCACCGGCACCGTCGAGGCCATCCCGCTGATCGCCAGCTCCATCATGAGCAAGAAGATCGCCGAGGGCACCGGCGCGCTGGTGCTCGACGTCAAGGTCGGCAGCGGTGCCTTCATGAAGAACCTGGACGACGCCCGTGAACTGGCCCGCACCATGGTGGGCCTCGGCAGGGCCGCCGGGGTGGAGACCCGGGCGCTGCTCACCGACATGTCCACCCCGCTCGGCCTCACCGCGGGCAATGCGCTGGAGGTCCGCGAGTCGGTGGAGGTGCTGGCCGGCGGCGGTCCCGCCGACGTCGTCGAACTCACCCTCGCCCTGGCCCGGGAGATGCTGGCCGCCGCCGGGGTCCACGGCAAGGACCCCGCCGACGCGCTGCGGGACGGGACCGCCATGGACCACTGGCGCCGCATGATCGCCGCGCAGGGCGGCGACCCCGACGCGCCCCTGCCCGTGGCCCGGGAGCAGCATGTCGTCACCGCCGCCGCATCGGGCGTCCTCACCGGTCTGGACGCCTATGCCGTGGGCGTCTGCGCCTGGCGCCTGGGCGCCGGCCGCGCACGCAAGGAGGACCCGGTGCAGGCCGGCGCGGGCGTGGAGATCCACGCCAAGCCCGGCGCGGCCGTCACCGAGGGCCAGCCGCTGCTCACCCTGCACACCGACACCCCCGAGCGCTACGACTACGCGCTGGAGGCACTCGCCGGGGCCGTCACCGTGGCACCGGCCGGGACCCCCTTCACCCCCACCCCGATCATCCTGGACCGGATCGTCTGACACCGGGTGCTCTCCCGGGCGCCCGGCACCGTCCGGGCGCCCGGCTCATCCCGCGGGACCCTCCAGCCGCCCGGTGCCGGGCGGGATGCCGACAGGGCGGGATCTCCACGCCGCCGAGTCCTGAGGAGCGCGCCCTCTTCGGTCCGCCGGTGGCAGACTCCGGGCATGACCTCAGAAACGATCACGGCCGCGGCCGCAGGCACCTGGCAACTCGGCGACCTGACCGTCAATCGGATGGGCTTCGGGGCGATGCGGCTGACCGGTAGCGCCGCCTTCGACCTCGGCACCCCCAGTGACCGCGAGCGGTCGATCGCCGTGCTGCGGCGGGCGGTGGAGCTCGGCGTCGACCACATCGACACCGCGGCCTTCTACTTCTCCTCGCTGCGCTCCGCCAATGAGCTGATCAACCGGGCCCTGGCCCCCTATCCGGAGGACCTGGTCATCGTCACCAAGGTCGGCCCGGGCCGTGACCCGTCGGGCGGCTGGCTGCCGGCCGCCGGACCGGAGCAGTTGCGGGGCCAGGTCGAGGAGAATCTGCGCCAGCTCGGCCGGGACCACCTGGACGTGGTCAATCTGCGGGTGCAGAACAGGAACTCACTGGCCGAGCGCTTCGGGGCGCTGGCCGAGCTGCGCGACGCCGGCCTGATCCGGCATCTGGGCGTCTCCAACGTCACGCCCGAGCAGCTGGCCGAGGCCCGGGCGATCGCCCCGGTCGTCTGTGTGCAGAACCGCTTCGGCATCGGCGCGCAGCCCGAGGAGCGCGCCCTGCTGCGCGCCTGCGGGGAGCAGGGCATCGCCTTCGTGCCGT
Source organism: Peterkaempfera griseoplana (assembly GCF_001418575.1). Lineage (GTDB taxonomy): Bacteria > Actinomycetota > Actinomycetes > Streptomycetales > Streptomycetaceae > Peterkaempfera > Peterkaempfera griseoplana. The sequence continues at coordinate 18,028 of NZ_LIQR01000294.1, forward strand.
TCTTTGCGATCGCCGGGGAGGGCCGCGAGGCGGGCATGGGCGGCGAGGACCGTGAGGCGGTGCTGTCGGTGGCCCGGGCCCACGGTGCCACGCCGGCCCAGGTACGGCTGGCCTGGACGCTGCACCAGGGGGTGCATGTGCTGGCCATCCCGGGCACCGGCAATCCCGACCACCTGGCCGAGAACGTGGCTGCGGGCGCGCTGCGTCTCTCCAAGGACGAGCTGGCTCTTCTGGAGTCCGCGGCGTAGCGGGGGCGGCCGTCGTCAGCGCACCCCGGCTCCGTCCAGCAGCGCGGTGGCGGTGGCGACGGCCAGTCCGTCCAGGGGCTGGGCCTGGACCACGGCGCGGGCGCCGGCGCCGTCGAAGACGATGGTCAGCTGGCGGGCCAGGGTCTCGGGGTCACGGGCTCCGCCCTCTGCGGCCTCCAGGCGGAAGAAGGCGGTGAGCGCGTCCTTGTGGCGGCGGGCGGCCAGGCTCGCGGGGTGGGCCGGGTCCTTGACCTCCACGGCGGTGGCGACATAGGGGCAGCCCCGGAACTCGGGTGCCGCGGCCGACGCCTCCAGCTGCCCGAAGACATGGAGGATCCGCTCGCGGGGGGACCGGGTGTCGTCGCGGTCCGGCAGCAGCATCGCCTCGTACACGGGTGCCCGGCGGTCCAGGCTGGCGGCCACCACCTCGTCCTTGCTGGCGAAGAGCTGGTACATGGAGCGCTTGGAGACACCGGCGGCCCGGCAGAGCGCCTCGACGCCGATGGAGACGCCGTCGCGGTAGAAGAGGTCGGCGGCGGCGTCCAGCAGCCGCTCGCGGGAGGACGTCTTCTCTGTCGTGGTCATGGGTCCGAGGCTACCGCTTGCCCTTGCGTTTGAAAACCGATCGGTTTACCGTCGGTGGAAACCGATCAGTTTCCATGTTGAGGAGAACCCCATGACCGCGATCGCAGGCGCCACCGTCCTCGTCACCGGAGGCAGCCGAGGCCTCGGCAGGGCCTTTGTGGACGCCCTCTACGAGCGGGGCGCCAAGAAGGTCTACGCCACCGCGCGGGACCCGAGGAACATCACCCACCCCGATGCCGTGGCACTCGCCCTGGAGACCACCGACCCGGCCTCCGTGGCCGCCGCCGCCGAGCAGGCCCAGGATGTGACCGTGCTGATCAACAGCGCCGCCGGGCTGGTCGGGGCGTCCTTCCTGGACTCGCCGCAGGAGGACGTCCGCCGTGAGTTCGAGGCCAACTTCTTCGGCCCGCTGGATGTCGTGCGCGCCTTCGTCCCGGTGATCGAGCGCAACGGCGGCGGCCACATCCTCAATGTCCACTCCGTGCTCTCCTGGATCGCCGTCGCGGGCTCCTACAGCGCCACCAAGGCGGCGCTCTGGTCGGCCACCAACTCCCTGCGGCTGGACCTCGCCCCGCGCGGCATCGGCGTCACCGGGCTGCACGTCGGCTACATCGACACCGACATGGCCGCCGCCGTGGACGCCCCCAAGTCCTCGCCCCGGAGCGTCGCGGAGCAGGCGCTGGCCGGCATCGAGTCCGACGCCGACGAGGTGCTGGCCGACGAGCTCACCCGACGGGTCAAGGCGGGTCTCACGGCCGGTCCGGCCGCACTGCACGCCGGACTTTCCGGCTGAGCACCCGCAGCGGGCGCGTACCGGGCGGCCTCCGGGACGGGAGGCCGCCCGGTTCCGTCACGGCTCCGGGAGCCAGCGGACGCCGAGCGACCGGGCGCCGGACGCGGCGAAGGCGAGCAGCCGCTCGCCCTCCTCGGCCACGGCCGCGGCCTCCCGGCGGCCGAGCGGGGCGAGCGGCCGGATCTCCAGCGCCGCGGCACTCTTCTCCCGGACGAGCCGCCAGGTGGCGCCGCTGAACCCGTCGAGCAGCACCACCCCCGGCGGCACCGGTCCCTTCCGGGCCGCCGCGTACCGGGTGAAGGCCTCGGTCAGCACCCGGCTGCGGTCCGCGTGCGACAGCAGCAGATTGTCGAAGTCGTAGAGGAACCGCGGCGGCGCCGGGGTGTCCGGGTCGGGGCGCGGCGCCTCCGGCAGGTCCCACAGCTCCTCACCCTGCTCGCCCGTGAAGACGGCCAGCCGTGGCCGCAGCCGCTCGACCACCTCGCGCAGCCGGGTCAGGCCGGACCACGTCTGGATGTCTTTGACGGTGGCCGGGCCGAAGGCCGCCAGAAAGCGCAGGACCGCCGCGTCCACGGCGGGCTCGGGATCCAGCGGACGGCCGAGCCAGTGCTCGGCCGTGGCATGGCGGGGCTGCCCGCTGCTGCCCCACACCCCGCGCGGCGGCACCTGCACCAGCGGGGCCAGATTGCGCACCGCGTACGCCAGCGAGGCCGGGTTGCGGTCCGGCCACCGCTGCCCCAGCAGTGCCCCCAGCTCCCCGGGCGTGAGCGGCTGCTCGTCCAGGTGCGCACGTCCGGCCGCCACCAGCTCCGCGAGGTCCAGACCCTCGATCGGGCGCCGGTGCAGGAAGTTGGTGAACAGATCGCGGTCCAGGGCCGGCTGCACCACGGGGCGCAGCGCCAGGCAGTCCGCCGCGGTGACCAGATGGATCGTGGAGCGCATCAGGGCGGTGCGTACCAGCCGCCTGTCCAGCAGCAGGTCCGCGGCGTGTTCGGGACGGAAGCCCGCCAGCCGCGTCCACAGGCCGACGTACCAGGTGTGCGGGGTCTGTGCCTGCAGGCCCACCAGGTGCTCCAGCGCCTCGGTGACCGACAGGTCCGAGCGGTCCAGCAGCAGCTGCCGGGCCAGGGTGGCGCGGTTGAGGGCGCGACGGCTGAGCAGGGGCATCTCTCTCCTCGGACCTTCGCGGCACGGGATCCGGCACCGTGCCGGACAGCGGAGTCTCATGGTGTACCAGGGGCCCGCGCGGCGGCTCCGGGTGCGGCAGCCCGGGCCCCTGGTGCCGGGGTGGCCGCCCGGTCAGCCGGCGAAGTCGGCGGCGTGGTCGGCGGCCCACTGGGCGAAGGTGCGTGCGGGGCGGCCGGTGATCCGCTCCAGGGTGCCGCTGATCGGCGCCGGCCGGTGGACATGGGCCGCCCAGTCGGCGAGCAGCGCTTCCGCCGGGGCGTAGGGGCCCATCGCCCGCCCGGCCTCCTCCGGGGTGATCTCCTCGTACCGCAGCGGGCGCCCCAGGGCCGTGCCCAGGAGCCGGATCTGCTCGGCGTGGGTGAGCGACTCGGAGCCGGTCATGCTGAGGGTCAGGCCCTCGTGGGCGTCAGAGGTGAGGGCGGCGACGGCCACCGCCGCGAAGTCCGCCGGGTGGACCGGCGAGCCGGCGGCCGCCGCGTACGGTCCGCGCACCACGTCTCCGGCGCGCAGCTGGCCCGGTACGTCCAGCGCCCACTGGAGGGCGTTGGCCGAGGCCATCTCCAGCCGCAGGAAGGTCCAGGCGATGCCGGACTCCCTGATCGCCTGCTCCAGGTCCGCGTGGAAGGCGGCCACCTCGTTCGGCTGCGCCGCGGCCGAGTCGTCGACGGCGCCGGAGGACTGGAAGACGATGCGGCGGACCCCGGCCTCTCGTGCCGCGCTCAGGAACGCCGGGGCGAATCCCGGAACCACGGCCAGCAGGAAGACCGCGGTGACCCCCTCCAGCGCGTCGCGCATGGCGACCGGGTCGGCCAGGTCGCCGGTGACGACCTCCGCGCCCGCCGGCAGGTCGGCCCGCTCCGCGTCGCGGGTGAGCGCCCGGACCGGGTGTCCGGCCGAGAGCAGCTGCTCGACGATGGAGCGGCCCACCGGGGCGGTGGCTGCGGTGACGAGGATCATGGGGCTGCCTTTCGGTCGGATGTGGTTCCCGGCGCGTTCGGCCCCACTGTGCCGGATCATTAGGAAAGGTTGATGCCTCTTTGTCGGTCGCTGTCGGTCCCGTCGGCAGGGACCGACAGACACCGGGCCCGGACCGCGCAGTGCGGTCCGGGCCCGGTGCTGAAGGGCGCTGCGTCAGCCGTTGCTGCAGGCGGTGCCGTTCAGGGTGAACTGGGTGGGCGAGGAGTAGCTGCCCGAGTAGGTGCCCTGGAAGCCGAACGTCTGGTTGCCGCCGGCCGGGATCTGGCCGTTGGAGGACGTGTTGGTGGCCGTCACCGCACCGCTGGAGGGGGAGACGGTGGCGTTCCAGGCGTTGGTGATGGTCTGGCCGCTGGGCAGGGTGAAGCCCACCTTCCAGCCGTTGATCGCCGAGGAGCCGGTGTTGGTGACGGTCACGTTGGCGGTGAAGCCGCCGGGCCAGGAGGAGGGCGCATAGGCGACCCGGCAGCCGCCGGTGGTGCCGCCCGTGGTGCCGCCGGTGGTGGTCCCACCCGTGGTGGTGCCGCCGGTGGTGGTGCCGCCGCTGGTGGTGCTGCCGC
>NZ_LIQR01000295.1 GCF_001418575.1 Peterkaempfera griseoplana
GATGCTGCCGGGCAGCATCGCGGCCCGGCTCGGCGGGGACGAGTTCTGCCTGCTGGCGCAGGGGCAGAGCGCCGACGAGGTGGTGCGGGTCGCCGAGGACCTCTGTGTACGGGCCCTGGAGCTGGGCGAGGGCGAGGGGGTGGCCTGCGGGATCGCCTCCACGGGGGATCCGATCGGCCCGGTGACCACGGCCGACCGGCTCTTCCGGCTGGCGGACGCCGCCCAGTACCGGGCCAAGGCGGCCCGCGCCCCGAGGCCGGTCGTGGCCGGCCGCGGGCGGGCGCCCGACGCGGTGGTGCAGCTGGCCGACGCGGCCGACCCCGCCAACCGCGCCCGCAACGGCCGCAACGGGCGCCGGGGCGACCGCAGACGGTTCCGCGGCGCGCTGCACAGCGCCGACGCGGGGCAGTTGCTGGCCGCGGTGCTGGCCGAGCTGGACGCGGGCCACACCACCGACGGGCGGCCGGTCCGGGTGGCGCACCCGGCCGACACCACCGGCAGGCTGGTGGTGGTCGCCGAGACCACCTCGCGGATGCTGGACGCCGTCGCCTGGTGGGTGTCGTACGTTCCGCCGGGCTCCCAGGGGATGCGTACGGTGCGCTACGCGGTGCACCGGATGACCCGGGGGCCGGGCACCGCCGGCGCGGAGGCGCAGCGGGCGCTGAACGAGGCGCCCGACGCCGTCTTCGACCTGCGGTCCTATCCGCTCTCCGAGCGGGCGGTGCGGGGTGATGCGTTCGTGCTGCGCACCGGCGCCCCGGGCAACGACCCGGCGGAGGAGGCCATGCTGGTGGTCGGCGGCTACCGGGGCATGGTGGCGGCGGGGGCGAGCAACCCGGCGGGCGGCTGGCTGATCGAGATCTTCGCCGACGAGTCCTCGCTGCCGCTCTCCGGTGTCGGGCCGGTGCTGCGGGCGCTGGTGGCGGTGGCGGTGGCGGGGCCTGCCTCGCCACCGGAGTGACGGTGCGTCACATCTCCTCCGGGGCGCCCTTGATACGACGGGCGCCGGAGTAGACGTTGGCGGAGCGGCCGCGGAGGAAGCCGACCAGGGTGAGGCCGAGTTCGGCGGCGAGGTCGACGGCCAGGCCGGAGGGGGCGGAGACGGCGGCCAGGACCGGGACGCCCGCCATGGCGGCCTTCTGGGTGAGTTCGAAGGAGGCCCGTCCGCTGACCATCAGCACATGCCCGGCCAGCGGCAGCAGCCCCTGGCGCAGTGCCCAGCCCACGGTCTTGTCCACCGCGTTGTGGCGGCCCACGTCCTCGCGGGCGCAGAGCAGTTCGCCGTCCGCGGTGAACAGTCCGGCGGCGTGCAGGCCGCCGGTGGTGTCGAAGGCCTTCTGGGCGGCCCGCAGTACGTCGGGCAGCGTGTAGAGCACCTCGGGGTCCAGGCGTACGGGGTCGGCGGCGACGTCCCAGTGGGAGCGGGTGCGGACGGCGTCCACCGTGTCCCGCCCGCAGATGCCGCAGGCGCTGGAGGTGAGCAGGTTGCGGTGCAGGGAGACCGGCGGTCCGGAGGCGCCGCGCACCGTGGCGTCGACCACGTTGTAGGTGTTGGCGCCGTCGGCGTCGGTGCCCGCGCAGTAGCGCAGGGCGGCCAGCTGCTCGGCGGAGTGCACCAGGCCCTCGGACACCAGGAACCCGGCCACCAGGTCGAAGTCGTGCCCGGGGGTGCGCATGGTCACGGTGAGGGGCTCTCCGCCCAGCCGGATCTCCAGTGGCTCCTCGGCGGCCAGTGAGTCCGGCCGTACGCTGCTCGCGCCGTCCCGCAGCCGCACCACCCGTCGGCGCTCGGTCACCCGTCCCATGCCGCGCCCCTTCCCCGGTGGCGGAGTTCCATCCGGGTTGTCATAGTGCCATTCACCTGATGAGAATGTGCATATGGATATGCACAGCTCGGTGGTACCGGTCGGCAAGGCTAATCTCAGCGCGTCCGATGTGCTCGCGGTGGCCCGCGGCAGCGCCAGGGTGGAGCTCACCGCCGACGCCCGCGACGAGATGGCCGCCTCCCGCGCCCGCATCGACGCGCTGGCCGCCGAGCCGCGCCCCGTCTACGGGGTCTCCACCGGCTTCGGCGCCCTCGCCGTCCGCCACATCAGCCCCGAGCTCCGTGCCCAGCTGCAGCGCTCCCTGGTCCGCTCGCACGCCGCCGGGATGGGCCCCGCGGTCGAGCGCGAGGTGGTCCGGGCCCTGATGCTGCTCCGGATGAAGACCCTCGCCTCCGGCCGCACCGGCGTCCGCCCGCTGATCGCCGAGACCATGGCCGCCGTTCTCAACGCCGGCATCACCCCCGTCGTCCGCGAGTACGGCTCCCTGGGCTGCTCCGGCGACCTGGCGCCGCTCTCCCACTGCGCCCTGGTGCTGATGGGCGAGGGCGAGGCCACCGGACCCGACGGCACCGTGCGCCCGGCCGGAGAGCTGCTCGCCGAGGCCGGCATCACCCCCGTCGAGCTGCACGAGAAGGAGGGCCTGGCCCTCATCAACGGCACCGACGGCATGCTCGGCATGCTGCTGATGGCCTGCGCCGACCTGGCCCGCCTCTTCACCACCGCCGACATCACCGCCGCCATGTCCCTGGAGGCGCTGCTGGGCACCGAGAAGGTGCTCGCCCCCGAGCTGCACGCCATCCGCCCGCACCCCGGCCAGGCCGCCTCCGCCGCCAACATGCTGGCGGTGCTCGCCGGCTCCGGCCTCACCGGCCACCACCAGGACGACGCCCCGCGGGTCCAGGACGCCTACTCCATCCGCTGCGCCCCCCAGGTCGCCGGCGCCGGCCGCGACACCCTGGCCCATGCGCAGCTGGTCGCCGACCGCGAACTGGCCGCCGCCGTCGACAACCCCGTGGTGCTGCCGGACGGCCGGGTGGAGTCCAACGGCAACTTCCACGGCGCCCCCGTCGCCTACGTCCTGGACTTCCTGGCCGTCGCCGCCGCCGACCTGGGCTCCATCTCCGAGCGCCGCACCGACCGGCTGCTGGACAAGAACCGCTCCCACGGCCTGCCGCCGTTCCTCGCCGACGACCCGGGCGTCGACTCCGGGCTGATGATCGCCCAGTACACCCAGGCCGCCCTGGTCAGCGAGAACAAGCGGCTCGCCGTACCCGCCTCGGTGGACTCCATCCCCTCCTCGGCGATGCAGGAGGACCACGTCTCCATGGGCTGGTCCGCCGCCCGCAAGCTGCGCACCGCCGTCGACAACCTGGGCCGCATCCTCGCCGTGGAGCTCACCGCCGCCGCCCGCGCCCTGGAGATCCGCCGCGACGCCTACACCTCCCGCGACACCGACCCGCTGGCCCCCGCCACCGCCGCGGCCCTGGCCGCGACCCGGGCGGCCGGGGTGGGCGGCGTCGGCCCGGACCGCTTCCTCGCCCCCGACCTGGACGCCGCAGCCGCCCTGGTGGCGGGCGGCGGCCTGGTCGCGGCGGTCGAGGCCGTCACAGGACCGCTGGCCTGAGCCGTGCGCCGGCCCAGGGGTGTGCCGAAAGCGGCCCGACCGGTCCTCGCCTCGGCGGGGCCGGTCGGGCGGCCGGCAGCGCCCGCGCGGCGCGTGGGGAGGGCCGTGCCGTGCGGCGCCGGGTGCACACCCGCCTGACCGGCCGCGCCGTCGGCGAGCGGAGCCCGCTGCCGGGCTACTCCCAGCCGCCGCCGCGCCGCCGCTCCTGTCGTTCCTCCCGGCGCGCGCCGACGGCGGCGGCGAGATTGACCCCGACGATCCCGGCCCACACCACCGCCAGGCCCACCGGCCCCGAGGTGGAACCGCCGACGCCGGAGAGCGGGATGCCCAGGCCGAGTGAGACCACGGCCAGCCGGGGCGAGAACCGCCCGTCCCGTCCGGGCCGGCGGCCGGGCGGCCCGTACCCGGCGAGGCGGTCCGCGACCCGGCGCTCCACCTGCTCGTCCAGGCGGGCGTCGACCCTGGCCAGGAACGAGTCGACGATCTCCGACTCGTACTCGGCACCCAACTCCTTGCGGGTCTGCACGGCCGCGTCAAGGTCCTTCTGCAACTCGGTGCGGGGAGGCTCCATACCCGTCAGGGTGGACCCGTCCCGCGGCGCCGTCGAGCGTCCTCGGGGTCTGTTCCGGGGCGGATCAGGGACAACTCCGGGTGACCCCGTCCCGCCGGCTGAGACAGGCCGCAAATGCCTTGCCCCGCTGAATGACGTCATGCACAGTCAGCAGTGGCTGAATCACGGCCCGCAACAAGGAGATCCATGACCACCGCCGACGAGGCGCTCGGCCCCTCCGCCCGTCTGCTGCGGCTCTTCGAGGGCAACCGGCTCACCCCGACCCAGCGCCGTATCGCCCACACCCTGGTGCAGCACGCCGCCGACTCGCCCTTCCTCTCCAGCGTGGAGGTCGCCGAGCTGGCCGGGGTCAGCCAGCCCTCGGTCACCCGCTTCGCGGTCGCGCTGGGCTACGACGGCTACCCGGACCTGCGCAAGCAGCTGCGCGACCTGGGTCTCTCCGAGTCCGCCCCCGGCGGCCCCGCCGAGTCGCCCGGCGACGCGCTGCGCAACGAGCAGCAGCGTGCCGTGCTGGCCGAGATCGACAACCTGCGCCGCCTCGCGGAGCTGCTCGCCGACCCGGAACCGGTGGTCAGGGCGGCCCGGCTGCTGGCCGCCTCCCGTCCGCTGCCGGTGCTCGGCCTGCGCGCCGCCGCCGCGCAGGCCCGCGGGTTCGCGTACTTCGCGGGCAAGGTCCACCCGGACGTCCGGCTGCTGGACGAGGGCGGCTCCATGCTGGCCGACCGCATCGAGCAGGCCGCCGCCGCGGGGGCCTCCGCGCTGATGTGCTTCGCCCTGCCCCGCTACCCCCGGGAGCTGATGGACGCCCTCGCGGTGGCCCGGGACTGCGGCCTCTGCGTGGTCACCGTCGCGGACAGCGCCTTCGCCCCGGTCTCCCGGATGTCCGATCTGCTGATCCCGGCCGCGGTCGGCAGCAGCCTGGTCTTCGACACCGCGTGCGCCCCGATGATGCTGGGCCGGGTGCTGCTCCAGGCGATGTGCGACGAACTGCCGGACGCGGAGGGCCGCCTGGAGTGCTTCGAGCAGACCGCGGCCGCCCGAGGGCTCTTCCTGGACTGATCCTCCTCCCGCGGGAGTGCGTTCTCCCCCGGAAGCAGCGCTGACTCGGAATCAGCGCGGTGAGGGCCCGCCGTTGCACCGGCCCGGGACGCTCGCGGCCCGGCCTCGGCACCCAGCTGACTCCCAGAAAGCCCTCAGGGAGCCCGGCTAGCCTCCCGTCGGGGCCGAGACAGCCGAGTGGGATGCGGGAGGCAGCTGTGCGCGGGCCGTATGCGCTGGCCAGGGTCACTGTGGTGCGGGGAGCCGTCGCCAGGTCGCTGCTGTGGACGGGGGTGCTGGGCGCGGCCGCCGGGGCGCTGCTCCCCGCGCTCGTCCCCAGGCTGCCCGCAGCCCTGGCCGGCGCCGGGCTCTTCCTGGCGGCGGCGGTGTACGGAGCCGTCCGCCGCCGGGCCTGGTGGCGCGACCGGGCCGCGACCGCGCAGCGGGCGCCCTTCACGGTGACGGTGGAGCCCGCCCGGCTCACCCGCCGCCGGCACAGCGCCGACAACGGCCTTCGCATCCTCGGCGGACTGGCGCTGCTCGCCGGGGCGGGTCTCGCGGTCGGCCCCGCCGCGGGGATGGCGGTGGCCGGCCTCGGCGCCGGGCTGCTGCTCTCCGTGCGGCGACTGGCCCGGTGGGAGCGCGGCCGGGAGGTGCTGCTCTGGGCGTCCACCGACGACGGGTGGCTGCTCGGCCGCCGGTCCGCCACCGGGCCGTGGTCCAGCACCGGTCCCGCCGCCGGACGGGTGCGGCCGGTCGTCCGGCCTGCGGGCGGCGCCCGGCGCTGAACCACCGGCCGGACGACCCCGGCGCCCTGCCGGTCCGGACGCGGGTCAGCGGACGAGCCGCTGGACCACCTCGGTGCCGCACTGGCCGGGTGGCTGGGGGCCCTCGTCCGGGCGGCGCTCCACCTCGGTGAACCCGGCCCGCCGGGCGACGGCCCCGCTGGCGAGGTTGGCCGCGTCATGGTGGATCTCCACCCGCTCGGTGCCGGGCAGCGCGAAGGCGGCGTCGGTCAGGGCGCGGACGGCGGAGGTGGCCAGGCCCCGTCCGGTCCACCCCGGATGCAGCCAGTAACCGATCTCCAGTCCGCCGGGGCCGATCCGGCGCATCAGACCGCAGCTGCCGACCTCCCGGCCGTCGCAGGTGATGGCGTACTGGTAGGCCTCACCGGCTGCCCACTGCCGCTCGCTCTCCGCGGTGAAGGCGGCCGCGCTCTCCGCGGTGTGGCCGTCGGCCCAGGGCATCCAGGGCAGCAGATGGTCGAGGGACTCGGTGACGACCCGGTCCACCACGGCGGCGTCTCGGGCGCGCCAGCGGCGCAGCTGAACGGCGCCCCGGGTCAGGGTTTCGGGGGGATGCTCCATGCCTGTCGATGCTGGCCGTGCGGGCGCCGCCGGGCAACCGGATTCCGGTGACGGGAGGTGCGCCGCCGGGCGGATATCCTCCCGCTGCCGGGCCCGGTGGGCCGATCGGCGTGGCACCGGGGATGGGCGGGGCGAATGGCGGCGTCCCGGAGGAGCTGCGGCAGCTGCTGGACGGGCTGCTGGCCAAGGATCCGCAGGCGCGTCCGGACCCCGCCGAGGTGCTGGCCCGGTTCACCCGGGGCGGCGCGGCGACGGCCGGTGCCGCCTGGCTGCCCGCGCCGGTCGCGGCCGACGTGTCGGACCGCGCGGACCGGCTCGCCGCGCTGGACCGGACCCCGACCGCCACCGCCACCGTCGCCCCGCCCGTACCGGCCGGTGGGGGGACACCCCCGGCGCGCCCGGGCGGCACCCCGGCGGCCGGGCCGGGCAGGGGCTCCCGCCGGCGGACGGCCCTGGCGCTGGCCGGTGTCTTCGTCACGGTGGCGACGGCCAGCGGCGCGGGCGTGTGGGTGCTGCAGCACCGCGACCCCGGTGGCCGGGCCGGGGCCGGGGGAGCGCCCCGTACGTCGCAGACCCCGGGCGGCCGTACGGTCCCCTCGCCCGGCTCGACGTCGTCGCCTCGACCCACCGGGTCCGCCGCCTCACCGGATGCCACCGGGTCCGCCGCCGCCTCGCCCCCGGCGTCCGGGTCCGGCGGCGGGTCCGTGCAGCGGTGGCAGGCGGGCGAGCTCACGCCGTTCGTCGGGTTGTGGACCTCCCATGCGATGCGGCTGACCGTGGCGGTGAACGGCGTGCTGGAGCTGGACTACCGCACCTACCGGACCTGTCCGTCCGGCGCCCCGGCGAAGGGCGGCACTCCCTGCGACTCCGTCGACCCCGTCACCGACGTGATGCAGCTCGGCGGCCATGCGGAGGGCGTCATCAAGGCGGTCAAGGGCCGTACCGCCACCGTGATGTGGGGTTCGGGCAACCCCGACTACCCGCAGGGCCGCAGCGTCGTCCTGACCTACGACGCCGCCGCTGACACCGTCTCGGTCGGCGACCAGGGCGTGTTCTGCGGTCCCAAGTCCCCGGCCGGGTACTGCGGGGCGTGACCGCCGTGCCCGCGCCCGCCGGACCGTGCCCCGGTCCGGCGGGCGCCCCGGTCAGGGTGCGGCGGTGAAGACCAGCGAGGCGTTGTGGCCGCCGAAGCCGAAGGAGTTGGTGAGGGCGGCCCGGGGTCGTACGGTGCGGGCGCCTCCGGCGACCACGTCGAGGGCGATCGCCGGGTCGGGGTCGGTCAGGTTGCGGGTGGGCGGGACGACGCCGTCGCGTACGGCGAGCAGGGCGGCGAGGGCGCCCGCGGCCCCTGCGGCGCCGAAGAGGTGACCGGTCATCGACTTGGTGGCGGTGACGGCCGGATGGGTGCCCACGGCCTCGGCGATGGAGCGGGCCTCCACCAGGTCGCCCAGCGGGGTGGAGGTGGCGTGCGCATGGATGTGCCCGATGTCCAGGGGGCTCAGTCCGGCACCGGCCAGCGCCAGGCGCATGGCGCGGACCTGGCCGTCCTGGTGGGCGGCGGTGATGTGGTGGGCGTCCGAGGTCACGCCGGCTCCGGCGAGCGCCGCGTGTGCCCGCGCTCCTCGGGCGGCGGCGAACCCGGCCCGTTCCAGCACCAGCAGCACCGCCCCCTCCCCGATGACGAAGCCGTCGCGCCCGGCGTCGAACGGCCGGGAGGCCTCCCCGGGTGCGTCGTTGCGCGTCGAGTGGGCCCTGGCCTGGGCGAACCCCGCCAGCGGCAGCGGATGGATGCAGGCCTCCGCGCCGCCGGCGACCACCACGTCGGCCCGGCCGAGCCTGATCAGGTCCATTCCCAGCGCGATGGCCTCGGCGCCGGACGCGCAGGCGCTGACCGGGGCGTGGGCGCCGCCCCTGGCGCCCAGTTCGATGGAGACCCAGGCCGCCGGGCCGTTGGCCATCAGCATCGGCACGGTGTGCGGGGAGACCTTGCGTACGCCGGAGGCCTCCAGGATGTCGTCCTGTCCGAGCATGCTGAGCGCGCCCCCGGTGCCGGTGCCGACGACCACCGCCAGCCGCTCGGGGTCGACCGCGGGCCGGCCCGCGTCGGCCCAGGCCTCGCGTGCGGCCACCAGCGCCACCTGTTCGCAGCGGTCCATCCGGCGGGCCTGCACCCGGTCCAGCACCGCGGTGGGTTCCACCCGCAGCCGGGCGGCGATCCTCACCGGCAGCTCCCGGGCCCAGGCGTCGTCGAGGGAGGTGACACCGGACTCACCGGCCAGCATCGCGGCCCAGGTGGAGGGCACATCGCCGCCCAGCGGGGTCGTGGCCCCCAGTCCGGTCACCATCACTTCCGCAGTCATGCTCGCTCCTGTCTGATTCCAACAACCACGGACACCCTGTCAGTTCTGTGAAAGGCTCGGAGCTGCTGTTATGCACTGACTTCCATGCCAAGCTCTATGGGATTCCCATGAAAGACAGTGCCCGGCGTTCCTCCCGGTGCAGTGCGCCGGGCGCTGGTCCGATCGGCCCATTTCGGGATGCGCGGAGGAGTAGGTCATGGTTCGGGATGAAGCCTCCCCGTATAACCGTGTATGTCAGGGTCGAGAATCCGTGGGGAGCGCGAGGGACATGAGGCGAGTCGCACAGGCGGGTGCCGTCGCTGCAGGCGTCCTCGGGCTGCTGGCCGCGGCGGCGCACGGCGCCGCGGCGCAGGTCGGCGGGGAGCGGCAGTCCCTGCTGTCCGCGGTGGTCGGCACCGACCTCGGCTCGCTGGCCTCGGTGACCTCGGGGGTGCTGTGCGGTCCGCTGGTGGGGGTGACGTACAAGGCGCCGGTGGAGTGCGTCAACGGGGCGATCCACAGCGGCAACAGCCTCAACAGCGGGAACTTCGTCAACCACGGGAACCCCAACAACAGCGGCAACCTGTCCAGCGTCAACGGCTCCTCCAACGCGGCCAACTCCGTCTCCGGCGACAGCCTGGGCAGCGACAACACCGCCCAGACGGTCCGGGCGGTGCACCGCTGACGCGGGCGCCGGGCTGGCCGTTCGGGTGAAGACGGGGGCGGGGACGTTCCGGATGCCGTTGCCGAGGTAGGCATGCGTTCGCCGATTCCGCCCTGCTTCGCTCCTGGGCGGCGCGAGAACAGGAGGGCGCGATGAGACGAGTCGCGCGATGTGCCGTGATGATCGCCGGAGCCGGCGGCCTGATCCTTTCCGGGGCTGCGCCTGCCATGGCGTCCTGGTCGCCCTGGCCGCTGGGGCAGTCGTGGGGCTGGAGCAACCGGCCCACGATGGACCTCGACTCCGACGTCTTCTGCCAACCGGACCAGTACATCTGCGCCAACGGCCCGGTGAACAGCGGAAACCTCACCAACAGCCAGAACGTCGACATCAGGGGGGACGCCAACGACTCGGGCAGCCCCAATGACGTCGTGGGCTCCCCGAACAGCGACAACACCGTCGAGGGGCCGTCCATCAACGGCCGCAACCACATCCAGAACATCGGGACGCGCCGACGCTGACGCCCCCCGCCGGACGCCCGTCCGCCGCCGGTCACCGGCCGGCGGGCGGGCGTCCGGTGCTTTCGGCCCGAGGGGCCGGGGCCCCTGGCCGACCGGATGATGATTGGATACATTCACTCGAAGAGAGTGTGAATGGATCTATCCATTCCGCCGGAGGGCGGAGCGACAGGGAGGTCGAGGCGCATGACCCAGCAGCAGAGCGGTCCGCGCGAGGTCAGGGCGCCGCGGGGCACCGGGCTCAGCACACAGGGCTGGCAGCAGGAGGCCGCCCTGCGGATGCTGATGAACAACCTCGACCCCGAGGTCGCCGAGCACCCCGGGAAGCTGGTCGTCTACGGCGGGACCGGCAAGGCCGCCCGCGACTGGCGCTCCTACGACGCCATCGTCCGCACCCTGCAGACCCTCAGGCAGGACGAGACCCTGCTGGTGCAGTCCGGCCGCCCCGTGGGCGTGATGCAGACCCACGAGTGGGCGCCCCGGGTGCTGATCGCCAACTCCAACCTGGTGGGCGACTGGGCCAACTGGGAGGAGTTCCGGCGCCTGGAGCAGCTCGGCCTCACCATGTACGGGCAGATGACCGCCGGGTCGTGGATCTACATCGGTACCCAGGGCATCCTCCAGGGCACCTATGAGACCTTCGCCGCCGTCGCCGCCAAGCGGTTCGCAGGCACCCTGGCCGGCACCATCACCCTCACCGCCGGCCTCGGCGGCATGGGCGGCGCCCAGCCGCTCGCCGTCACCATGAACGGCGGCGTGGCCATCTGCATCGACTGCGACCCCAGCCGGATCGCCCGCCGGATCGAGCACCGCTACCTGGACGTCGAGGCCACCGGCCTGGCCCACGCGCTGGAACTGGCCACCGAGGCCCGCGACAAGCGGCAGCCGCTCTCCATCGGCCTGCTGGGCAACGCCGCCGACCTGGTGCCGCAGCTGCTGGCGATGGACGCCCCCGTCGACATCGTCACCGACCAGACCAGCGCCCACGACCCGCTGTCGTACCTGCCGGTCGGCGTCGACTTCGACGACATGGCCGAGTACGCGGCCGCCAAGCCCGCCGAGTTCACCCAGCGGGCCCGGGAGTCCATGGCCCGCCATGTGGAGGCCATGGTCGGCTTCCAGGACAAGGGCGCCGAGGTCTTCGACTACGGCAACTCCATCCGCGGCGAGGCCCAACTGGCGGGCTACTCCCGCGCTTTCGCCTTCCCCGGCTTCGTCCCCGCCTACATCAGGCCGCTGTTCTGCGAGGGCAAGGGCCCCTTCCGCTGGGCGGCGCTGTCCGGCGACCCGAGGGACATCGCCAGGACCGACCAGGCCGTCCTCGACCTCTTCCCGGAGAACGAGTCGCTGGCCCGCTGGATCCGGATGGCCCAGGAGCGGGTGCACTTCCAGGGGCTGCCCGCGCGCATCTGCTGGCTCGGCTACGGCGAGCGCGACAAGGCCGGCGAGCGGTTCAACGACATGGTCGCCTCCGGCGAACTCTCCGCGCCGATCGTCATCGGCCGCGACCACCTGGACTGCGGCTCCGTCGCCTCCCCCTACCGGGAGACCGAGGCGATGCTCGACGGCTCCGACGCCATCGCCGACTGGCCGCTGCTCAACGCCATGGTCAATGTCGCCTCCGGCGCCTCCTGGGTCTCCATCCACCACGGCGGCGGCGTCGGCATCGGCCGCTCCATCCACGCCGGCCAGGTCACCGTCGCCGACGGCACCGCGCTGGCGGGCGAGAAGATCCGCCGCGTCCTCACCAACGACCCCGGCATGGGCGTCATCCGCCATGTCGACGCCGGTTACGACCGCGCCGCCGAGGTCGCGGACGAGCGCGGTGTCCGGGTGCCGATGCGCGAGGAGGGCTGAGTGCGTTCCACCGAGGAGCGGCTCGGCGCCGCCGGCGACGCCTACCGGCGGATGTGGCGGGAACTGCTGCCCGTCGGTCGTCACGGCGCCACCGGCGGCTACCGCCGCCACGCCTGGAACAGCGCCGACGCCGAGTGCCGGGCCTGGTTCGAGGAGCAGGCCCGCGCCCGCGGACTGGCCTGCGAGACGGACCGCAATGGCAACCAGTGGGCGTGGTGGGGCGACCCGGAGGCCGGCGACGCCGTGGTCACCGGCTCCCACCTGGACTCCGTGCCCGACGGCGGCGCCTATGACGGCCCGCTGGGGGTGGTCTCCGCGTTCGCCGCGGTGGACGCCCTGCGGGAGCGCGGGGCGCGGCCCCGCAGGCCGCTGGCCGTGGTCAACTTCGGCGACGAGGAGGGCGCCCGCTTCGGCGTCGCCTGCGTCGGATCACGCCTCACCACAGGCATGCTGACGCCCGATCAGGCCCGCGCGCTGACCGACGCGGACGGGGTGCGGCTCGGCGACGCCATGGAACGCGCGGGCCGCGACCCGGAGGCCATCGGCCATGACACCGAGCGGCTCGCCGGCATCGGGGCGTTCGTGGAGCTCCACATCGAGCAGGGCCGGGCGCTGGGCGAGCACGAGGTGGGCGTCGCCTCCGCGATCTGGCCGCACGGCCGCTGGCGGTTCGACTTCCACGGCGAGGCCAACCACGCCGGCACCACCCGCCTCGACGACCGCCGCGACCCCATGCTGACGTACGCCGCCGCCGTGCTCGCCGCCCGCGAACAGGCCGCCGCCACCGGATCGCTGGCCACCTTCGGCCGGGTCGCCGTGGAGCCCAACGGCACCAACGCCATCGCCTCCCTGGTGCGCGGCTGGCTGGACTCCCGCGCCCCCGACCAGGCCGCGCTGGACGCCACCGTCCAGGCCGTCCGCCGCGCCGCCGAGGAACAGGGCGACCGCGACGGGGTACGGGTCCGGCTCACCCGGGAGTCGGTCACCCCGGTCGTCGACTTCGACGCCGCACTGCGCGACCGCCTCGCCGCGGCGATCACCGCGGCCACCGGCCGCGAGGTGCCCGCGCTGCCCACCGGCGCGGGCCATGACGCGGGCATCCTCGCCGCCGCCGTGCCCACCGCCATGCTGTTCGTGCGGAACCCCACCGGCGTCTCGCACTCCCCGCACGAGGCCGCCGAGGAGTCCGACTGCCTCGCCGGGGCCGCCGCCCTGACCGACGTCCTGGAGGAGCTGGCATGCCGGTGACGACCGCCTACTGGGCCGAGTACGCCTGGCTCCAGCGGCCCGGCGGCACCGCACCCGCGGTGGAGCACCAGGTGCTGGTCACGGTCGGGGGTGACGGCAGGATCAGCGCCGTCACCCCCGACTCCGGGCCCTGCCCCGACGGCGCCGTCCGGCTGGGCGGACTGCTGCTGCCGGGCATGGCCAACGCCCACTCGCACGCCTTCCACCGGGCGCTGCGCTCCACCGTGCAGGTGGGCTCGGGCACCTTCTGGACCTGGCGCGACCTGATGTACCAGTTCGCCGCCGCCCTGGACCCGGACCGCTACCTCGCGCTGGCCACCGCCGTCTACGCGGAGATGGCCCTCGCGGGCATCACCTGCGTGGGCGAGTTCCACTACGTCCACCACAACCCCGACGGCACCCCCTACGCCGACCCCAACGCCATGGGCGAGGCGCTGATCGAGGCCGCGGCCCGGGCCGGCATCCGGATCACCCTGCTGGACACCTGCTATCTCTCCGCCGGGTTCGGCGCCGCACCCGAGCCGCGCCAGCGGCGGTTCAGCGACGGCGACGCCGACGCCTGGGGCGCCCGCGCCGCCCTGCTGAAGGACCGTCCGCACGCCCGGATCGGCGCCGCCGTCCACTCGGTGCGGGCCGTCCCCGCGGACCAGCTGGACACGGTCGCCCGCTGGGCCGAGGAGCGCCGCAGCCCGCTGCACGTCCATCTCTCCGAGCAGACCGCGGAGAACGAGGCCTGCCGTGACGCCCACGGCGTCACCCCCACCCGGCTGCTCGCCGACCACGGCGTCCTCGGCCCCCGGACCAGCGCCGTGCACGCCACCCACCTCGGCCGTGAGGACATCGGGCTGCTGGGCGGCTCCGGTACCGCCGTCTGCATGTGCCCCACCACCGAGCGGGACCTCGCCGACGGCATCGGCCCCGCCCGCCGGCTGGCCTCCGCGGGCAGCCGGATCACCCTGGGCAGCGACAGCCACGCCGTCATCGACCCCTTCGAGGAGGCGCGGGCGCTGGAGCTGGACGAGCGGCTGAGCACCCACCGCCGGGGCCACTGGACCGCGGCGGCGCTGCTGCGCGCGGCCTCCGAGGACGGCCATGCCTCCCTCGGCTGGGAACGGGCCGGCCGGATCGAGCCCGGAGCCCTGGCCGACTTCACCGCGGTCGCGATGGACTCCGTGCGCACCGCGGGCCCGGAGCCCCGCTTCGGCGCCGAGACCGCCGTCTTCGCCGCCACCGCCGCCGATGTGCGGGACGTGGTGGTGGCCGGCCGCCCCGTCGTCCGCGACGGCGTCCACCAGCTGGTCCCCGACGTGCCCGCGGCGCTGCGGGACTCCGTGGCCGCACTGCGCGACTGAGAGGGAGCCCCATGGACACCACCCTGATCACCGGCATCGGCAGCCTGGTCACCAACGACCCGGCGCACGGCACCGGCCCGCTGGGGTTGCTCACGGACGCCGCCGTCGTCCTGGAGGGCGACCGGATCGCCTGGGTCGGACCCGCCGGCCGGGCTCCGGCCGCCGACACCGTGTACGACGCGGACGGCCGCGCCGCACTCCCCGGATTTGTGGACTCCCATGCGCATCTGGTCTTCGCCGGGGACCGCACCGCCGAGTTCAACGCCCGGATGTCGGGCCGGCCCTACAGCGCGGGAGGCATCCGCACCACCGTCGCCGCCACCCGCGCCGCCTCCGACGCGGACCTGGACGCGGGCGTCGCCCGGCTGGTCCGCGAGGCGCTGCGGCAGGGCACCACCACCGTGGAGTGCAAGTCCGGCTACGGCCTCACCGTGGAGGACGAGGCCCGCGCCCTGCGGATCGCCGCCCGCCACACCCCGGAGACCACCTATCTCGGGGCCCATGTGGTGGCCCCCGAGTACGCGGACGACCCGGCCGCCTATGTGGACCTGGTCACCGGCCCCATGCTGGACGCCTGTGCCCCGTACGCCCGCTGGGTGGACGTCTTCTGCGAGCGGGGCGCCTTCGACGGCGACCAGGCCCGCGCGGTGCTCACGGCGGGCGTCCGGCGCGGTCTGGTCCCCAGGGTGCACGCCAACCAGCTGGGCCACGGCCCGGGAGTGCAGCTCGCGGTCGAGCTGGGGGCAGCCTCCGCCGACCACTGCACCCATCTCGACGACGCCGACGTGGCGGCGCTGGCCGCCTCGGACACCGTCGCCACGCTGCTGCCCGGCGCCGAGTTCTCCACCCGCGCCCGCTATCCCGACGCCCGCCGGCTGCTGGACGCGGGCGCGACCGTGGCCCTGTCCACGGACTGCAACCCGGGTTCCAGCTTCACCAGCTCGATGCCGTTCTGCATCGCGGTGGCGGTCCGGGAGATGGGCATGAGCCCGGACGAGGCCGTGTACGCGGCCACCGCGGGCGGTGCCCGCGCACTGCGCCGCACCGATGTGGGCGGTCTCACTCCCGGCGCCCGGGCCGATCTGGTGCTGCTGGACGCCCCGTCCCACATCCATCTCGCCTACCGCCCCGGGGTGCCGCTGGTCTCCGCAGTCTGGCGCGGCGGCGTCCTCCAGGGCTGACGCCCGGCAGACGCGGCGCGGTGGCGCCGGGAGACGCGGACACCCGGGTCTCCCGGCGCCACCGCGCCGGGTGGCCGGTCCGTGCCGGCCCGGGGGTCACTCGTCCACGAGGAGTCCCGCCCGCAGCCGGGTGAGGGTCCGCGAGAGCAGCCGTGAGACGTGCATCTGGGAGATCCCCAGCTCGGCGCCGATCTCGGACTGGGTCATGTTGCCGACGAAGCGCAGCGAGAGGATCTTCCGGTCCCGCTCGGGCAGCTCGGCGATCAGCGGCTTGAGGGACTCGCGGTACTCGATGCCCTCCATGCCGTGGTCCTCGTAGCCGATGCGGTCGGCCAGCGCGCCCTCGGTCTCGTCCTCCTCGGGCTGGGCGTCGAGCGAGCTGGCGGTGTAGGCGTTGCTGACCGCCATGCCCTCGATGACCTCGTCCTCGGGGATGCCCAGCTTGTGGGCGAGCTCGGCGACGG
This sequence comes from Peterkaempfera griseoplana, assembly GCF_001418575.1. GTDB lineage: Bacteria > Actinomycetota > Actinomycetes > Streptomycetales > Streptomycetaceae > Peterkaempfera > Peterkaempfera griseoplana. The sequence goes on from NZ_LIQR01000295.1 coordinate 16,047, forward strand.
TCGGGGCGCGGTCCAGCTGCTGGGCGAGCTCGTCGGTGGCCTTGGCCAGGTCGAGCCGCAGCTCCTGCAGGCGGCGGGGGACCCGGACGGCCCAGCTGGTGTCGCGGAAGAACCGCTTGATCTCGCCGATGATGGTGGGCATCGCGAAGGTGGGGAACTCCACCCCGCGGTCCATCTCGAAGCGGTCGATCGCCTTGATCAGGCCGATCGTGCCGACCTGGACGATGTCCTCCATCGGCTCGCTGCGGGAGCGGAACCGGGAGGCGGCGAACTTCACCAGGGCCAGGTTGAGCTCGATGAGGGTGTTCCGCACGTAGGCGTGCTCATGGGTGCCCTCCTCCAGGGTCTCCAGCCTGCGGAAGAGGACCTTGGACAGGGCACGGGCGTCCAGCGGGCCGACCTTGTCCGCGGGCGGGATCTCCGGCAGGTCGTCCAGTGCGGCGGGCCGGCGGCCCGGCGCTTCCGGGACCTCTGCGGTCGCCTCCAGCCGTGCCAGGACAGCGGTTCGTGCCGTCTCCGACGACGCGTTGACGGGCCGCGTGACGTCGAGCTGGGCTGCCATGGGTGCTGCTCCTCCCTCGGGTGGGATGCGCATGGCCGGCTGCCATGCCACCTCCGTGTACGGACACCTCTTGTTCCTGCCTACCCCTACTCTCTGGGAGGATGCAAGCCGAGTTCATCGCCCTGGCAGATGGGGGATGATGGCGCCGGGAGGTCATTGATGGACCGTGGATCAGCCGGTGTGCCCGGCTCGGAGGGCTCGGGAGGAGACATCCTGGGCCTCACATCGAGGGCCGTCGCAGGGGCGACGGAACCGCGGCTGACCGTCGCGGTGCGGACGGTCGGCGGCAGTGCGGTGGTGGCGCCGTCAGGCGAGCTGGACCATGACACCGCAGACCTGTTGAGGGCGCCACTGGAGCGCAGTCTCGACGACGGGACGGGCCGGATCGTGGTCGACTGCTCCCGGTTGATGTTCTGCGACTCGACCGGGCTCAATGTGCTGCTGGCGGCGCGGCTGCGGGCGCAGGAGCTGGGTGGCGCGGTCCACCTGGCGGCCATGCGGCCGGCCGTGGCGCGTGTGTTCGAGATCACAGGGGCGGACGCGGTCTTCCGGTTGCACGACTCCGTCGACGAGGCGTTGGCGGAGCAGTAGATGTGCATCCGTCGGCAATGTGCGGGCAGGAGTGCCAGCAGAGTCCGGCCGGGGCGGGTCGGGCACGGGAGTGCGGCGGTGACGGCGCCGTCCGTGCGAGTGGCGCCACGGCGTGGGACGCGTGTGAACGGAGGGGTGGCATGAGCACCATCCGGCCTAGGGTGCCGGAGGATCCAAGCACCCCCAGGGAGCACGGCTCGCGGGTGTCCCTGCCACCGGGCGGGCAGGTGCGCCGGCTGGCCCTGGTGGGGACGCGAGGTGTGGTGGCGCGCAGCCGCGACTTCACCCGGGGGGCCCTGCGGGACTGGAACTGGCTGCCGGCCGAGGACGACGAGTCGCTGGCGGTCTCCGAGGACGTGCTGCTGGTGGTCTCCGAGCTGGTGACCAATGCGTGCCTGCATGCGGGCGGCCCCCAGGAGCTGCTGCTGCACTGCACCGAGGACGCTTTGCGGATCGAGGTGGCCGACGCCAATCCGGTGCACCCCGAACCCCGCAAACCGCATGAGCGGGGCAAACCGGGCGGCCACGGACTGCACATCGTGGGCCGGCTCAGCCGTGACTGGGGCGTCGTGGGGCGCCCGTCGGACGGTGCGGACGGCTCGGAGGGGCACGGCAAGACGGTCTGGGTGGAGCTGGACGCGCCCTGGGTGCGCTCCTGACGGCAGTCGTACGGCCGGGGCCGGTACGGATGTTCCGTACCGGCCCCGGCCGCCGTGCTGCGCCGTGCGTCAGCGCACGTTGCCCATCAGCCCCACCACGGTGCGCCGGTACATCACCACGGCGACGCCGGCGAGCAGCGCCAGCGCGCCCTGGAAGGCGAAGTAGGACTGGCTGTCGATGTTCGCGCCGGCCAGCTGCACCAGCGCGGTGACGCAGTCGCCCGCGGTGACCGCCAGGAACCAGACGCCCATCATCTGGCTGGCGTACTTCTGCGGTGCCAGCTTGGTGGTGACCGACAGGCCCACGGGGGAGAGGCAGAGCTCACCCACGGTCTGGATCAGATAGACCGCCGTGAGCCACAGCGGGCTCACCTTGGTGCCGTCCGAGGCGGCCGCCTGGGCCAGCATCATCACCAGGAACGACGCGCCGATCAGCAGCAGCCCGTAGGCGAACTTGACCGTGGTGGACGGCTCCTTGGCGCGCCGGGCCAGGGCCACCCACAGCCAGGCGAAGACCGGGGCCAGGGCCATGATCATCAGCGGGTTGAGCGACTGGAACCAGCTGGCCGGGAAGCCGAGGCCGAAGAGCGTCGAGGAGGTGTTCTGCTCGGCGAAGATGTTCAGCGTGGAGCCGGACTGGTCGTAGATCATCCAGAAGATGGCGGCGGCCACGAAGAACCAGACGTAGCCGGTCATCCGGGACTGCTCGTCCGCGTCCAGGTCCCGGTCCCGCTTGATGCGCAGGAGGTAGTACGCGGGGAAGGCCAGCCCGGCGACGATCAGCGGCCACATGGCCCAGTTGATGGTGAAGTGGCCGGAGACCACCACGACCCCGTAGAAGACGACCGCGAGCAGCGACCAGAATCCGGCCTTGCGCAGCAGGGAGCGGCGCTCGGGGGCGGTCAGCGGCGCCGGGACGGCGTCGCTGCGCCTGCTCAGGTGGCGGCTGCCCAGCAGGTACTGCAGCAGGCCGAGGGCCATGCCCACACCGGCGAGGGCGAAGCCCAGGTGCCAGTTGACCTGTTCACCGACGGTGCCGATGGTCAGCGGCGCGACGAAGGCACCGATGTTGATGCCCATGTAGAAGATGGTGAAGCCGCCGTCGCGGCGCCGGTCGTCCGGGCCCTCGTAGAGGTGGCCCACCATGGTGGAGATGTTGGACTTCAGCAGTCCGGAGCCGGCGGCGATCAGCACCAGGCCCACGAAGAACGACACGGTGGCCGGCACGGCCAGCAGGAAGTGGCCGACCATGATCACGGCACCGGCGATGGCCACCGTACGGCGGGCGCCCCACAGGCGGTCGGCGGCCCAGCCGCCCGGCAGGGCGAGCAGGTAGACCATGGCGTTGTAGACGCTGTAGATCGCCGTGGCGGTGGCCAGGTTGAAGCCGAGGCCGCCCTTGGCGGTCGGCGCCACCAGGTAGAGCACCAGCAGGGCCCGCATGCCGTAGAAGCTGAAACGCTCCCACAGTTCGGTCATGAACAGGGTCGCCAGGCCGCGTGGCTGGCCGAGAAAGGTCTTTCCGGTACCGCTGTCGGCGATTCGCGGGATGACCGCCTCCGTCGGGGTGGACGCCATGGGTGAGAGCCGTTCCTTGTCTGCGTAAGCGGGACCTGGCGGTCTGCCTGGGTGGGACC
>NZ_LIQR01000296.1 GCF_001418575.1 Peterkaempfera griseoplana
CGGCGGGCGCAGGCCGGGCGGGGGGCGTCGGCGGCACGGCGGCATGGCCCGGTCACGGCGGGGCAGGTGCGCACGGTGAGCGAACCGAAGGGTGCGCTCCGGGTCGGCGGTCCGGCACCGGGCGGTGTCCGCGTGGTGGCTCAGGACCGGCGGTGGGCGCGTCCGGGCGGACGTCCGGCGCGTCGGAGGCGGCGTGGATCCGCACAGATCCGGTGGCCGCTGACAATGGGCGCGTCAGGCGTCCCCTTCGACCTGGGGAGAGGCAGGCGCTCGAAGAACTGCGGGTGGAAGGGAGCGTGCGTGCGACATGCGCGGGGCAGCCGTGGTGGAACTGGGCGGATGGCTGGGTGTGCTCACGGCGGTGACGGTGGTGGCGGTCAGCACGGTGACCCCCGCCGAACTGGTGGTGGCGGTGGCGGCGGCCGTCTGCGGAGCGGTGGCGGCCCGGACCGTACGACGGGCCGCCGGAGTGGTGGTGCCGGGCGGTACCCACCGCGCGGGCCGGGCGGCGGCCGTCCTTCCCTGGAGCATGGCGTCGGGGGTCTGGGTGCTTCTGCGAACGCTGGCCCGGCGTCACCGGCGGGGTGCCTTCCGGTCGGTGCGTCTGCCGGAGGGCACCGATCCGGCCTGGGCCGGGGTGGTCCTGGCGGCGTCGGCGGACACCTGTGTACTGGACGTCGCCGGCCGGTCCGACGTTCTGCTGCACACCCCGGCCGTCATGGAGAACTCCGCGGTGCGGGTGCTGACCGGGGACGAGGCACGGTGAACGCCTGGCTGTCCGCCGCGCTGGTGCTGCTGGCGGCCGCCGCCCCGCTGTGTCTGTGGGAGGCGCTGCACGGGAGCGCCGTACAGCGGCTGGCGGCGGTGTCGCTGCTGGGCACCGTGGCGGCTGCGGTCTTCCTCCTGCTGCCGCAGGGGTTCGCCCGTCCCGCCTATCAGGACGCCGCCCTGCTCACGGCCGTGCTCGCCCCGGCCGGGACCCTGGTCTTCGCCCGCTTCGTCGCCGACGCCGACCCGGGCTCCGGCTCCGGCTCCGAGCGTGGGCCCTCGGGGACGGACGGCACCGGCGGCGACGCCGCAGAGCCGCCGCCTCGGCCCACCCGCAGGAGAGGACACGGAAATGCCTGAGCACATCGTCGTCCTGGTACTCCTCTGGGCGGGCACCGGTCTCGTCCTGCTGTCCGCGGTGTCGCTGGCGCTGCTGCCCGACAGGTTCCAGCGCCTGCACGCGCTGGCACCCGCCGCCGGACTGGGGGTGCCGCTCATCGCGCTGGCGGTGGCCGTAGACCAGGGAGTGGGCCGTGCCGCGCTGAAGACGCTCCTCATCGGCGCACTGCTGGCGGTCGGCGGCACGGTCGGGACGATGGCCGTGGGCAAGGCGACCCTGGAGGCGGAAGGGCGGGACCGCAGGTGACCGATGTACTGATCGCCGTCGCCCTGGTGTTCGTCGTGGCCGCCTCGACCGGCGCGGTGCTGTGCCGGGAACCGGTGCGTCAGGCCGTGGTGCTGTCGGCGCTGGGGCTGGGACTCGCCCTGCTGTTCACCCTCCTCCAGGCGCCCGACGTGGCCCTGTCCCAGCTCGCGGTGGGCACGGCGCTCACTCCGCTGCTGATTCTGCTCACCACCCGCAAGCTCCGCCGGAGCACCGAGGAGGCCGGCGAGGACACCGCCCCCGGCAGCGCTGAGGACACCGGCACGCCCGACGGGGGCACCGGGAGCGGGGGGTGACGGCGCGCCTGCGGGTGTGGCTCTTCACCGTCGCGGCAGCGGTGGTGGGCGGCTTCTTCGTCGCCGCGTGCCGCAGGCTGCCGCCGTTCGGAACGGCGCGCCACCCGTACGGCGCGCGGGCGGTCACCGCGGCGCTGGCCCACCGCACGGCCAACGTCGTGTCGTCGGTCAACTTCGACCTGCGCGCCTTCGACACCCTGGGCGAGGAGTCGATCCTCTTCGGCGCGGTCCTCGGCACCGCGCTGCTGCTCCGGCCGGCCCGGGACGAGTCCCTGAGCCGTGCCCGCACGGAGCGGGTGCTGCCCACCACCAGGCTGTTCGGTGTGCTGCTGCTTCCGCTGGCCCTGGTGGTCGGCGTCTACATCGTCGCCCACGGCCAACTGAGCCCCGGCGGCGGCTTCCAGGGCGGCGTGGTCCTGGCCACCGCCCTCCATCTCGCCTACATCGCCGCCGACTACCGGGTGCTGGAGAAGGTCCGCCCCTCGGCCGCCTTCGACGTGGCCGACGGGATCTCCGCCGCCTCGTTCACCGTGATGGGCCTGGCGGGACTGGTGTCGGGCGGGGCCTTCCTGCAGAACTTCCTGCCGCTGGGCACCTTCAACCAGCTGGTCTCCGGCGGCCTGGTGCCGCTGCTCAACGCCGCGGTGGGGTTCGAGGTCGCCTCGGGCGTGATCGTGCTCGTCGCCCACTTCCTCGACCAGGCCCTGGAGGTCCACCCGTCCGCGCAGGCACCCCAGCCGGAGGAGCACCCGACATGAACGGCTTCCTTCCCTTCCTGGCAGCCGGCTGGATGCTGCTGGTGGCCCTGTACGGCATGGTGACCAGCCGCAACCTGGTCCATACGGTGGGCTGCCTGGCCGTCGCCCAGTCCTCCACCTATGTGATGCTGCTGGGCGCCGGGTACCGCCGCGGCGGCACCGCACCGGTCTTCAGCGACACCGCCCCGGGCAGCCGTCCCGTGGTCGACCCGGTCGTCCAGGCGCTGGCCCTGACCGATGTCGTGGTGGGGGCGACCGTCACGGCACTGCTGCTGGCCCTCACCCTGCAGCTGCGCAAACGGCACGGCACCGTCGACCCGCAGGCCCTCACCGGGCTGAAGGGCTGAGGTCCGTGCAGGCGTCGGCGCTGCTGCCGCTGGCGGTGGCCGTTCCGCTGCTCGGTGCGGCCCTGCTCGCCGTCATCGGCCGCCGGCTGCCCCGCGTCGGCTGCGACGTACTGGCCACGGCCACCGCCGGCGCCACGGTCTGCTGCCTCGTCCTGCTGCTCGGCGCCGGCGGCACCGGCCGCGCCACCGCCCATCTGGGCGGATGGCCCGCGGACATCGGCATCGTGCTGGTGGCCGACCCGGTCGGAGCCGGTCTGGCGCTGCTCGCCGCCGTCCTGGTCCTCGCCGTGATCGTCTACTCCTGGCGCTACTTCGACGAACCGTCAGGGCAGCACGCCGGGGTCTTCCCCGCCCTCATCCTGCTCTTCGAGGCCGGTATGACCGGCTTCGCCCTCACCGGCGATCTCTTCAACGCCTTTGTGTTCTTCGAACTCATGGGCACGGCCGCCTACGCCCTGACCGGTCACCACGTCGAGGACAGACGGCCCCTGCACGGCGCGCTCACCTTCGCGATCGTCAACTCCCTGGCGGCGTACTGCTCCCTGCTCGGCATCGCCATGCTCTACGCCCGGACCGGCCAGCTCAACCTCGCCCTGGCGGGCCGGAGTCTCGCCACCGGACACGGCGGAGTGCCGGTCACCGTCGCCTTCGTACTGATCTCCACCGCGCTGCTGGTGAAGGCTGCCGTGGTCCCCTTCCACTTCTGGCTGCCCGACGCGCACGCCGTCGCGCCGACCCCGGTGTGCATGCTGATGTCCGGGGTGATGGTGGAGCTCGGTGTCTACGGCACCGCGCGGGTGTACTGGACGGTCTTCGCCGGACCGGGCGGCGTCCCGCCGCACGCCTTCCGTACGGTGTTCACCGCGCTCGGCGTCATCACCGCCCTGGTGGGGGCGGTGATGTGCTGGCACCAGCGCCACCTCAAGCGTCTGCTGGCGTTCTCCACCATCAGCCACGTCGGGCTGTTCGTGACCGGTGTCGCGCTGCTCACCCCCGCAGGGGTGACGGGCACGGCCCTGTATGTGGCAGGACACGGCTGCGCCAAGGCCGCCCTCTTCGGCCTGACCGGCGTCCTGCTGGACCGCTACGGGTCCGTCGACGAGTACGGACTGCACGGCAGGGCGCGCGGTCTGCGGCTGGTCGGCGTGCTCTACGCCGTGGGCGGCCTGGCCCTCGCCGGGCTGCCACCGTTCGGGACGGGGCTGGGCAAGGCCGTCGCCGAGGAGGCCGCCGGCACCTGGCAGCCGTGGCTGCCGGCCGTCTTCGTCCTGGTGTCGGCCGTCACCGGGGCCGCGGTCCTGCGGGCCGCGGCGCGCGTCTTCCTGGGCGCCGGACCCCGGCCGCAGCCCCGCCCCCACGAACCGGAGACCACCGGCGAGGGCGAGGAGCCGGAGATCCGCTCCCCCCGGCGGGCCCTGCCGGCGACCATGCCCACGGTCTCGGCGCTGCTCCTGCTGCTCAGCCTGCTGGTGGGCACCGCACCGGGCCTGGCCGTGGCGCTCGGCCGCGGCGGTGAGCGCTTCACCGACCGTCAGGGGTACCTCGCCGCCGTCACCGGCACGGCAGAGCCCGCGCTGCGGGGCGCGGCCGAGCACACATGGACCGGCAGCGGCATCGCGCTCGGGCTCCTGTCCGCGGCACTGGCCTGCCTCCTGGCGGCCGCCGCGGTCCGGCTGCGCGCCCCGGCGGGCTTCAGCCGGGTGGTCGCATCGGCCGTCACACCCCTGCGCCGGCTGCACTCCGGGCTGGTCGGGGACTATGTCGCCTGGCTGACCGTCGGGGTGGCCGCGCTCTGCGCGGCGTTCGCGGCGCTGCGCTGAGGCGGCCGCGCCGCCGTGGGGCGCTCCAGGGGCGGCCGCCACCGGCCGGTCGCCGCGCCCCACATCCTGCCGTCGCGCGCGGCCACGGGCACGCGGCACGCGGCACAACGGCTCCGACGGCTCCAACGGCTCCGCGAGGCGAGCACCGCCCCGGCAGCGGTGCGGCCCGCGCCTGCCCGGCCCTGCGGACCGGCGGCCGCCGCAGCGGCCGGACGTCACCCCGCGGCCGAGGGGAAGACCCGCGCCGCTGCCTGCCTCCGCAGATCCTCCAGGAGCTGCCACTGCCCCTGTCCCCGCTGCTCCAGGGCCTCGAGCCGGTGGGAGGCGATCCGCAGATCGCCCTCCGCCCAGGTGCGCAGCGCGCGCCAGGCCAGCAGCTTGCCCTGGATGCCCAGCGCCATCGCCTCCAGTTCCAGGTAGGTGCTGAGCGGGGAGCGGCGCGCGACCCGTCCGTTGAGCTTCAGCCTGGCGACCTTCTCACCGGCCCAGCCGAGCATGATCTTGTACCGTCGCACCGGCAGATTGAGCGTCCGCAGCAGTTCCAGGAGCACCGACCGGTCCTCCGCGACCTCGGTGGCGAGGCGGCGCAGCGCCGCCCCCGACGGTGCGTCGCGGTGCTGCCGGGCCAGTCTGCGGGCCAGTTCGACTCCGCCGCTGGCCCCGGCGAGATGGTCGTTGAGATAGATGCCGAGCAGTGCGGTGCCTGTGCTGCGCGTGGTGGTGTCCATGGTGTCCTCCCTTCAGCCGGCGGGGTTCCCGGGGCGATGGCCGCGCCCGGTCCCGTGCCGTACGGATCCCTGCCCCGGGACGCGTGCCGCGCGCCCCCGGACCGGGCGCCGGCTCCGGACGGGCGCGAACGACCGCCGGGCGCGAACGACCGCCGGGCGTGCCAAGGGAAAGGCCCGCGACGGCCGGCCGTCGAGGAAGGTCCCCCTCCCCCGGGTGTGCGCGCCGGGTGCGGTTCACGGTCCCTGCCGGCGTCCGGGCCGCAACGGACCTCACCCTACGTGCGAGTGCTGCGCCCCGCCCGCCGGGCAGCCGCACGGTGCACGGGGGCACCGCGCCGGAGCGGAGCGCGCTCCATGGGACGGCAGGGCGGGGCCACCCCGGCCTGCCGTCCCGGCCGGGCGTCACGGGGCGGCGACGCGGAATACACCGCAGACGCCGTGTATCCCCCGGGGGACAGGGCAGGAGCACGACGAGGGTTTCTCTCACGCAATCGGAGATCAGTCATGATTGCCCTGGGCATCATCCTTCTCATCATCGGATTCATTTTCGGAATCTCCATCCTGTGGACCATCGGGATCATTCTTCTCGTCATCGGGGCGATCCTGTGGATCCTCGGGGCGATGGGACACGCGGTCGGCGGCCGGCGTCACTACTGGTAGCTTCCGCACTACCCGACGCAATGACGCGCTGCGTTACGGAGACGGATTCCCGACGGCGCAGGTTTGAGCCCGGAAGGCCTGGCAAGGCGCCTGGGCGCGCACCGGGGAAAGATTCTCGCCGAGACGGCGCGGTCGCGCCGAGCAGACGGCCCCCTGGTGACAACAGACCGTACCGCCGGATTCGGCCGTAGGCGGATTCCGCTGGACCACATTCAGGAGGTGCCTTTTGAGTAAGATTCAGAAGTCGATCGACGTCGACGTCCCGCTGCACAGCGTCTACAACCAGTGGACGCAGTTCGAGGACTTCCCGAGCTTCATGGAGGGCGTCGAGGAGGTGACCCAGATCGACGAGCGTCACAACCACTGGCGCACCAACGCCGCCGGGATGTCACGCGAGTTCGAGACCGAGATCGTGGACCAGTTGCCCGACGAGCGCGTCGCCTGGCGCACCGTCGGCGGTGAGGTCCAGCAGATGGGTGTCGTCACCTTCCAGAAGCTCGACGAGAACCACACCCGGGTGAACCTGGTCATCGACTTCGAACCCGGGGGCATCACCGAGAAGGCCGGGGACATGCTGGGGATCGTCGACCGCAGGGTGAAGGGCGACCTGAGCCGGTTCAAGGGCTTCATCGAGGCCCGCGGCAACGAGACGGGCGGCTGGCGGGGCCGGATCTCCCCGAGCTAGCCCCCCGGGGCCGGTGCCTTGGGGCGCCGGTCCCGGCGCGCATATGGGCCGGCCGGCCCATACCTGTGCCATGTCGGCCCGAGCCGGCGGGTTTGCTTCAGGGCCGCGTGGAAACCCGCCCTGCCATGCGACACGGAGAGACCACCGCCAAGAACCCGGCCACCCTGGCGTCGGCCGACGGCCATCACCCCGTCCCGACCGAGCGCCTGCTGGGCGCCGTCGACGGTCTGGAACGGCAGAGCGTCCTGGATGCGGCGGTCGAACCGCTGCAACGTCTGGTGCGCGCCCTCCCCCTGGGCCGCGGCCGCGACCTGCTGCGCGGGCTGTGGCTGGGCCATCCGCTGCATCCGGCGCTGGTCCAGCTTCCCATCGGTGCCTGGACGTCCGCCGCCGTACTGGATCTGATGCCCGGAGAGAGCCGGGCGGCCCGGCGCCTGGTGGCGCTGGGGCTCGCCGGTGCGCTGCCCGCGGCTGCGGCGGGCTGGGTGGACTGGGCGGAGCAGCACCGGCAGCAGCAACGGGTGGGGCTGGTGCACGCGGCCGCCAATGCCGCGGCCGTGGCGCTCTACACCGGTTCCCTCACCGCGCGCCGCCGCGGCCGCGGGCTGACCGGCCGGGCCCTGGGCTTCGCCGGGCTGGCCATGGCGACCGGCGGCGGGATCCTGGGCGGCCATCTGGCGTACCGGCAGGCCGTCGGGGCCAACCACGCCGAGGACGTCGCCCACCTGGTGGAGCCGGGGTGGCACGTCCTGGGGCGGCTCGGCGAGTTCCCCGAAGGCCGTGCCGTACGCAGGGTGGTGGACGAGATCCCGGTGCTGGTGGTGCGGGACGGCGGGACGGCCCATGTACTGGCCGACCGCTGCAGCCATCTGTCCGGTCCGCTGTCCGAGGGGAGGATCGCCGACGGCTGTGTGGAGTGTCCCTGGCACGGCAGCGTCTTCCGGCTCTCCGACGGCGCCAACGTCCGCGGACCCGCCACCGCCCGGCAGCCCGCCTTCGAGACGCGTGTGACCATGGACCGCCTGGAGATCCGGCTGCCTGACGCCACCCATCATCTGCGCCCCAGTCCCATGACCGCCGGGGCAGGCGGCTGAGCGCGCTCTCGGCGGCCCCGGCCGGGTGGCCGCACGCAGCGGCGGCCGGCTGGGCCGGGGGATGCCACCCGGAGCGGTGTGCACACTCTGCCCTGGGGACACCGGGGACACCGTCCCCGGTGCGGAGGGGGGAGCAAGACAGTGGTTCCCGCGCTGCGTGCACCCGCTCCGGTTCCGCGTCCGGGTGGTCGTGGGCGCCCGGGGGTCGTGACCGGCCCCCCGGGGGGCAGTCATCAAGGGGTGGACCCGTTCGAGGTGGATGCGGTACTGCAGCGCGGGCTGGAACGGCTGACGCTGCTGACCGAGGTGACCATGGCGCTGTCCGGCACGCTGGACGCGCGGGAGGGCCTGCGACGGGTGTGCCGCATCCTGGTCCCGCAACTCGCGGACTGGTGCGCGGTGGACCTCATGGAGGAGACCGGCCGGCCCTACCGTGTGTGCGTCACCCACCGGCAGCCCTCCGTACTGCCCCGGGGCGGGCTGGCAGGTCCGCTGCCGCCACCGCCGTCCTCGCCCACCGGTCCGCTGTCCCGGGTGCTCGCCGGCGCGGGGCCGCTCCTGGTGCACCCGTCCGACATGCCACCGCCCGAGGAGGCCAGGGATCCGCTGCATGCGCGGGACCTGGAGCTGTACGCGCGGCTGGGCGGACACAGCCTGGTGGTGGCACCGCTGCGGGTGCGCAGGCAGACCCTGGGGGCGCTGACCGTCGCCCGCTGCGGCGACCGCGAGCCACTGGGCCCGATGGATCTGACCCTGGTGGAGGACCTGACCCACCGGATCGCGCTGGCCGTGGACAACGCCCGGCTGCACAGCGAGACCTCGCACATCGCCGAGCGCCTCCAGCGCTCGCTGCTCCCCGACCTCCCGCGCAAGGAGCACCTGCAGATCTCCGCCCGCTACCAGCCGTCCCGCGCCTCCGCGGAGGTCGGCGGCGACTGGTACGACTCCTTCACCCTCCCCAACAGCGACACCACACTGATCATCGGTGACGTCAGCGGCCACGACCTGCGGGCCGCCGTCACCATGAGCCAGCTGCGCAACATGCTCCGCGGCATCGCCTGCGACCGACAGGAGCCACCCGGCGTCATCCTGCACCGCCTGGACCTCGCCCACGTCACCCTTGACGCGCAGGCCGCCACGACTGACGCACAGGCCACCGCGACCTGTGTCTACGCCCTGCTCAAAGGTCCCCCGGGAGGCCCCTGGGACCTGCACTGGGCCAGCGCCGGGCATCTGCCGCCCCTGCTGATCACCCCCGGCGGGGACACCCGCTACCTGGAGGAGGCCCACGGCCTCCTCCTCGGAGTCGACCCGCAGTCCCCACGCTCCAGCGCCGCGACTCCGCTGCCGACCGGCTGCACGGTGCTGCTCTACACCGACGGCCTGATCGAACGCCGGGGCGAGTCCCTCGACCAGGGTCTGACCCGGCTGCGCCGGCATGCCGCCGCCTTCGCCCGCGAACCCGTCGACGTGATGTGCGACGGGCTCGTCGCCGCCCTGGCCGCCGAGGCGGCCGACGACGTGGCCCTGCTGGCAGTACGGCTGCTGCCCACCGGCACCCACGACGCCGCCCTGCCGTGACCGGAACCCCCTCGGCAGGGCAGGCGGGGGTTCCCCGGCCTGCCCTGCACCCGGAAGGGGGCCGAGGTCTGCGATGGTCGCGGCTGTGCGCCGCCGTCCCGCTCGGCGGCCGCCCCGCCGCTGCGCGACCGGCTGCGCGCCTCCTGGTGGGCCCTGGGGTCGGCCCCGCGTCACCGGCCCCGGCGTCACTTCCGCCAGAACAGGTGGTGCGTCACCCCGCTGGGGCTGGGCACCACATCGAGGTGGAACCGGTCGCGCAGCTCGTCGGGTGACTCCCAGAGCCGCAGTCCGGACCCGAGTTCCACCGGGGAGACCGCCACATGCATGGTGTCGACGAGGTCCGCGTCCAGGAACTGCCGGATGGTGCCGACCCCGCCGCCGAGGCGGACGTCCTTGCCCTGGGCGGCCTCCCGCGCCCGTTCCAGGATCTCCGCCGGCTTCCCCTCCACGAAGTGGAACGTGGTGTCGGAGAGCGTGAACGAGGGGCGCTCGTGGTGGGTCATGACGAACACCGGGGTGTGGAACGGGGGCTCCTCCCCCCACCAGCCGCGCCACTCGTGGTCGCGCCAGGGCCCACGCTGGGGCCCGAACTTGTTGCGGCCCATGATCTCGGCGCCGATGTTGTGCCAGAAGTCCCTCGTGAGGTAGTCGTCGAGGCCCCGGCTGCCCCCGGCCTCGGTACGCCCGGGCCAGCTGGCCGTGGCACCGGCCCAGGAGAACAGCATCCCCGGATCGACCTCGCCGAACGGCCGCTCCAGGCTCTGGCTCTCACCCGCGCCGATTCCGTCGCTGGAGACGTTGAAGTTCTGGACCTTCAGCAGCTGGGTCACTTGCTCCTCCTCTGGACGTGGACATCGTCGATAGGACTCTCCGGGCCGGAGAAACTCATCGCCACGTCCGTGCCCGATCTCTCCGTTCCGGCCCCCGGGGCCCGGCCCGTCGGCCGGGGCGCGCGGAGGGCCGACACAGACGGGGTCGCAGGGCCCGCCGGGTGACCGGCGGGGCCGGGGAGAGGTCAGCGGGCGAGCAGGTCCCGCAGGGCCTCGATGACGGCGCCGGGATCCTCCTCGGCCATGAAGTGACCGCAGTCGACGGCACTGTGCCGCAGACCGGGGGCCCAGGCGCGCCACAGCGCGGACGCGTCGTAGCCGAGGACGGCACCCCAGTCCTGCTGGAGGACGGTGACCGGCATGCGCAGCCGGTTGCCCGCGTCCCGGTCGGCCCGGTCGTGCTCCACGTCGACGGTGGCGGAGGCCCGGTAGTCGGCCACGATCGAGGGCACCGCCGCTCGGCAGGCGTCCAGGTAGGCGGCCCGGACATCGGCGGGGACGGCCTGGGGGTTCCGGGCCCAGACGTCGAGGAAGTGGCCGAAGAAGGCGTCCGGGCTCGCCGCGATCATCTGCTCGGGCAGCCCAGGGGGCTGGGCCATGAGGTAGAGGTGGAAGCCGACGGCGGCGGTCGTCCCGTGCATCACCTGCCACATGTCCAGGGTGGGCAGCACGTCCAGGCAGGCCAGATGGGTGATCGTCCCGGGGTGGTCGAGGCCGGCGCGGAAGGCCACCAGGGCGCCACGGTCGTGGCCCGCCAGAGCGAAGCGGTCATGGCCGAGGGCACGGGCCAGGGCCACGACGTCGGCGGCCATGGTCCGCTTGGCGTACGCGGTGCCGTCGGCCGCCTCGGCGGGTTTGTCGCTGTCGCCGTAGCCGCGCAGATCGGGGCAGATGACGGTGTGGTCGGCCGCGAGGTCGGCGGCCACGTGCCGCCACATCAGATGGGTCTGCGGAAAGCCGTGCAGCAGCACGATCGGGCTGCCGCTGCCTGCGACGGCCGCATTGAGGGCGACGCCGTCGGCGACGGGTACGCGCTGGTAGTCGAAGCCGGGGATGGTGGGTGCCATGGGGAGCCGTTCTCCTTGACTCGGGGCTCGGGACTCGGGACCCGCCGTTCGGGGCCCCGGACCGGGGGGTGCACGCCGGGTGGCGGACGTCCCCGAGCCTGCCGCCCGCCGATCAGCAGCTGATCAGCGCCTATCGTGGGGCGGCGGGAGAGCCGGGAGGTGCGAGGAGATGGAGCAGGTCACGTTCGGCGTGCTCGGACCGGTGGTGGCCTGGGACGGCGGCGGCGACCTCCTGGCGCTGAAGGGACCGCGGCACCGGGCGGTGCTCGCCCGGCTGATCACCGCCCGTCGTCGGGTGGTCCCCCTTCCCCGCCTGGTGGCGGACCTGTGGGTCGAGCCGCCGCGAGGTGCGGCCGGCGCCGTGCAGACCTTCGTCGCCGATCTGCGCCGCGCCCTGGAACCGCACCGGCCCCCGAGGACCCCTGCCCGGCTGCTGGTCACGGAGGGCCCCGGCTATGCGCTGCGCGCGGAGCCCGACACCGTCGACGCCTGGCGGTTCGAGACCGCCGTGAGTGACGTCGCGCAGCTGCCACCCGCCCAGGTGGTGGAGCGGCTGCGGGAGGCTCTGGGCTGGTGGCGGGGACCTGCGTACGCCGAGTTCGCCCAGGAGGAGTGGGCCCGCGGCGAGTGCTCCCGACTGGCCGAGCTGCGGCTGCTGGCGGTGGAGCGCCGGGCGCAGGCCCGGCTGGACCTCGGGCTGGCCTCCGAGGCGGTGCCGGACCTGGACGCCCACCTGGTCGAACACCCCTGGCGCGAGGACGCATGGCGGCTGCTGGCACTCGCGCTGTACCGCACCGGCCGCCAGGGCGACGCCCTCGCGGTACTGCGGCGGGCCCGGACGACCCTGGCCGACCAGCTGGGGCTGGACCCCGGCCCGCAGTTGCGCCGCCTGGAGGCGGACATCCTCGCCCACAGCCCGCTCCTCGACACGCCACCCGGCCCGGTGTCCACGACGGCCCGGGTGTGGGAGCAGGCCGCGTCGGCATACGACCGTACGGTCGCCGCCGGGGCCCGGGCCCGGCTGGAATCCACGGTCGGCCTGCTGCGGAACCTCGCGGTGACCGGGGGCGGCGGCCTCGAGGCGGCCCGGGAGCACCGCCTCGCGGCGATCACCGCGGCGGAGGAGTTCGGCGACCCCGACCTGACCGCCCGGGTGATCGGTGCCTACGACGTGCCCGCCGTCTGGACCCGGAGCGACGACGCACAGCAGGCCCGGCGGATCGTGGCCGCAGCGGAACGCACCCTGGCCACCCTGCCGGCCCGCCCGTCGCACGACGCGGCACGGTGCCGCCTGCTGGCCACGATCGCGCTGGAGATGCGCGGCTCCCGCTCCCCGCGCGGACCGCGGGCGGCACGCGAGGCGGAGGAGATCGCCCGCCGACTGGACGACCCGGCGCTGCTGGTGTTCGCCCTCAACGGAGTGTTCATGCAGTCGTGCACCCGGGCGGGCCTGGCACCGCAGCGTGACGCCATCGGGGCGGAACTCGTCGCGGTGGCCGCCCGGCACGGACTGGTGACGTTCGAGGTGCTCGGGCACCTCGTCCGGGTACAGGCCCGCAGCGCGCTCGCCGACTTCGCGGCCGCCGACGAACACGCCGCCGCGGCGGACCGGCTGGCAGAACGTCATGAGCTACCGCTGGCGGGCGTCTTCACCGACTGGTACCGGGCGCTGAAGCAGGCGGCAGCCGGGAGAACGGCGCAGGCCGAGGCCGCCTACCGGGCCGCCGCCGCACGGCTGGAGGGATCCGGTATGCCCGGGGTCGAGCAGGGCCTGCTCCCCCTGGCGCTGCTGTCCCTGCGCCTCACCGAGGGCACCCCGTCCGCGCTCCGCGCCGCCCAGCGGATGGATCCGGCGGACGACTGGGGCCCGTACCGTCCCTGGGGCGAGCTCTTCTCCCTGCTCCGCAGCGGCCGCCGCGCCGACGTCCGCGCAGCGCTGCATGCCCTGCCGGAGCCGCCGGCGGACCTGCTGTACGAGGCGCTGTCCTGTCTGCAGGCCGCGGTCGCCCTGGAGGTCGGCGACCAGGCCGCGCTGGCGCAGGCCCGCACCCGGTTGCTGCCCGCCGCGGGTCAACTGGCGGGCGCGGGCAGCGGCCTGGTCACCCTGGGCCCCGTCGACCGCTGGCTCGCGGCCGTCACCGCTGCGCTGGGCCGGCGCCCGTCAGGGTCTCCGTCCTGATCCGGGGTGCGCTGTGACCGGGGGACGTTCTCCTGCCCGGGCTGCTCACCCGCTCGACGCGCGGCGGGGCCTGCCTTCCGGGCCTGATTTGCAACCTGATCTGCAACCTCCGGAACACCGTCCGGCGTCGGCACCACAGGAAGGCACTGGCTGAACCACAGGGGGACGGCACCGTGAAGAGACTGTTCGCATGCTCGTTGGCCGGCACGGTGCTGCTCTCCGCGGCCGCCTGCACCGATGACGGCCGGTCATCCGGGGCGAGGACACCACCCCGGGTCACGGCGTCCGGCTCCGCCTCGCCACGTCCCTCGGCGACGACCCGGGAGGACGTGGCCGAGACCGCGCGGACCCAGCTCCTGGGGACGCTGTCCGCGAAGGATCTGCCGGGTCCGGCGGGGATGACCACCGCGGCCGTCGCGCAGCGCAGCGCAGTGTTCGTCTGGAGGACCGGTGACCGGCGCCTCTGCGCCGCCTATGCGGGGTCGGGCTTCCATGTACAGAGCTGCCTGCCGGCTGCCGGGGTTCCCCCCGTCGCCACCCGTCCCGCGCTGGTACCCGTCCTCACCCTGGACGGAGAGGCCGAGTACCACGTCATCGGCGCCGACCACGAGACGATCGTGTCGGTGACGTGCAATGGAACGCCCCTGCGGATGCATCGGCTGCCCCGTGCCCTCGACACCGGACGGGCGCTCTACGTCTTCGAGGTCCCCCTGCAGAGCGTGGGACGGGTCACGGTGACGGTCGACCGTGCGCACACCGTCACCGCCGAACATGCGGACCTGATCTTCACGCACCATGTCCAGGGCCGTCCGGTCTGCCGCTGACCCGACGCGGATCGGGGGCGAACGCACGGCTGGTCTGACGTTGACCTGACGCTTCCCTGTCGTTTCGGAAGGACGGCGCGGGCACCGCGGCAGCGCCTGTGAGACTCGTCGCATCCGGCTGACGGGCAGTGATGCGGAGCGATTTCGGCACTGCGGTTTCGGCACTGCGGAATCGGCTCTGCCTGCGCGCCGGAGAGTTCTGGTCGTCAATCCACGAGGGAGCGGACATGAAGTTCGGGATCGGGCGCCGGGTCGCCATGCTGGTGAGCGCGGCGGCGCTGGCGGCGGGTGGGGTGGGGCTGTCGGCCGGCAGCTCGTCGGCGGCGGCTGACACTCTGGTCTGGCTGACGACGGACCACGGCGTCGGGCTCTACATCCAGCCGAACGTCACGGGAGGGAAGGACCTTCGCGCACCGGACCTCTTCAAGAAGAACTACGACGCGGTCGTGGTGCACTGCTGGACCGTCGGCCAGTACCTCGACAACGGTGACGTCTGGTACAAGGTCAACGAGGAGTGGTACGGGTCCGGCGGGATCGACGGCACCAGCGGTGACGACGAGTGGTACGTGGACTATGTCTATGGTGGCTACGTCGACGGGAACGCCGCATTCCACAGCGGCACCATTCCCCGTTGCTGACACATATCGTCCTCTCCCCTCGCACAGCGGGTGACACCGCAGGCCCCCGGTCCGCGAGCGCGGACCGGGACTCGGTGGCGGCCGGCAGATGCGGCGGTCCCGGGCCCTTGCCTCCCATGACCGCGACGCGCACGCGTACGGGGACGGGGCGGGTCTCGTATACACATCTGACGCCGCCGACGAATAG
>NZ_LIQR01000297.1 GCF_001418575.1 Peterkaempfera griseoplana
CGCTGACCGCGGTCAGCGCCGCCACCTGGGCGACGTTGCTGACGTTGGAGGTGGCGTGCGACTGCAGGTTGGCGGCGGCCTTGACCACGTCCTGGGGGCCGATCAGCCACCCGACCCGCCAGCCGGTCATGGCGTAGGTCTTGGCGACACCGTTGACCACGATGCACTTGTCGGCCAGCTCGGGCACCAGCACCGGCAGCGAGTGGAACTGCGCGTCGCCGTACACCAGGTGCTCGTAGATCTCGTCGGTGAGCACCCACAGCCCGTGCTCGACCGCCCAGCGGCCGATGGCCTCGGCCTCGTCACGGGTGTACACGGCGCCGGTGGGGTTGGAGGGGGAGACGAAGAGCAGGACCTTGGTCTGCTCGGTGCGGGCCGCCTCCAGCTGCTCCACCGAGACCTTGTAGCCCGTGGTCTCGTCGGCCACGACCTCCACCGGGACGCCGCCGGCCAGCTGGATCGACTCGGGGTAGGTGGTCCAGTACGGCGCGGGGACGATCACCTCGTCGCCCGGGTCCAGGATCGCGGCGAACGCCTCGTAGATCGCCTGCTTGCCGCCGTTGGTCACCAGCACCTGCGCCGGGTCCACCTGCCAGCCGGAGTCGCGGAGCGTCTTCTCCGCGATGGCCTTCTTGAGCTCGGGAAGGCCGCCCGCCGGGGTGTAGCGGTGGAACCGCGGCTCGCGGCAGGCCTGCACCGCGGCCTCGACGATGTAGTCAGGCGTCGGGAAGTCGGGCTCGCCCGCGCCGAAGCCGATCACCGGGCGGCCGGCCGCCTTGAGGGCCTTGGCCTTGGCGTCCACCGCCAGGGTCGCGGACTCCGCGATGGCGCCGATGCGGGCCGACACCCGGCGGTCGGCGGGCCGCACGGCGGGGTCGGGCTGGGGAGCTGGGTGGGAGGAAGCAGCGCTCATGCCTGCATGGTCGCAGAACGCCCCCTGCCGGGGCACGGCGGTTCCAGCATGCGTGCACGGGCGCGTACACGTGTGGGTGACTGCGGCGGACCGGGGACGCCGGGTGGGCGGACGCGCGCGTCCGCTGAAACGGTCCGTCGGGTACAGGTTCGACGCGGAGACCCGGAACCCGTACACTCAACGCTCGATGGCAACCCGTCACCTGCGTCATTCGCATCGCATACAGCACGCTGCGGTTCGGATGCGGTAGGTTGGGTGACATCTCGGCGCCGCAAGGCACCGAAGGGCTATAGCTCAATTGGTAGAGCACTGGTCTCCAAAACCAGCGGTTGGGGGTTCGAGTCCCTCTGGCCCTGCTGCTTGATCCGCGCCGAGCCCGCCCGCTCCAACGAGCGTGCGGGCTTGATGCGGAGAGGGCTCCGACAGCACTGCGACCGGATTCAGGTGAGGACGAGTGACGGAGACCACGGGCTCCACCGCAACGCCTGAGCGCGGCCGTCCCGAGGAAGAGCACAGCGAGCTTCCCTCGCGCCGCGACCGCAAGCGCGCCGCGAAGAAGGACAAGAAGGGCCTCTTCGCCCGGCTCGCGCTCTTCTACCGCCAGATCATCGCCGAGCTGCGCAAGGTCGTCTGGCCGACCCGTAACGACCTCATGACGTACACCACCGTCGTCATCGTCTTCGTGGTGGTCATCATGGCGGTCGTGTCGGGCCTCGACTGGAGCTTCGCCAAGCTCACGTTCTGGATCTTCGGCTGAGCCGCCGCGACCGCGTCATCGGCATCGATCGGACAATCCCGCTACCGTTGACTCGGTACTGTTGAGTTTCCGAGCCGTACACGGACGCTGTTCGCATCGATCTGATTCATCGATCTGATTCGAGGACTGGACAGGAGAAGGCAACGGCGCGGAACCGTTCCATCTCTCATCTCCAGGAAGAAGCAGCCACCGTGTCTGAGTCCCCCCTGTACGACGCCGACGAGACCGTCCGCGAGGCGGACGACGCCGTGGAGCGCGACGCGGCCGGCTCGGCTGAGGCCGAGGGCGACACCGCGGAGCAGATCATCGACGCGGCCGATGCGGACGAGGACGAGGTCGAGGCTGCCGAGGCCGAGGCCGGCGCCCCGGCCGAGGAGGCCGCCCTGCACGTCACCGGCGACGCCGAGACCGAGGCCGAGGAGGCCTCGGAGAGCGGTGCCGAGGAGGCGGAAGAGGCCGAGGACGTCGACCCCGTCGCCAAGTTCCGCGAGGAACTGCGGCTGGCCCCCGGCGAGTGGTACGTGATCCACACCTACGCGGGCTACGAGAACCGCGTCAAGGCCAACCTGGAGCAGCGCGCCGTCTCGCTGAACGTCGAGGACTACATCTACCAGGCCGAGGTGCCCCAGGAAGAGGTCGTCCAGATCAAGAACGGCGACCGCAAGACCATCCGCCAGAACAAGCTCCCGGGCTACGTCCTGGTGCGGATGGACCTCACCAACGAGTCCTGGGGCGTGGTCCGCAACACCCCCGGCGTCACCGGCTTCGTGGGCAACGCCTACGACCCGTACCCGCTGACGCTGGACGAGGTCGTCAAGATGCTCGCCCCCGACGTGGAGCGCGCCGCGGCCAAGGAGGCCGGAAAGCCGTCGCCGTCCCGCCCGGTCGAGGTCCAGGTGCTGGACTTCGAGGTGGGCGACTCGGTCACCGTCACCGACGGCCCCTTCGCCACCCTCCAGGCGACGATCAACGAGATCAACCCCGACTCCAAGAAGGTCAAGGGCCTGGTGGAGATCTTCGGCCGGGAGACCCCGGTGGAGCTCTCCTTCGACCAGATCCAGAAGAACTGACCTGCCCGTTTTTGGACCAGGCGACCGTTCGCGTTAGCCTGGTCCGATGTGTGCGCGTGACCCGGGACGCCGTCCCGTACCCCGCGTGCGCTGCCACTCAAGGCCCTGACAGTGCCCCGGCGCTCCGTTGCGCCGGGTCACGCCTGTCGGGAAACACCTCTCAGAAGGACCCGGAGAGACATGCCTCCCAAGAAGAAGAAGGTCACGGGGCTCATCAAGCTCCAGATCAACGCTGGTGCGGCCAACCCCGCACCGCCGGTCGGCCCCGCCCTGGGCCAGCACGGCGTCAACATCATGGAGTTCTGCAAGGCGTACAACGCCGCCACCGAGTCGCAGCGCGGCATGGTGGTGCCGGTGGAGATCACGGTCTACGAGGACCGCACCTTCACCTTCGTCACCAAGACTCCGCCGGCCGCTCGCCTCATCCTGAAGGCCGCGGGCGTGGAGAAGGGCTCCGGCGAGCCGCACAAGACCAAGGTCGCCAAGATCACCCGCGACCAGGTCCGTGAGATCGCCACCACCAAGATGCCCGACCTCAACGCGAACGACCTGGACGCGGCCGAGAAGATCATCGCCGGCACCGCCCGGTCGATGGGCATCACCGTCGAGGGCTGAGACCGCCTCTCGGGGCCCGTTCCCGGTGAGCGAGCCACCCCAAGTGGTAGGGCCTAGCGCGGCCCGTAGCCACCACGACTCCACAGATCACTTTCAGGAGCAGCAGTGAAGCGCAGCAAGGCTCTGGACGCCGCGGCCGCCAAGGTCGACCGCGAGCGTCTCTACGCCCCCCTGGAGGCCATCCGCCTGGCCAAGGCGACCTCCACCACCAAGTTCGACTCGACCGTCGAGATCGCCATGCGCCTGGGTGTCGACCCGCGCAAGGCCGACCAGATGGTCCGCAGCACCGTGAACCTGCCGCACGGCACCGGCAAGACCGCTCGGGTCCTGGTCTTCGCGACCGGTGAGCGTGCGGCGGCCGCGGAGGCTGCGGGTGCCGACATCGTCGGCGCCGACGAGCTGATCGACGAGGTGTCCAAGGGCCGTCTGGACTTCGACGCCGTCGTCGCCACCCCGGACCTCATGGGCAAGGTCGGCCGTCTGGGCCGTGTGCTCGGCCCCCGTGGCCTGATGCCGAACCCCAAGACCGGCACCGTGACCCCGGACGTGGCCAAGGCCGTGACCGAGATCAAGGGCGGCAAGATCGAGTTCCGCGTCGACAAGCACTCGAACCTGCACTTCATCATCGGGAAGTCGTCCTTCTCCGACGAGCAGCTCGTCGAGAACTACGCGGCCGCCCTCGAGGAGGTGCTGCGGGCCAAGCCGTCCGCCGCCAAGGGCCGCTACATCAAGAAGACCACCGTGTCGACCACCATGGGCCCCGGTGTCCCGGTCGACCCGAACCGCACCCGCAACCTCCTCGTCGAGGAGGACCCCGCGGCGGTCTGACGCCCGAGGATTCCTCGGCGGGCCCGCACCCCTGGTCTCCAGGGGTGCGGGCCCGCCGCATGTGCGGCCTGGGCTAGAGTCCGAGAGCTGCCCCCTGATCCCGGGACGGACCAAGGACTCACCATGCGCTCCATACGCACCGCCGCCGCCGTGGTCGTCGTCGCGACGCTCCTCGGCGGTACCACCGCCTGCGGCGGGCACCGGAAGCGCACCCCCAAGCAGGCGTTCCAGGCCGCGGCCAAGGTGATGGCGGACGCCGGGGCGGCCAAGGTGGCGCTGCAGCGCCAGGACCCGGTGGACGGAGCGAGCAGCGGCTCCGGGGAGCTGTCGTGGGGGAGCAAGCCGGCGATGGCGCTGGTGATGCGGCACGGTGCCGCGCAGATGCAGGTCCGCACCCTGGACGGGGTCGTCTACCTGGTGGCGGACCCGGAGCAGAGCGCCTGGATGGGCGGCCGCCACTGGATGCGGTTCGACCCCAGGACCTCCGGCGGGGACGGCGCCGGGGCAGCCCTGTACTCGACCTGGAGCGAGCAGCTCAGCCCGGCGTCCGACCTGACGGCGCTGGCCGCCGTGGGCCGGCTGCAGCAGGTCGGGTCCGAGCGGCTGGACGACGACCTGGACACCGTCCACTACCGGGCGTCGGCCTCGGTGACGGACATGGTGGGCGCCAGCAGCGACCTCTCGGCGGAGCAGCGGGCCTCCCTGCTCGACGCGTACCGCCGGCAGGGCGCCACCAGCATCACCGTCGACGTCTGGATCGACGACAAGGACCAGGTGGTCCAGGAGCGGCGCTCCTTCCTGCTGCCCAAGGGCCCCGAGACCACCTCCACCCGTTACTCGGCCATCGGCATGGAGGTGGACATCCAGGCGCCGCTGCCGGACGACACCTTCGACACCCGGAACCTGACCGGAAGGGAACCGTCCGGGGATGCAACCGGCTGAGGCCGTAGATCGTCCTCACCCAGTGACGCACTGTCGCTTCCTGACCAGTAGGGGGATCCCATGAAGCAGATACGTCTCGTCGGTGCCGCAGCCGTGCTCGTCGTGGGCCTGACCGGCCTGGTGGGCTGTAGCAGCACAGGCAGCGGAGCGTCCGGCAGCAGTACCAAGGCCGCCGGCGACGGCGGCGCCAAGGGCGCGGGCGCGCCCGCGGTCGATGTGTCCAAGGCGCTCGGCCTGGTGGCCAAGTCCACCGACAGCGCCTCCTCGGCGCGGATGCGGATGGTGGAGCGGGTGCCCAAGGTCGGCACCATCACCGCCTCCGGGGTGATGAGCTGGAAGCCGCTCTCCATGGACCTCACCATGGACACCTCGGGCATCGCCGGTGCGTCCCAGGCCGGCGCCGGGTCCCTGCGCATGGTGATGACCGGCCAGGTGATGTACATGAACATGGGCGCCAAGGCGGCTGCGAGCCTGCAGGGCAAGCACTGGCTGAAGATGGACCTGGCGGCCGTGGCCAAGTCCCAGGGCGGCGCCGGACAGCAGATGCTGGACCAGCTGAACAAGCAGTCCGGTCAGGACCCGACCCAGAGCGTCGGGCTGATCACCGGCTCGGGCAACGTCAAGCAGGTCGGCAGGGAGACCGTCGACGGTGTCTCCACGACCCACTACCGGGGCACCGTGGACATCACCAGCCTCGCCGAGAAGCAGGGCAGCCTGGGCAGCATGACCGCCACCCAGCGCAAGCAGTTCGAGACCCAGATGACCAAGCTCGGTGTGAAGACCATGAACATCGACCTCTGGGCGAACGACCAGAAGCGGCCGGTCAAGGTGCACGAGACCGCGCAGACCGCCAACGGCCCGCTGGACATCGTGGTCGACTACTCGGACTACGGCACCCCCGTGCACGCCGTGGCGCCGCCGGCCTCGGACACCCTGGACCTCTCCCGGCTGCTCAACAACGCCAACCGGGCCGCAGGGCACAGCTGACCCGTTCGGGGCGGCCCCGGGCCGGGCGATTTGCCCGGGGGCGCCCCGGTCACCTACTCTGAAACCTGCCAAAGACCGCTGGTTGTCGCTGTGCGCCCCGTCAGGGGAGCCCGGTGACCGAAGGATCTGCGAACGAGCAGACGGCCTGCGCAGGTGTGATTGGAGCTTGGTCTCCGGCTTCTTGTGAGCCGTCGAGACCGTCGCGAGCCCCGTGCGCCTGTGCGCCGGGGCTCCTCTCGTTCTCCCAGCCCCCTTCCCGCGGGATCAGCATCGACATCACGGAAGGAGGCGTAAGCCTATGGCGAGGCCCGACAAGGCTGCCGCTGTCGCGGAGCTCACGGACAAGTTCCGTACCTCCAACGCGGCGGTGCTGACCGAGTACCGCGGTCTGACCGTGGCGCAGATCAAGACCCTGCGCCGCTCGCTGGGTGTCAACGCCCAGTACGCCGTGGTGAAGAACACGCTGACCAAGATCGCTGCCAATGAGGCCGGGATCACCGAGCTCGACGACCTGTTCGCGGGTCCGACGGCTGTCGCCTTCGTCACCGGTGACCCGGTGGAGTCGGCCAAGGGTCTGCGTGACTTCGCCAAGGAGAACCCGGCTCTCATCATCAAGGGCGGTGTCCTTGACGGCAAGGCGCTGTCCGCCGATGAGATCAAGAAGCTCGCGGACCTCGAGTCCCGCGAGGTGCTGCTCGCCAAGCTTGCCGGTGGCATGAAGGCGTCCATGGCCAAGGCCGCGGCGACCTTCCAGGCCCCGCTCTCGAAGTTCGTCCGCACCGCGGACGCCCTTCGCAGCAAGGTCGAGCAGGGCGGTGCCGGTACGCCGGCTCCCGCCGCCGAGGACGCCGCCGCCGAGTGATCGGCGGGCTGACGCCCTCGCAGCGGGCCCGTACGCCCGCCGTTATGTACATCCGGCACCAGCCGAATTAGTGGAAGGACGCCAATCATGGCGAAGCTGTCGCACGACGAGCTGCTTGAGGTCTTCGGCGAGATGACCCTCATCGAGCTCTCCGAGTTCGTGAAGGCCTTCGAGGAGAAGTTCGACGTCGAGGCTGCCGCTCCGGTCGCCGTCGCCGGCGTTGCCGCCCCGGGCGCCCCGGTCGAGGCCGCTGAGGAGCAGGACGAGTTCGACGTCATCCTCGAGTCCGCCGGTGACAAGAAGATCCAGGTCATCAAGGAGGTCCGCGGCCTGACCTCGCTCGGCCTGAAGGAGGCCAAGGACCTGGTGGACGGCACCCCGAAGCCGGTCCTGGAGAAGGTCAAGAAGGAGGACGCCGAGAAGGCGAAGGCCGCCCTCGAGGCCGCCGGCGCCAAGGTCACCGTCAAGTGACCTCGGTCTCCTGACCGCAGTCCCAGACTGCGCCCCTTCGCGGGGCGGGCCGGGGTGCTCCGGGCTGTCGGTGGTGTTGGGTACGCTGAGCGCTGTCGCCGGCTGCACCGCCCTCACCACGGGTTCTTCCCCGGCGCAGTGGTACCGCCGGGCGGCGCCTGTGGTGATCTCCGCAGCGCCTGGCCCTTGACGAACCGCACGCCGCGCGCAATTCTCAGGACGCGTGGTCACTCCGTCCGGTCCCGAATGCATGAACCGGGCTCGTGACGGGAAGTGAACACGGCGTGAGGTGTACGGCCTTTCCGAGGGGCCGTACGACACGGCAGGAACCGCCCTGCAGACCGCCCCGACGGGGGCGGTCGGCACGAGGGAGGGAGTCTCCGATTCGGTCTCCGAATCAGAGCTGGACAGCAGTGTGCCGAATGGCTACACTGTCCCTTTGCGCTGCCTGTTAGCTGCTCCGTGACTCGTCGCCCGGAGTTCGCACTGCCCTGAACAGGGGCGGCCCCCGACCGAGCACCCGTTCCGACCAGGACAAACGTCCTGCCGGTGCGGTGCTGCAAGAGCCGGGGCGCCGATCCTGGGAAGGTCGGGCCCGGTACGCGCGTAGTGAGTCCGAGCCCTCGGAAGGACCCCCTCTTGGCCGCCTCGCGCAACGCCTCGAACAACTCCGCCTCCACCGCACCCCTGCGTGTCTCCTTCGCGAAGATCCGCGAGCCTCTCGAGGTACCGAACCTCCTCGCCCTGCAGACCGAGAGCTTCGACTGGCTGCTCGGCAACGCGGCGTGGAAGAACCGGGTTGAGAGCGCCCTCGCGAACGGACACGACGTCCCGACCAAGTCCGGCCTCGAGGAGATCTTCGAGGAGATCTCGCCGATCGAGGACTTCTCCGGTTCGATGTCGCTGACCTTCCGCGACCACCGCTTCGAGCCGCCGAAGAACTCCATCGACGAGTGCAAGGAGCGCGACTTCACCTACGCCGCGCCGCTCTTCGTCACCGCCGAGTTCACCAACAACGAGACCGGCGAGATCAAGTCGCAGACGGTCTTCATGGGCGACTTCCCGCTCATGACCAACAAGGGCACCTTCGTCATCAACGGCACCGAGCGTGTCGTGGTGTCGCAGCTGGTCCGCTCCCCGGGCGTCTACTTCGACTCGACGCTCGACAAGACCTCCGACAAGGACGTCTTCTCCGCCAAGGTCATCCCGTCGCGCGGTGCCTGGCTGGAGATGGAGATCGACAAGCGCGACATGGTCGGCGTCCGCATCGACCGCAAGCGCAAGCAGTCCGTCACCGTCCTGCTCAAGGCGCTCGGCTGGACCAGCGAGATGATTCTCGAGGAGTTCGGCGAGTACGAGTCGATGCGCGCCACCCTGGAGAAGGACCACACCCAGGGCCAGGACGACGCGCTGCTGGACATCTACCGCAAGCTGCGTCCGGGCGAGCCGCCGACCAAGGAGGCCGCCCAGACCCTGCTGGAGAACCTCTACTTCAACCCCAAGCGCTACGACCTGGCCAAGGTCGGCCGCTACAAGGTCAACCGCAAGCTCGGCATCGACGAGTCGCTGGACTCCGGCGTGCTCACCGAGCAGGACGTCATCGCGACCATCAAGTACCTGGTCAAGCTGCACGCCGGCGAGACCGAGTGGGTGGACGCCGAGGAGGGTCGCGACATCGTCGTCGAGGTCGACGACATCGACCACTTCGGCAACCGCCGTCTGCGCAACGTCGGCGAGCTCATCCAGAACCAGGTCCGTACCGGCCTGGCCCGTATGGAGCGCGTCGTCCGCGAGCGGATGACCACCCAGGACGTCGAGGCGATCACGCCGCAGACCCTGATCAACATCCGGCCGGTCGTCGCCTCCATCAAGGAGTTCTTCGGCACCAGCCAGCTGTCCCAGTTCATGGACCAGACCAACCCGCTGTCGGGCCTGACCCACAAGCGCCGTCTGTCCGCGCTGGGCCCCGGTGGTCTCTCCCGTGAGCGGGCCGGCTTCGAGGTCCGTGACGTGCACCCGTCCCACTACGGCCGGATGTGCCCGATCGAGACCCCCGAAGGCCCCAACATCGGTCTGATCGGCTCGCTGGCCTCCTACGGCCGGGTCAACGCCTTCGGCTTCGTGGAGACCCCGTACCGCAAGGTCGTCGACGGTGTGGTCACCGAGCAGGTGGACTACCTCACCGCCGACGAGGAGGACCGCTTCGTCATCGCGCAGGCCAACGCGCCGCTGACGGAGGAGCTCACCTTCGCGGAGCCCCGAGTGCTGGTCCGCCGCCGTGGCGGCGAGATCGACTACATCCCGGGCACCGAGGTCGACTACATGGACGTCTCGCCGCGCCAGATGGTGTCGGTCGCGACCGCCATGATCCCCTTCCTGGAGCACGACGACGCCAACCGCGCGCTCATGGGCTCCAACATGATGCGCCAGGCCGTCCCGCTGCTGAAGAGCGAGGCGCCGCTGGTCGGCACCGGCATGGAGTACCGCGCCGCGGTCGACGCCGCCGATGTCATCGCCGCCGAGAAGGCGGGTGTGGTCCAGGAGGTCTCCGCGGACTACATCACCGTCGCCAACGACGACGGCACCTACACCACCTACCGGGTGGCCAAGTTCACGCGCTCCAACCAGGGCACCGCCTTCAACCAGAAGGTGATCGTGGACGAGGGCGCCCGCATCGAGGTCGGCCAGGTGCTGGCCGACGGCCCCTGCACCGACGAGGGCGAGATGGCCCTCGGCAAGAACCTGCTGGTCGCGTTCATGCCGTGGGAGGGTCACAACTACGAGGACGCGATCATCCTGTCGCAGCGCCTCGTGCAGGACGACGTCCTCTCCTCGATCCACATCGAGGAGCACGAGGTCGACGCCCGTGACACCAAGCTGGGCCCCGAGGAGATCACCCGGGACATCCCGAACGTCTCCGAGGAGGTCCTCGCCGACCTCGACGAGCGCGGCATCATCCGGATCGGCGCGGACGTCGTCACCGGCGACATCCTGGTCGGCAAGGTCACTCCCAAGGGCGAGACCGAGCTGACCCCGGAGGAGCGCCTGCTCCGCGCGATCTTCGGTGAGAAGGCCCGTGAGGTCCGCGACACCTCGCTGAAGGTGCCGCACGGCGAGTCCGGCAAGGTCATCGGCGTCCGCGTCTTCGACCGCGAGGAGGGCGACGAGCTTCCCCCGGGTGTCAACCAGCTGGTCCGCGTCTACGTGGCCCAGAAGAGGAAGATCACCGACGGTGACAAGCTCGCCGGCCGCCACGGCAACAAGGGCGTCATCTCCAAGATCCTCCCGGTCGAGGACATGCCGTTCCTCGAGGACGGCACCCCGGTGGACATCGTCCTCAACCCGCTCGGTGTCCCGTCCCGGATGAACCCGGGACAGGTCCTGGAGACCCACCTCGGCTGGCTGGCCAAGCAGGGCTGGGACGTCTCCGGCATCGGCGAGGAGTGGGCCCGCCGCCTGCAGGCGATCGACGCCGACCAGGTGGACGCCAACACCAACCTGGCGACGCCGGTCTTCGACGGCGCCCGCGAGGACGAGATCACCGGTCTGCTGGAGAACACCATCCCCAACCGCGACGGCAACCGCATGGTCGGTGCCTCCGGCAAGGCGAGGCTGTTCGACGGCCGCTCCGGCGAGCCGTTCCCGCACCCGATCTCGGTCGGGTACATGTACATCCTCAAGCTGCACCACCTGGTCGACGACAAGCTCCACGCCCGGTCGACCGGTCCGTACTCCATGATCACCCAGCAGCCGCTCGGTGGTAAGGCGCAGTTCGGTGGTCAGCGCTTCGGTGAGATGGAGGTGTGGGCCCTGGAGGCGTACGGCGCCGCCTACGCCCTGCAGGAGCTCCTCACCATCAAGTCCGACGACGTGCTCGGCCGAGTGAAGGTCTACGAGGCCATCGTCAAGGGCGAGAACATCCCGGAGCCCGGCATCCCCGAGTCCTTCAAGGTGCTCATCAAGGAGATGCAGTCGCTCTGCCTGAATGTGGAGGTGCTGTCGTCCGACGGTATGTCCATCGAGATGCGTGACTCCGACGAGGACGTGTTCCGCGCCGCGGAGGAGCTCGGTATCGACCTGTCCCGGCGCGAGCCGAGCAGCGTCGAAGAGGTCTGACGGAGGTCGGCGGGGCCTCACCCCGGTGAGGCCCCGCCACCCCCAAGGCCCCCATCAGACCAGACGAAAGACTCGACCCCTGAAAGAGGGCTTGACGAAAAGTGCTCGACGTCAACTTCTTCGATGAGCTGCGTATCGGCCTGGCGACCGCCGACGACATCCGCCAGTGGTCCCACGGTGAGGTCAAGAAGCCCGAGACCATCAACTACCGCACCCTGAAGCCCGAAAAGGACGGACTCTTCTGCGAGAAGATCTTCGGCCCCACCCGGGACTGGGAGTGCTACTGCGGTAAGTACAAGCGCGTCCGCTTCAAGGGCATCATCTGCGAGCGCTGCGGCGTCGAGGTGACCCGTGCCAAGGTGCGCCGTGAGCGGATGGGCCACATCGAGCTGGCCGCCCCGGTGACCCACATCTGGTACTTCAAGGGTGTGCCCAGCCGGCTGGGCTACCTGCTCGACCTGGCGCCGAAGGACCTGGAGAAGGTCATCTACTTCGCCGCCTACATGATCACCTGGGTGGACGACGAGCGCCGCACCCGCGACCTGCCGTCGCTGGAGGCCCATGTCTCCGTCGAGCGCCAGCAGATCGAGCAGCGCCGCGACGCCGACCTGGAGTCCCGCGCCAAGAAGCTCGAGGCCGACCTGGGCGAGCTGGAGGCCGAGGGCGCCAAGGCCGATGTGCGCCGCAAGGTGCGCGAGGGCGCCGAGCGTGAGATGAAGCAGCTGCGCGACCGCGCCCAGCGCGAGCTGGACCGGCTCGACGAGGTGTGGAGCCGCTTCAAGAACCTCAAGGTCCAGGACCTCGAGGGCGACGAGCTGCTCTACCGCGAGCTGCGCGACCGCTTCGGCACCTACTTCTCCGGTGCGATGGGCGCCGCCGCGCTGCAGAAGCGGCTGGAGTCCTTCGACCTGGAGGAGGAGGCCGAGCGCCTCCGCGAGATCATCAAGACCGGCAAGGGCCAGAAGAAGACCCGTGCGCTCAAGCGCCTCAAGGTCGTCTCCGCCTTCCTGCAGACCCGCAACAAGCCCAACGGCATGGTGCTGGACTGCGTCCCGGTGATCCCGCCGGACCTTCGTCCGATGGTGCAGCTGGACGGTGGCCGCTTCGCGACCTCCGACCTCAACGACCTGTACCGCCGCGTGATCAACCGCAACAACCGGCTGAAGCGCCTGCTCGACCTCGGTGCCCCCGAGATCATCGTGAACAACGAGAAGCGGATGCTCCAGGAGGCCGTCGACGCGCTGTTCGACAACGGCCGCCGCGGCCGTCCGGTCACCGGCCCGGGCAACCGTCCGCTGAAGTCGCTCTCCGACATGCTCAAGGGCAAGCAGGGCCGCTTCCGTCAGAACCTGCTCGGCAAGCGCGTCGACTACTCGGCCCGTTCGGTCATCGTCGTCGGCCCGCAGCTCAAGCTGCACCAGTGCGGTCTGCCCAAGGCCATGGCGCTGGAGCTCTTCAAGCCGTTCGTGATGAAGCGCCTGGTGGACCTGAACCACGCGCAGAACATCAAGTCGGCCAAGCGCATGGTCGAGCGCGCCCGCCCCGTGGTGTGGGACGTCCTCGAAGAGGTCATCGCCGAGCACCCGGTGCTGCTCAACCGTGCACCGACCCTGCACCGCCTGGGCATCCAGGCCTTCGAGCCGCAGCTGGTCGAGGGCAAGGCCATCCAGATCCACCCGCTGGTCTGCACCGCCTTCAACGCGGACTTCGACGGTGACCAGATGGCTGTCCACCTGCCGCTGTCGGCGGAGGCCCAGGCCGAGGCCCGCATCCTGATGCTGTCCTCGAACAACATCCTCAAGCCGGCCGACGGCCGTCCCGTCACCATGCCCACCCAGGACATGGTGCTCGGCCTCTTCTTCCTCACCTCGGACCGTGACGACGTCAAGGGCGGCGGCCGTTCGTTCACCTCGACCGCCGAGGCCATGATGGCCTTCGACGCCCGCGAGCTGGACCTGCAGGCGCAGATCGACGTCCGGCTGCCGGCCGGCACCATGCCGCCGCGCGGCTGGACCGCTCCGGTGGACGAGGAGACCGGCGCCCCCACCTGGGTCGAGGGCGAGCCCTTCCGGCTCTCCACCACCCTGGGTCGCGCCCTCTTCAACGAGCTGCTGCCCGAGGACTACCCCTTCGTCGACTACGAGGTGGGCAAGAAGCAGCTGTCGGCGATCGTCAACGACCTCGCCGAGCGCTACCCCAAGGTGACCGTCGCGGCCACCCTGGACAACCTCAAGGCGGCCGGCTTCCACTGGGCCACCCGCTCCGGTGTCACCGTGTCGATCTCCGACGTCGTGGTGCCGCCGAGCAAGCCCCAGATCCTGGAGGGCTACGAGGCCCAGGCCGAGAAGATCCAGAAGCAGTACGAGCGCGGTCTGATCACCAACGACGAGCGCAAGCAGGAGCTCGTCGCGATCTGGACCAAGGCGACCAACGAGGTCGCCGAGGCGATGAACGCGAACTTCCCGAAGACCAACCCCATCTTCATGATGGTGGACTCGGGTGCTCGTGGAAACATGATGCAGATGCGGCAGATCGCCGGTATGCGCGGTCTGGTGTCCAACGCCAAGAACGAGACCATCCCGCGTCCCATCAAGGCCTCGTTCCGTGAGGGCCTCACCGTGCTGGAGTACTTCATCTCCACCCACGGTGCCCGTAAGGGTCTCGCCGACACCGCCCTGCGTACCGCCGACTCGGGCTACCTCACCCGTCGTCTGGTCGACGTCTCGCAGGACGTCATCATCCGCGAGGAGGACTGCGGCACCGAGCGCGGCCTCAAGCTGGAGATCGCCTCGGTGGGCACCGACGGTGTGCTGCGCAAGGCGGACGACGTCGAGACCAGCGTGTACGCGCGCTGCCTCGCCGAGGACATCACCGTCGACGGCCAGGTGCTGGCCCAGGCCGGTACCGACCTCGGCGACGTGCTGATCGACGAGCTGGTCCGCCACGGTGTCTCCACCGTCAAGACCCGTTCGATCCTCACCTGTGAGTCCGCGGTCGGCACCTGCGCCATGTGCTACGGGCGTTCGCTGGCCACCGGCAAGCTGGTGGACATCGGCGAGGCCGTCGGCATCATCGCCGCCCAGTCCATCGGTGAGCCCGGCACCCAGCTGACCATGCGTACCTTCCACACCGGTGGTGTGGCCGGTGACGACATCACCCAGGGTCTGCCCCGTGTCGTCGAGCTCTTCGAGGCCCGTACCCCCAAGGGTGTGGCCCCGATCAGCGAGGCGGCCGGCCGGGTCCGGGTCGAGGACACCGAGAAGACCCGCAAGCTGGTCGTCACCCCCGACGACGGCAGCGAGGAGATCGCCTACCCGGTCTCCAAGCGTGTGAAGCTGATGGTCGGCGAGGGCGAGCACGTCGAGGTCGGCCAGAAGCTGACCATGGGTGCCACCAACCCGCACGACGTGCTGCGCATCCTGGGTCAGCGGGCCGTCCAGGTCCACCTGGTCCAGGAGGTCCAGAAGGTCTACAACTCGCAGGGTGTGTCGATCCACGACAAGCACATCGAGATCATCATCCGGCAGATGCTCCGCCGGGTCACGATCATCGAGTCGGGCGACGCCGAGCTGCTGCCGGGCGAGCTGGTCGAGCGCGGCCGGTTCGAGACCGAGAACCGCCGTGTGGTGTCCGAGGGCGGTCACCCCGCCTCCGGCCGTCCGCAGCTGATGGGTATCACCAAGGCCTCGCTGGCCACCGAGTCCTGGCTGTCGGCCGCCTCCTTCCAGGAGACGACCCGGGTGCTCACCGACGCGGCGATCCACGCCAAGTCGGACCCGCTGCTGGGCCTCAAGGAGAACGTCATCATCGGTAAGCTCATCCCGGCCGGTACGGGTCTGCCCCGCTACCGCAACATCCGGGTCGAGCCCACCGAGGAGGCGAAGGCTGCGATGTACTCGGCCGTCGGCTACGACGACTACGACATCTCGCCCTTCGGCGTGCGGCGCCCAAACGCGTGGTATCGCGTGGTATCACTCGGTATCATCGTTCCATGGCGATGACTCTTCGACTCAGCGAGGCCGACGACAGGCTCCTCACCGAGCGGGCCGCTCTGGAGAAGCGGTCCAAGCAGGAGATCGCTGCCGAGGCCATACACCTCTACCTGACCCGGCGGACCGAGCTGTTCAACAAGGCTCTGGACCGGGTCATGGACGAGGACAGGGAACTCCTGGACCGGCTGGCCGACCAGTGACCGAGTACCTCGACCTGTCCGAGCTGCTGATCATCGCAGCGCGTGTGCAGGGCGGCAGCGAGGCGGCGGTCCGGGACTACGGCCTGATCGAGGCGGCCCTTGCCCGCCCGCAGGCGTCGGTGTTCGGCGCGGACGCCTATCCGACCTTCCATGAGAAGGCGGCGGCCCTGCTGCACTCGCTTGCCCGCAACCACGCCCTGATCGACGGAAACAAACGCACGGCATGGGTGGCCACACGCATCTTCCACGCGGTGAACGAGCTGGAGCTGCGGCCCCCGGATGTGGACTCGGCCGAGAGCCTGGTGCTGGCGGTGGCCCGGGGTGAGATGGACGTCCCGGCCATCGCCAAGTCCTTCGCCCTCTGGTCCACCCGCTGACCACCGCCCCCGGCAGCTCGCCGGCCGGGGCGGCCATGGGGCTCCCACCCGGTCTCCGGGGGCTTCGCCGGCCCTCGGCCGGACGGCGGCGGGGCCGGCCTGTGCCTCCGACGCTCAGCCGAAGGCGGCGCGGTCGGCCGCGGCGCGGCCCTCGGTCCAGCCCTCGGCGTCGCTGACCCGGACCCGCTGCGAGGTCAGCCTGGGGAACATGGCCTCGGTGGCGGAGTCCACCGCCAGCTCCCGGGCGGCAAGGGCGGGCAGCAGCCGCGCGTCCGGGACGGCCTGCTCGGTGCGCTCCGGATCGTCCTCGCGCAGCCGGATGCCCGCCGCGGCGTCGTCAGCGGCCTGCTGGGCGGCGGCGCCGAGGCGCTCGCGGATCCGGGCCGCGTAGGCGATCAGGAAGGACTGCCGGAACGCCCGGGTACGGGAGGCGCCGCCCGCATGGCGGCGGCTGCCGGCCAGGTTCATCGCGGTGGTCGCCTGGACCAGCAGCGAGGTGTAGAGCAGTTCCACGGCGTCCAGGTCGGCGTCGAAGCCGACCACGGTGCAGAAGCCGAACTCGCTGGACCACACCGCGCGGCTGCGGTTGGCGGCGGCGACCGCGTCCAGCAGCATCGTCTTGGGCCCCTCGTACGGACTGTCGACGCCGATGCGCACGGCGGAGGGGGCGTCCTTGTCCGCCTGCCCTGCGGCGAGCAGGGCCTCGTCGATGCTGTGCTGCGCCATCAGCTGCTGGGCCTTGGCGGTCAGTGCCTCGGCCTCCTCCGGGAAGCCGGTGGACTCGGCCTTCGCCAGCAGCGCACGGATCCGGCCGAGCATCCGGGGCTCCCCGGCGGAGCGGCCACCGCGGTGCCCGGCCGCCGCGCGGCCGGGAGCCGGGCCGACCGGCGTGATCGGGGGCAGCAGGGACCAGACACGGAGCAGTTCCAGGATGTGGGTCGCCACGGCGAAGCGGTCCAGACGGCGCTCGGTGGTGACGCGGGGGAGGTAGTGGTCGTCCTCGCCCCACCAGACCTCGGCCTCCAGCTCGCGCAGCTGCTCGGCCCAGCGGCGGTCGAAGGCGGCGGCGGGGTGGCGCCGGGCCTCGGCGGCGATCAGGTCCACGGCCAGCGCGGCGTGCTCGGGCTGCAGGTCGCGGCGGACGATCCGCACCACGTCGGCGGGCCGCCAGCCCGCCGCCCAGAGCCGGGTCAGGGTGCGGTCGCCGAGCGCCAGCAGCGCCTGGCCGAGAGCGGGCCAGCGTTCACCGGTGGCGGCGAGCACGGACGCGGCCCCGTCCAGGGCCGGGACGAGCGCGTCGGGCCCCACGGTGAGGACGCTGTGCAGTGCCTGCTCCAGCAGCTCGGCGGGCGAGGCCGCTGGCGACGGCGCCGGGGGGACGCGGTCGTCGGCGGACGGCCGGGTGTGCTGGTGCCGGCGCTGGTGGCGGCGTTCCTGACTGCGCTTGCCCATGGACGCCGAGGGTAACGGAGCGCGAGGCCCCGCGGCGGGCCGCCGGGGTGCCCGCGGACCTGCTCCGGTGGGCGCGTACGGTCAGGGCCTGCTGCCGCCGTCCAGCAGCCTGGCGGCCAGGGCGGCGGCGGTCCGGGGGCCTCGGCCGCCCTGGTGCTCGGCATGGGAGAGCGGAGGCATGGCCGCCGGGGCGCGTTCGGCCGGTGCCCGTTCCACCACCGTCGTACCGGTGGCGGCCTCCAGAACCGGGGCGTAGCCGGCGGCGCGCAGCGCAGCCAGGGTGTCCTCCGGCTCGGCGGTGGAGACCAGCACGGTGGGGGCGATCCGCCGCAGGCCGAGCCTGGCCAGCGAGCGCGCCTTGGAGAGCTCCATGACCAGCGCCTCGTCGTCGGAGCGGATGCAGCAGGCGGAGCGGACCACCCGCATCCGGCCGTGGGTGCGGGCGATGTCCTTGACCAGGTACTCCAGCGGCTGGGGCAGCGGCAGCCCGCCGGTCGACGCCTCGCTGAGCCGCTGCAGCAGATCGGCTGCGTCCAGACCGCCGTCCAGCGCCCGGCGGACCGAGGCGGGGGTGATCCGCCACACCACGGCGTGCCCCTCGGACTCCCGGACCGCGCAGCCGGAGAGCAGCTCGGCGAGTTCCGGGGAGGCGGCGCCCGCGACGACGGCCGTGAGGTCGGCCTGGAAACGGGCGGTGGTCTGCGGCGGCGGCAGGAGCTCGGCCAGCGCGCCGCGCAGCCGC
This sequence comes from Peterkaempfera griseoplana, assembly GCF_001418575.1. Taxonomy (GTDB): domain Bacteria; phylum Actinomycetota; class Actinomycetes; order Streptomycetales; family Streptomycetaceae; genus Peterkaempfera; species Peterkaempfera griseoplana. The sequence goes on from NZ_LIQR01000297.1 coordinate 18,325, forward strand.
CGCACCGCGTCGGCGACCGCGGGATAGGAGTCCAGCCGGGGCCCTGCTCCGGGTACGGCGGGGTAGTACCGGTGCGCGCCGGAGTGCAGCAGGGCCCGTACGGCGTGCCCGATCGGGGTGAGCGCGCCATGGGCGACCACACCCAGCAGCCCCGCCTCGGCGAGGGTGGCGGCGACCCGGCCCTCCAGGTCCTCCACCGGCGCGAGCACCGACGGCCGCTGCCACACGGTGCGGACCAGCAGCGAGTCCGGCGCCGGCAGCGCGTCCGCCCCCAGGCCCCGGCCCTCGGGGAGCCCGGCGAGGGCGTCCAGCAGCGCCCCGCGCAGCGCAACGGCGGTCGGGTCCTGCGGCGTGACCAGCGCGACGGGGGTGTCGTCCGGGTCCGGCCAGTAACTGAGGATCTCGGGGGTGACCGCCCAGGCGGCCACCAGCGGCAGCAGCCGCTCGGCGGGTGCGGACGACAGCCAGGAGTCATAGCGTTCGGTCGGTACGATCCGGCCGGGCGGCGCCGGTGCCGGCCGGCGGCCGCGTCCCTTGGGCGGCTCGTCCTGCACCGCGCCGAGCAGGTCGGCTCCGGCCGCCAGGTCCAGCCAGAGGCGGGCCCGGGCCTCCGGGATGCCGACCGTCTTCGCCAGCCGCCTGCTGTCGCGCACCGCCACCCCGCCGGCCTTGCGCAGCGCCGGGGGCTGCGCCGCCACCGCCCGCAGGACCAGCTCCGCCTGGGAGGCCGCGGCGGCCGCCGCCGTCTGGGCCTCGCCATCCGCGCCCCGGCCGAGCACGACCAGCCCCGCCACCGGCGGGGGACAGGGGTCGAAGGCGGGACGCTCCTCGTCCGGCCGGAGGGCGGCGCCGACCTCGCGCGGCAGCTCCACCAGGTCGGTGCCGACCGGAACCAGCAGCCCGCGCTCCGCCAGCCAGTCCACGCCCGGGTCCCCGGAGCCCGCCGCCCGGAACAGGAACTTGGCCCGGCCCGCCGCGTAGTAGCCGTACTGCGAGGTGAAGCAGCGGGTGTGCAGCTGAGGCGGTCCCGGGACCAGCCTGCCCAGGACGTCCTGTGCCTGCGGCGGGGCCTGCGCCACCAGCGCCCGTACCTCCGCCGGGTCGCCCAGCAGGGTGGTCACCGCGCGCTGCGCCAGGTCACGGGAGCGCGCCGCGGGCAGCCCAAGACCGGCCGCGACCCGGTGCACCTCGGCGGCGTTGAACGCCTCGGTCAGCAGCCGGTCCACCGGCCGTCCCAGCCCGCGCAGCTCTGCGGACCTGCGGTGCAGCAGCATCGGCACGCTCAGCAGCCGCCCGTCGTGCGGCGGCAGCACCAGGGCGCGTGCCGCCAGCCGGTCGAGGCGCTCCTCGGCCGCCCGGCGGGCCCCGGGATCGGTGGCGACCGCCTGAAGCAGCTCCTCACGCGGTACGGCCCGCTCGGCCGGGTCGGGCTCCCCGCCCGGGTCCGCCAGGGCGGGCAGCGGACCGTGCCGCAGGTCGGCCAACCGGGCCACCGCCACCAGGAGCTGCAGCTCGGCCGTGTCGAGCAGGCCCAGGGCCCGCGCCGTCGAGTGGTCGCCCAGCAGATGCCCCGCGAGGGAGCGGAGCGAGTCCAGGACGTGCGGGACGTAGGCGGCGGCGCCTGGCAGATCACGCTCCCGCAGCAGCTCGGCGAGCTGCTCGGGCGTGCGGTCGGCAAGCCAGGTGCTGAGCGCGGCGGGGCTTTGCATGGCCCCGAGCCTAGGGCCCCGCCGTGGTGCGGTGTGCCGGACGGCACCAGGCCGGCCCGCGGGGGGTGGTGCCAGGTCCACCCCGGGGGACGGGTTTCAGGACCAGTGACCCGGGAGGGACGGGTGGGCAAGACTGGCACCGTTGGGGACGGTGCGGTCGAGGAGAGGTGCGATGAGCGTCAGCGAGCCGGTGGCGGCGGACGGCCCGCGGGCCGAGTGGCAGAGGGTCCGCGACTGGGCGGGGGCCAGGATGACGGCCGTCTGGCGGTGCGCGGTGGTGGCGGTGCGGGCCGGACTGGGCCCTGCGGCGCTCTTCTGCGGCGTGCTGGTCGTCGGTGTGGGTGCGGCGCGGGGCCGCTCCGGGGACCTCGGCAGGCTGCTGTTCCTGGCGGTCGGCTGCTGCGCCCTGGTGGTGGCCGCGTTCGGGCTGGGCAGGGCCAACGCCCGCTGGTCCCGGCGGCAGGCCGAGACCTGGTTCGGCGTCCGCGTCCCCGAGCGCTACCGTCCGGTGCGTCCGCTGGAGCGCAGCGACCGCGGCCACTGGTGGACGGGGTACGGCTACCACCAGCGCCGCGCCACGGCGCAGGTGTCACGGTACGTCAACTGGGCGGTCCGGGACCCGGAGAACTGGCGGGACCAGGCCTGGCTGGCGTTCAACCCGCTGGCCGCCGCCGTCACGGCCGGACCGGTGGTGGTGCTCGCCGCCGGGGGCCTGACCGCCGTGGTGGCGGGTGTCGCCGTGCAGCTCGTCAGCTATCCCTTCGCCTCCGGGCCCGCGGAGCAGGCCCTGCTGCTGGGGTCGGCCGCGGCGCTGACCGGTCTGCTGCTGGCGTCGCCGGCGCTGCGGCTGCACACCCGGCTGATGCGGCGGACGCTCGACCCGCAGGACGCCTCCTCCCGGGCCGCGCTGGTGGAGCGGGTCCAGCACCTCACCTCCACCCGGGCCGACGCGGTCGGCGACCAGGCGGCGGAGCTGCGCCGGATCGAACGCGACCTGCACGACGGGGCGCAGGCCCGGCTGGTCGCGATCGGCATGACGCTGGGCACCATCGAGCATCTGATGGAGAGTGACGCCCCCGCCGCCCGGGCGCTGCTGGCCGAGGCCAGGCAGTCCTCCCAGAAGGCGCTGCAGGAGCTGCGCGACCTGGTGCGGGGCATCCATCCGCCGGTGCTGGCGGAGCGCGGGCTGGGGGACGCGGTGCGGCTGCTGGCGCTGGACAGCCCGCTGCCGGTGGAGGTGTGCGTGGACCTGCCGGACCGTCCGCCGGCGCCGGTGGAGGCGGCCGCGTACTTCTCGGTCTGCGAGCTGCTGACCAACGCGGCCAAGCACTCGGGGGCGGGGCAGGTCTGGGTGGACATCCTGCACCGGGCCGGTGCGCTGCGGATCACCGTCACCGACGACGGACGCGGCGGCGCGGACCCCGCGCGGGGCAGTGGGCTGCGCGGCATCGAGCGGCGACTGGGTACCTTCGACGGTGTCCTCGCCCTGGCCAGTCTCCCGGGCGGACCGACCACCGTGACCATGGAGCTGCCGTGCGCGTCGTCCTCGCCGAGGATCTCTACCTCCTCCGGGAAGGTCTGATCCGGCTGCTGGAAGCCCATGGCTTCACCATCGCCGCAGCCGTGGAGACCGGCCCCGACCTGCTGCGGGCGCTGCTGGAGGAGCGGCCGGACGTCGCGGTGGTGGACGTACGGCTGCCGCCGACCCTCACCGACGAGGGACTGCAGGCGGCGCTCGCGGCGCGCCGGGAGATCCCGGGGCTCCCCGTGCTGGTGCTCTCCCAGCACGTCCAGCAGCTCTATGCGCGGGAGCTGCTGGCGGACGGTTCCGGCGGGGTCGGCTATCTGCTCAAGGACCGGGTCTTCAACGCGGAGCAGTTCATCGACGCCGTACGCCGGGTGGCGGCGGGCGGTACCGCGATGGACCCCGACGTGATCGCCAAGCTGCTGCAGCGCGGGGGCCGCTCGGAACCGATGGGCCGCCTGACGCCGCGGGAGCGCGAGGTGCTGGAGCTGATGGCGGAGGGGTGCTCCAACTCCGCGATCGCCGCGCGGCTGACGGTCAGCGACGGGGCGGTGGCCAAGCACATCGCCAATATCTTCAGCAAGCTGGACCTGGTCCCCACTGATGACGCCAACCGCCGCGTCCAGGCGGTGCTGGCCCACCTGGACGCGGTCCGCTGACCTCAGCGCTCGATCACCGAGCCGAGGATCTCCGGCAGCCGCCGCAGCAGCAGCCGGGCCGCGATCCGGATGCCCAGGGCCGCCACTGCCGCGCCGTACAGCAGGCCGGCCGGCAGCACCACCCAGGTGGGGCCGCCGGCGAGGTGCAGCGTCACGGCCAGGGCGCCCAGCGGCACGGTCAGCGCCAGTACGCCCACCATCGACCCCAGCATGTTGCCCAGCACCAGCCCGCTCTGCCCCGGGGCGGCGTTCTGCATCGGACTGCCCCCGGCGGGCATGGCGTACGGGACCAGCACACTCAGCAGGATCCCCATGCCGAAGCCGCAGCCGAGCAGCGCCCAGGTGAGGCCCAGGGCCTCCGGCAGGTCGGCCCAGCCGCCGCTGAGGGCGGCCGCCAGCACGCTGAGCACCGCCGTGAACGGCACCGCGTAGCAGGCCGCCGCGAGCATGCGGCCGCGCAGTTCGGCGCGGGCGTCGCCGGGGGAGTTCAGGGTGAGGGCGATCAGCCAGAACGCGGAGCCGTCCATACCGAACAGATTGAGCATCTGCAGGCCCAGCAGCAGGCCGCCGACCAGCACCACATAGACGCTGGCCCAGCCCTGGACGGCCGAGAGCAGGCAGAACACCAGGGTCATCCCGACACCGCTGAAGATCGCCACCTTGGCCCGCGGCTCCCGCCAGGCGTAGCGGAGGTGGCGCTGCATCGCCGCCCCCGCCCGGCCGGGCGGCAGCAGCCGGGCCGCCCACCGGGTCCTGCGGCCGGAGTCCGTACTCACGGTGGGAGCCGCGGAGAGGGTGGAGGAGTCGGCGGTGACCATCAGCCGTACCAGGCAGGCCAGCCACCAGCGCAGCAGCAGCACCAGCAGGGCCACGGTCTCCAGCAGCTGGGCGGCGGCCGGCGCCCAGGAGCCCTCACCGGCGGAGCGGACCGCGCCCAGCGCGCTCACCGGCGGCACCCAGCGCAGCACGTCGCCCCACGGGGCGAGCGCCGACAGGTCGAGGCCGCCGCCGGAGCGCGCCTGGTGGGAGATGGACTGGAAGAGGATGTTGGCGCCCTGGATCAGGAAGGCGAAGAGCAGCCCGCCGAAGACGGCGAAGTCGCGGCCGCGCCGGCTGGAGAGCAGCCGGGCGTTCCCCACCGCCACCGCCCGCGACAGCGTCACCAGGGTGAGCGCCGTGAGCGGCACCGCCACCACCGCCACCACGGCGGAGGCCGCGCCGGACGCCGCAGCCACCGCCGCTCCGCTCAGCAGCAGCAGAGCGACCACCGGGCCGGGGCCGACCAGCGCCGCCAGCAGCATGCCGCGCAGCAGCGGCCGCGGCCGCAGCGGCAGCATGGTGAGGCGGGTCGGGTCGGCGCTCTCGTCCGAGGTGAAGAGGAAGAGCGGCAGCGCGGCCCAGGCCAGCGTCAGCGCCGTCGCCAGTACCAGCGCCGCGTCCTTGGCGCCGTGGTGGCCGTGCAGGGCGGCGATGCCGACCGCCACCCCGGCGGCCGCCAGCAGTCCTCCGACGGAGCCCACGACATACGCCGCGGCACGTCCGCCGCTGCGCCGCAGTCCGTTGCGCAGCAGCCGCAGCTTGAGCGAGACCAGCGCCCGGACCACCTGCCGGTCCGCGGCCACCTGGCGGTCGGCGGCCGGGTCCCGGGGCGCGGTCGTGGCCGCGGTGGTCACTGCGCACCGCCGCGGTCCGCGCCGAGCCAGCCCAGCGACTCCGCGCCGCCGTCGTCGCGCGCTCCCACCAGGGAGAGGAACGCCTCGTGGAGGCTGCGGTCGCCGCGTACCTCGTCGAGCGGTCCGTGGGCGACGATCTGACCGGCGTTCACCACGGCCACCCAGTCGCAGAGCTGCTCCACCAGCTCCATCACATGGCTGGAGAACACCACGGTGGAGCCGGCGGCGGCATAGCGCTTCAGCACCCCGCGGATGGTCTGCGCGGAGACGGGGTCCACGCCCTCGAAGGGCTCGTCCAGAAAGACCACCGAGGGGTTGTGCAGCAGCGCCGCCGCCAGCCCGATCTTCTTGCGCATACCGGTGGAGTAGTCGGCGACCAGCTTGCCGCCCGCGCCGTCCAGGTCCAGGACGCGCAGCAGCTCGCCGGCCCGCCGGTCGACCTCGGCCGTGGGCATCCCCCGCAGCCGCCCGTTGTACTGCAGCAGTTCGCGCCCGCTCAGCCGCTCGAACATCCGCAGGCCCTCGGGCAGTACGCCGATGCCGGCCTTGGCCGCCGCCGGGTCCCGCCACACGTCGGCGCCGTGGATCAGCACGGTGCCGTGGTCGGGCCGCAGCAGTCCGGTGGTCATCGACAGGATGGTGGTCTTGCCCGCGCCGTTCGGCCCGACGAGTCCGACGAAGGCGCCGGCCGGCAGTGTCAGCCGGACTCCGGCGACCGCGATCTGCTGCCCGAAGCGCTTCCAGAGATCGTGTATCTCCACCGCCGCCGGCTGTGGTGTGCCCATGTCTCCCCCGTCAGACGGGGGCGGAGCCTGCCTCCGCCCGCCCATGGCGGTGCATTGTCCTCCGCGTCGCGCGGGCGCGGCGCGGTGGGGCGCCGAACCCCGTGGCCCGTACCGGAGGGGCGCGGACGCGGGCGGATTCCCCAGGCAACCACCTGGCCGTCAGCTCCGTCCTGCACTATGAAGAGGACACCGATCTGGAGGTGGCCGATGGCCGTACAGCCTTGGCGAGGGGCGCCCCAGCCGTGGGGGCCCTGGCAGCCCGTGCCGTCTCCGCAGGCGGCGATGCGCGCCGCCCACGCGGACCGGGAGCGCACCGTGGATGTGCTCAAGGCCGCGTACGCCGAGGGGCGGCTGGGTTCCGAGGAGTACGGCCAGCGGGTGGACGCGGCCTATCGGGCGCTGACCTACGGTGAGCTGGCGCAGCTGGTCTCGGATCTGCCGAGCGGTCCGATGGTGCTGCCGATGGGCGGCGCGGCGGTGCCGGCGCTCCCGGTCGTGCCGATGGTGCCGCCGACCTTCGCGCCGCCTCCGCCGGCGCCGACCAACCATCTGGCGGTGGCGTCGCTGGTGCTGGGTCTCCTCGGCTTTCTTCCGTTCGGCATCGCCTCGGTGCCGGCCCTGGTGCTCGGCCATGTGGCGAAGTCCCAGATCCGTGTCTCGGGGGAGCAGGGCGACGGGATGGCGACGGCCGGGGCGGTGCTGGGCTGGCTGGGTGGCGCCTTCTGGGCGATGGTCCTGCTGTTGGTGGTCGCAGGCTGAGCGCGTCACCCGGAAGGGGGTTCCGCGCCGCGCCGTGCCGGGCTACGGTGGGCGCTGTTCCGGGCCCTGTGCTATGGGCGGGCCCGATGGTGGCGGCCAGGACCTGCGGCGGCCCATTTGTTTTGACCCGCGCCGATGCGGTAGGTACGCTCTGACCTTGTGCCTGGGGTGTCCCCGGGTCTCTTGTGCGTGCATGCACACCGGTCGCTGAGCCGGCCGGAACCGCCCCGCGGATTCGCCTGAGCGAGCGCGGCGGCAGCACATCGCACCTTGGGATTCCGTGATTCCTCGTCCCTGAGCCCGTTGCTGCGGGCCACAGGATCGGAAGAGGCCCGACACGCCCGACCGCGTGGGTCGGACGGGGCGGGAACGCACCAGGTTAGTTCCACCAAGACTTGGCACACAGAAAACGGAGAAACGGTGCCTACGATCCAGCAGCTGGTCCGAAAGGGCCGGCAGGACAAGGTCGAGAAGAACAAGACGCCCGCACTCAAGGGTTCGCCCCAGCGCCGTGGCGTCTGCACGCGTGTGTACACGACCACCCCGAAGAAGCCGAACTCGGCTCTCCGCAAGGTCGCCCGTGTGCGCCTCACCAGCGGGATCGAGGTCACCGCTTACATCCCGGGCGAGGGCCACAACCTGCAGGAGCACTCCATCGTGCTCGTGCGCGGCGGTCGTGTGAAGGACCTGCCGGGTGTGCGCTACAAGATCATCCGCGGTTCCCTCGACACCCAGGGTGTCAAGAACCGCAAGCAGGCCCGCAGCCGCTACGGCGCCAAGAAGGAGAAGTAAGAATGCCTCGCAAGGGCCCCGCCCCGAAGCGCCCGGTCATCATCGACCCGGTCTACAACTCCCCCCTGGTGACCTCGCTCGTCAACAAGGTCCTGCTGCACGGCAAGCGCTCCACCGCTGAGCGCATCGTGTACGGCGCCCTCGAGGGCATCCGCGAGAAGAGCGGCAACGACCCGGTCGTCACCCTCAAGCGCGCCCTGGAGAACGTCAAGCCGACCCTCGAGGTCCGCTCCCGCCGTGTCGGTGGCGCCACCTACCAGGTGCCGGTCGAGGTCCGCCCCGGCCGTTCCACCACCCTGGCGCTGCGCTGGCTGGTCGGTTACTCCCGCGCCCGCCGCGAGAAGACCATGACCGAGCGTCTGCTCAACGAGATCCTCGACGCCTCCAACGGCCTCGGCGCCTCCGTGAAGCGCCGCGAGGACACCCACAAGATGGCCGAGTCCAACAAGGCCTTCGCGCACTACCGCTGGTAGTCGACCCGCCTACGACAAAGACGAGAGAGAAGACGAGCCACCATGGCTACTACCTCCCTTGACCTGGCCAAGGTCCGCAACATCGGGATCATGGCGCACATCGACGCGGGCAAGACCACCACCACTGAGCGGATCCTGTTCTACACCGGTGTGAGCTACAAGATCGGTGAGGTCCACGACGGCGCTGCCACGATGGACTGGATGGAGCAGGAGCAGGAGCGCGGCATCACCATCACGTCCGCCGCGACGACCTGCCACTGGACGGTGGACGGTTCCGACCACACCATCAACATCATCGACACCCCGGGCCACGTCGACTTCACCGTCGAGGTGGAGCGCTCGCTGCGCGTGCTCGACGGTGCCGTGACGGTGTTCGACGGTGTCGCCGGTGTCGAGCCCCAGTCCGAGACCGTGTGGCGGCAGGCCGACCGGTACAACGTCCCGCGTATCTGCTTCGTCAACAAGCTGGACCGCGTGGGCGCGGAGTTCCACCGCTGCGTCGACATGATCGTCGACCGCCTCGGTGCCACCCCGCTGGTCATGCAGCTCCCGATCGGTGCCGAGGCGGACTTCCGCGGCGTCATCGACCTGGTCCGCATGAAGGCCCTGGTCTGGTCCGAGGACGCGCCCAAGGGCGAGATGTACGACGTCGTCGACATCCCGGACACCCACGTGGACGTCGCCCAGGAGTGGCGCGACAAGCTGCTGGAGACCGCCGCCGAGGGCGACGACCAGCTGATGGAGCTGTACCTGGAGGGCAACGAGCCCACCACGGAGCAGCTGAAGGCCGGCATCCGCCGCGCCACCATCGCCGGCAACCTCACCCCGGTCTTCTGCGGCACCGCGTTCAAGAACAAGGGCGTTCAGCCCCTGCTCGACGCGATCGTGGAGTACCTGCCCTCCCCGACCGACGTCGAGGGCGTCACCGGCCACAAGGTCGGCGACGAGGAGACCGAGATCTTCCGCAAGGCCTCCGACGACGAGCCCCTGTCGGCCCTGGCCTTCAAGATCATGAGCGACCCGCACCTCGGCAAGCTCACCTTCGTCCGGATCTACTCCGGCCGTCTCGAGTCCGGCACCCAGGTGCTGAACTCGGTGAAGGGCCGCAAGGAGCGGATCGGCAAGATCTACCGGATGCACGCCAACAAGCGTGAGGAGATCCCCAGCGTCGGTGCCGGCGACATCATCGCCGTCATGGGCCTGAAGGACACCACCACCGGTGAGACCCTGTGCGACGCGGCCAACCCGGTGATCCTGGAGTCGATGAACTTCCCGGCTCCGGTCATCCAGGTCGCCATCGAGCCCAAGTCCAAGGGCGACCAGGAGAAGCTGGGCATCGCGATCCAGCGCCTGGCCGAGGAGGACCCGTCCTTCCAGGTCCACACGGACGAGGAGACCGGCCAGACCATCATCGCGGGTATGGGCGAGCTGCACCTCGAGGTGCTGGTCGACCGTATGAAGCGTGAGTTCAAGGTCGAGGCCAACGTCGGCAAGCCGCAGGTGGCCTACCGTGAGACCATCCGCAAGGCGGTCGAGCGGATCGACTACACGCACAAGAAGCAGACCGGTGGCTCCGGCCAGTTCGCGAAGGTCCAGATCGCCATCGAGCCTCTCGAGGGCGGCGAGGGCTACGAGTTCGTGAACAAGGTCACGGGTGGCCGCGTGCCGAAGGAGTACATCCCTTCGGTCGACGCCGGTGCCCAGGAGGCCATGGAGTTCGGTGTCCTCGCCGGCTACCCGATGGTGGGTGTGCGAGTGACCCTGCTCGACGGTGCCTACCACGAGGTGGACTCCTCCGAGCTCGCCTTCAAGATCGCCGGTTCCATGGCGTTCAAGGAGGGTGCGCGCAAGGCCAGCCCGGCCCTGCTCGAGCCCATGATGGCCGTCGAGGTCACCACGCCCGAGGACTACATGGGCGACGTGATCGGCGACATCAACTCCCGCCGTGGCCAGATCCAGGCCATGGAGGAGCGCAGCGGAGCCCGGGTCGTCAAGGCCCTCGTCCCGCTCTCCGAGATGTTCGGCTACGTCGGTGACCTGCGCAGCAAGACCTCTGGTCGCGCGAGCTACTCGATGCAGTTCGACTCGTACGCCGAGGTTCCGCGGAACGTGGCGGACGACATCATCGCCAAGGCCAAGGGCGAGTGATTTCCGGATTTTCCGGACCAATCCAAAGCCTTAGGCTGTAAGGAGGCATTCCCGGCATCCCCCTCGCGGGGTGCCGGGGCCTCCGGCCCCCACCCGCGGGCCGGGACCGTACGCACACCAGCGTCCGGCACCGTCCCGACCAAGACCAACTGACGTCGTACGGCGTACAGAACCAGTCCACAGGAGGACCCCAGTGGCGAAGGCGAAGTTCGAGCGGACTAAGCCGCACGTCAACATCGGCACCATCGGTCACATCGACCACGGTAAGACCACTCTTACCGCGGCGATCACCAAGGTGCTGCACGACGCGTACCCGGACCTGAACCCCTTCACGCCGTTCGACCAGATCGACAAGGCGCCGGAGGAGCGGCAGCGCGGTATCACCATCTCCATCGCGCACGTCGAGTACCAGACCGAGGCGCGTCACTACGCCCACGTCGACTGCCCGGGTCACGCGGACTACATCAAGAACATGATCACCGGTGCTGCCCAGATGGACGGCGCCATCCTCGTGGTCGCCGCCACCGACGGCCCGATGCCGCAGACCAAGGAGCACGTGCTCCTGGCCCGCCAGGTCGGCGTGCCGTACATCGTTGTCGCCCTGAACAAGGCCGACATGGTGGACGACGAGGAGATCCTGGAGCTCGTCGAGCTCGAGGTCCGCGAGCTGCTCTCCGAGTACGAGTTCCCGGGCGACGACGTTCCGGTCGTCCGCGTCTCGGCGCTCAAGGCCCTCGAGGGCGACAAGGAGTGGGGCGAGAAGCTGCTCGGCCTGATGGCCGCGGTGGACGAGTCCATCCCCACCCCCGAGCGTGACGTCGACAAGCCGTTCCTGATGCCGATCGAGGACGTCTTCACGATCACCGGTCGTGGCACCGTCGTCACCGGTCGTATCGAGCGCGGTGTGCTCAAGGTCAACGAGACCGTCGACATCGTCGGCATCAAGGAGACCAAGACCACCACCACGGTCACCGGCATCGAGATGTTCCGCAAGCTGCTCGACGAGGGCCAGGCCGGTGAGAACGTCGGTCTGCTGCTCCGCGGCATCAAGCGCGAGGACGTCGAGCGCGGCCAGGTCGTCATCAAGCCGGGTTCGGTCACGCCGCACACCGACTTCGAGGCCCAGGCCTACATCCTGTCGAAGGACGAGGGTGGCCGCCACACCCCGTTCTTCAACAACTACCGGCCGCAGTTCTACTTCCGTACCACGGACGTGACCGGCGTTGTGACCCTCCCCGAGGGCACCGAGATGGTCATGCCGGGCGACAACACCGGTATGACGGTCGCGCTGATCCAGCCGGTCGCCATGGAGGAGGGCCTCAAGTTCGCCATCCGTGAGGGTGGCCGTACCGTCGGCGCCGGCCAGGTCACCAAGATCGTCAAGTGACGACCTGAAGGATCTGCCTGCCCGTCAGGCATCCACCCCAGGGCCCCGCACCCCGTCCGCAAGGACGGCGGTGCGGGGCCCTGGGGCTTTTCCCGGCGCAACGCACGCCGTGCCCCGCGTATCGCGCGCCCGGCGGGCCGCGCCCCGAACAGGCGTCAGCGCCAGGCGGGGTGCCCCTCGCGCGGCGCGCCGGTGGTGAGCTTGCGCGCGCCGGTGCCGTCGGTGTGCACCGCCCAGATCCGCGGCTGGTCCACCGGCCCCCGCACATAGGCGATCCAGGCGCCGTCCGGATGCCACACCGGGTCCATCTCCCGGTCCGCGTCGCTGGTCACCGCCCGGTCGCCCCGGCCGTCGCTGCCGATCACATGGATGTCGCTGGTCTGCGCCTCGCCGGCGGTGTACGCGAGGTACCTGCCGTCGGGGGACCATGCGCTGTCCAGAGCCCGCACCGGGTCATGGGTGACCTGGAACCAGGAGCTGCCGGGGGCCGCCGGGTCCAGCAGGAAGACCTGCCAGACGCCGCCGCTGCGCTTGCTGCTGACCGCGATCCGGCCGCCCTTCGGGGACCACGCGGGATCCTCGACGGCGTCCTTGCCCGTGGTCAGCTGGCGCGCGGTGCCGTCCGAGACCCGCACCGTGAAGAGCTGCTGGACCCCGGCGGCCTTGCGCAGCACGGCCAGCTGCTCGCCGTCGGGCGACCAGGAGACCCTGCTGCCCTTGGCGATGCCGGCGAGGCGGTGGGCACCGCTGCCGTCGGCGGCGGCGATCCAGACCTCGGAGCTGTTGCCGGCGGTCCGGGTGAAGGCGAACCGGGTCCGGTCCGGAGCCCACTGGGGCAGGCTGTCGCAGGTGCCGCCGGGGACCAGCTGGGCGGGTCTGTCCTGGCCGTTGGGCCGCTGGGCGATCACCGAGTGGCACGCCGCGGGCCAGCCGGCCGCGGTGTCCAGCCGGATCAGCATGGAGCCGCCGGGCAGCTTGGGGTACCCGGAGGCAGGGCGGGAGGCGGTGGTGCCGCCCCCGGGGGAGTGGGAGCCACGCGGGGTGCCGCCGGTGCCCGTGCGGTCGCCGAGCTGTTGGTTGATCAGCAGTGCGGCGGCGGCCGCCAGCGCGACGCCGCAGACCCCGCCCAGCACCATGCGCCGACGCCGGCGGTCCGGGCGGTGGCCGTCGCCCGACGGTACGGGGCTTCCCACCGTGACCGGAGGCTGTCCGGCCGCCCCGAAGGCGCCACCGGCCGGCCCCACGGGCGCTGTCGCCCGGACGGTGACCGGTGGCGGCCCCGCCGGGGACGGGTACGGGGGCACGGGC
>NZ_LIQR01000298.1 GCF_001418575.1 Peterkaempfera griseoplana
CGCACCACGTGCTCGGCGAGGGTGCCGTCAGACCAGCTCGGGGCGGCGCCACTCCTCGCCGAGCACGTGGTGCGCAAGGAAGTTGAGCACGGTGGCGTACCAGAGCCGGCTGTTGTTGGGCTTGAGGATCCAGTGGCCCTCGTCCGGGAAGTACAGGAACTTCGCCGGGACGCCGAAGCGGGACAGGTCGCTCCAGAGCGACAGGCCCTCCGCGATCGGCACCCGGTAGTCCTTGTCGCCGTGGACGACCAGCATCGGCGTGGTGATGTCGGCCGCCCGCAGGTGCGGCGAGTAGCGCTGGTACCGCTCGGTGCGCTGCAACGGGTCGCCGTGGTGGCGCATCCAGTAGGCGGGGAAGTCGGTGGTGCCGGAGAAGGCCGGCAGGTTCCACAGCGAGGCGTGGGTGACGATCGCCTTGAAGCGGTCGGTCTGGGTGGCGATCCAGTTGGCCATGTAGCCGCCGAAGGAGCCGCCCATCATCGCGGTGCGCCCGGCGTCCAGGTCGTCCCGCTCCAGCGCGGCGTCGGTGAGCGCCAGCACGTCACTGTACGGGGCGCCGCCCCAGTCCCCCCAGCCGCGGTCGTGCATCCGCTGCCCGTAGCCGGTGGAGAGTGCCGGGTCCGGCAGCAGCACCGCATAGCCCGCGGCCGCCGCCACCCAGGGGTTCCAGCGCCAGGTCCAGGCGTTCCAGCTGGTCTGCGGTCCGCCGTGCACCCAGAGCAGCAGCGGGGCCGGGGCGTCGGCGGAGGCGCCGAGGGGCAGCACCAGCCAGGAGCGCAGCGCGGTCCCGTCCGCAGCGGTGGCGGTGACCTCGGTGAGGGTGCCGGGCAGCTCGCCCACCCCTCCCGGGCAGGGCAGCGGAACGGCCTGCTGGTCGGGGGTCGCGGCGTCCAGCCGAACCGGGGTGGGAGGGCTGTCCACCGCGGACCGCAGCGCATAGAGCGTGGCGCCGTCGGGAGCGGCGACCACATCGGTGTAGGCGCCGTCGGCGGTCAGCCGTACGACCTCGCCGCCCCCGGTGGTCACCCGGAACACAGGGGCCCGGCCGGTCTCGTCCGCGGTGAAGAAGACCACCGAGGAGCCGTCCTGGTCCGGAACCGGGGACACCACCACGTCGGTGGGCCAGCCGTCGAAGTCCGGGATGAGATCGCGTCCCTGGTCCTGGGCGTCGGTGGCGTCGACCAGCCACAGGGTGGTGTCGACCGACGCCTCCCAGGTGGACCGGCGCTCGCGGATGCACACCAGCGCAGCGCCGTCGGGGGTGAAGGCGGGGGCGGAGAACTCGGCGTCGGGGTGCTCCACGGTGCGCAGCCGCTTGCCCGTCGCGGCGTCGGCCACCACGATCACCGAGCGCAGCTCGTCCGGGTGGGTGCCGGAGTAGACGGAGTAGGCGACCAGTGTGCCGTCGGGGGAGAGGGCGCTGCCGAGGATCCCCAGGGCGCCCTCCGCGCCGCAGTCCACCTGCGTGGCGGGGTCGCCCGCGGGGTCGGCCACGGTGAACAGATGGGGGATGTCCGGTCCCAGGTCGTGGTCCCAGTGGCGCACCAGGGCGGCCTCGTGCAGGACCGCGGTCACCTTGGCCTTCTCGCGGGCCTTGCGCAGCTCGGCGTCCTGCGCGGAGTCCTCCGCGCCGGGCAGCAGCCCGGCGGCCACGGCGATCCGGCCGGACGCTGCGGCCACCGCGTACCCCTGGACGCCGCCGCCGCGGGTCAGCAGCTGCGAGGCCTCACCGCCCCCGGCCGGCAGTGCCCACAGAGCGGCCTCCTTGCGGTCCTCCTCGCCCTCGCCGGGGTCCGCCGCAGGACGGGCGGAGAGGAAGAGCAGGGTGCCGTCGGGCAGGAACGCCGGTGCGGACTCGCCGCGGTCGGAGCGGGTGAGCCGCCGCGCGGGGCGCTGACCGGCGGGGTCCGCCTCCCAGAGCGCTCCGATGTAGCGGGTGCCGTCGGCGGAGAGCTGCTGAACGGCCGTCACCAGACGGGTCCCGTCCGGGGAGAGCGCCAGCGAGGAGACCCGGGGCAGCGCCGTGAACGCGGCCACGTCGTGGAATGGAGTGGTGTCGGACATGGGTCCGATCCTGCTGTGCCGTACCCGTCGAGCGCCAGAGCGCCCGGGCGGCGGAGGATCAGCCCGTGGCGAAAACGGGGCGGCGGAGCGCGGCTGCGGCGCACCGCGGGTTCAGCGGCCCGGCGGTCCTGCGGTTCAGTGGCGGTTCAGTGGCGCCGTTCGGTGCTGACGACCACGCCGACACCGGCCACCACGATCGCCCCGCCCAGGATGATCGGCCAGCTGAGCGGTTCGGCGAGCACCAGCCAGCCCAGGAAGACCGCCACCACGGGATTCACATAGGCGTAGGTGGCCACCAGCGACAGCGGGGCCGAGTGCAGCAGCCAGGCGTACGCCGTGAAGGCGACCAGTGAGCCGAAGACCACCAGGTAGGCCAGCGCGAGCCAGGAGCGGGTGGAGACCGCCGAGATGTCCAGGCCGTGCTGCTCGCCGCGCACCAGCCCCAGCGCCAGGCAGCCCAGCCCGCCCGCGACCATCTCGTAGGCGCTGGCGGCGAAGGGGTTCGCCGGCATGGGGATGCGCGCCGAGAAGAAGGACCCGGTGGACCACATCAGGGTCGCCCCGATCACCGCGGCGAGCCCGCCCAGCTTCACCTCGCCGCTGAGACCGGGCACGGTCAGCACCAGCAGCCCGGCCAGCCCCAGCAGCACCCCGCCGAAGGTCGCCGCCCGCGGCCGGTCCCCGGTGGCGGTGCGCAGCAGCACCACCCAGACCGGCACCACCGCGACCAGCAGTGCGGCGAGTCCGGAGGGCACCGAGGTCTCGGCCAGGACCACCAGGCCGTTGCCGCCGAGCAGGAGCAGCAGGCCCACCAAGGCGGCCGAGGCGAGCTGGCGCGGGCCGGCCCGCAGGGCACCCGGGCCCTGCCGCCAGGCGACCAGACCGGCCAGCAGCAGCCCGGCCGCGATGAAGCGGGTGGCGGCGGAGAGGAACGGCGGCATGGTCTCCACCGCGATCCGGATGGCCAGGTAGGTCGAGCCCCAGACGACATAGACGATCGCCAGCGCACCCCACACGGCGCCGGTGATGCGGGACTGCCCGGCCGCGGTGGCGGCCGGGGTGGCGGCCTGCTGGAGCGAGGCACCCTGGGGCGTCTCCGGGGCAGGGGCCGTCATGGGCGTCTCCTTATTACGGTGCTGTACGGGGATTCGGGGGCCATCACATCGCATCCGGGCCCGCCTGCGCCAGCCAATAGGCGCACCGAGGCAGCCCGGCCGGCGCCGGCCTTCCAGCAGGCGCGGCCTGACGTGTCATGTCCCTGACTTTCCACTCCCCGAGGGAATCCATGCGCGTCCCCCGGCAGTCGCCGCCGTCGCAGCGGCAGCCGCGCGCTTCTTCTCGGACTGTGCACGGCCCCGGCCCATGCCGTGCCTCGTGCGGCAGCATCCCTGGACGTCCAGAGCGCCGCCAACGGATATGACACCGCCGACGGCCCCGGGTCGCTGCGCACCGACCCAAGGGCGAGGCATGGAGTCCTGGATGCCGAGGCGGATCCGCCGGAGTCCGGCCATCAGAAACCGGCGTCCTCCACTGGAAGCCGGACCTGCAGTCGCCCCCTCAGGGTTCCCTCGCCCACCCGGGAGGAGCCCCCTTCACCCGCTCTTCGGCATGGACCACTTCCGTGACGCCACCGTCGACGCCAGGGGCAACGACGACCTGGGCCGCGCGGAGAACGTCAGCGACCCCGCGGCCCGCAGGACGTCCGCCTCTGTCGCCGTGGACCGCTACGACCTGAGCGACCCGCAGCGCACGCTGGACCGGCTGAACTGCCGTCCCCTGACCGGACGTCGGCCGGGCCGCCTGACGTCGCCCGGTCGACCCCTTGCTCAGGCCGGCACGCCGTCCGGCTGCACGGTGCCCTCCTCGGGCGGTCGCCCGGCGCCCGCCACGGTGCCCTCCACCGGCTCGTACGACGGCCAGCCGGCGCCCGCCGGAACCACGGCCACCGCCCGCCACCACAGCTGCAGCGCCGGAGGGTCGGCGGGCTCCACCGGTTCACCCGGCCGCGGCGCCGCCAGCAGCACTCCGGCCTCCCGGGCGGCCGCGGCCGTGCGCTCCGCCGGCTCCTCCCACGGATGGGGCGCCAGATCGAAGGTGCCCCAGTGGATCGGCAGCAGCACCGCTCCCCGCAGGTCCTGGTGCGCCCGCACCCCCTCCTCGGGCGTCATGTGCACCTCGGGCCAGAACTCGCTGTAGGCGCCGATCTGCATCATGGTCGCGTCGAACGGGCCGAGGCGCTCGCCGATCTCAGCGAAGCCCGGGAAGTACCCAGTGTCGCCGCTGTGGAAGACCCGGTGCTCGGGCCCGGCCACCACCCACGACGCCCACAGCAGCAACGGGCTGGTGCGCGGGCCGCGGCTGCAGTAGTGCCGGGCCGGGGTCGCCGTCAGCGTCAGCCCCGCCACCTCGGCCGACTCCCACCAGTCCAGCTCCACGATGCGTTTCGCGGGCACCCCCCAGTGCTCCAGGTGCGCGCCCACCCCCAGCGGTACCGCGAAGACCGTGTCGCTCTGCGCGAGGGCACGCACCGTCCCCATGTCCAGGTGGTCGTAGTGGTCGTGGGAGATCACCACCACGTCCAGCCGCCCCAGTTCCCGCAGCGGGACCGGCACCGGGTGCAGCCGCCTGGGGCCGAGACCGGAGAAGGGGGAGCAGCGCTCCCCCCACACCGGGTCGATCAGCACCCGGCGGCCGTCGATCTCCACCAGGACCGAGGCGTGCCCCATCCAGGTCGTCCGCAGCCCGGAGGCCGGCGGCCCCGCCAGCTCCGCGGCGGTCGGCCGGTGCAGCGGCACGGCGGCGGCCGGGGTCCGGCGGGTGCGGTCGGCCAGGAACAGCGCCCGCATCCCCGGCAGAGGGGAGTCGGACACCATCCGCCGGGTGGGCACCGGGTTCCGGAAGGCGCCGTCCACGAAGTTCGGGGAGGCCAGGATCCGCTCCAGCCGGGCCCCGGTGGGGACCGTGCCGAACGCGTCCGGACGCAGCCGCCGCAGCGCGGCGCCGGGCAGGGAGCGGACCAGATCGGCGCCGGGTACACGGGACAGGCCGGTGGGCCGGGGGGTGGGGCCGGGCACGGCACCTCCTCGGTCGGGGGTGTGGGACGCGATCCTGCGGCGCGCACTGCCCGCTTGCCCGACTGCGGCCGTACGCCAAACCACCTCCCCGGCAGACTACCCCGGGGGTGACGTCGCAGACCTGGGAAGACGGAGGGAAGCCCACGGTCCCAGCCGGGCCCCGCCGCACCGCCGCCCGGCTGGGCGAGCGGGCCGGCCCACCCGCGGTTACGATGCGAAATGGCTGCAGGCGGCGGCTCCGCCGCCCGGTGCCGCAGACGAGTGACGCGCCGTCCGAGAGGTGGTGGCTGCCATGCTCACCGCGCGAGGTCTCTTCCAGGCCATCCATGACAGCGACGAGGCCTACCGGCTTTTCTGCAGCATCGCGGCACAGGACGAGAACCAGGGCGGCTGGGAGAACGAACGCATCGCCGCCCTGGTGAAGGACCCCGAACTGGCGCCCAAGATCGCCCGTCATGGCGCCGACGAGCGCAAGCACGGCCGGATCTTCGCCCAGCTGCTGCGCAAGCGGGGCCTGGAGCCGGTGGCCGTCCCGCCCGACACGGACTACTGCATGCTGCTGGAACGCCAGGGCATCGGGCTGTTGCACGAGCGGCTGCGTTCGGACCGGCCGCTGGACGACCGCGACGTGATCACCTATCTGGTGCACAGCCGGGTCACCGAGCAGCGGGCCGCCGAGGAGATGCAGCTGCTGGTGCGGTTCCTCGGGGACCACCCCGACGTGGGCAGGGCGGTACGGCTGATCTCGGCCGACGAGGACAACCACCTGGCGTACTGTCACGAGGAGCTGCTGCGCTTCGCCGACCAGGGCCATGCGCAGGCCATCCGGGAGCTGCTGCGGGAGACCGCCCGGGTGGAGATCCGCACCCACCGCGACGTCGGGCTGGCCGTGCTGCGGCGCATGGGGGAGATCCTGCGCTGGCCCCGCTCCCGGCGCGCCGCCCTGGCGGCCGGTCTCCATCTCCTCTATCTCTACGAGGCCGTCTACGGGTGGCGCCGCATGGTGCGGCTGCGGCTTCCCGCCAAGCGCAACGCGCTCGGTGCGCGTCCGGTGGCGGTGGGCTGAGCCCCCGCCCCCCGCCCGGGCATTCGGTACGGGCCGTGGGAACCGGCCCCCGCGGGCCGGTGTCGTGCGACAGAGTGGTCGTACGCCGGTGTGGGAGGGCGGCAGCGAGGGGAGGGACCGAGCGTGGGCGTGGGCCTGGCGGCGGATCTGGTGGTCATCGGTGCGGAGGCCGGCGCGGAGCGCGCCCTCGCGGGGACCTCGGACGCAGGCCGGGGCGCGGGTCTGCTGGCCGGGACGCTGCCCGGGGCCTGGTACGACGGAGTGCCGGAGTCGGGACGGGTCTCTCTGGTGCCGCCGGACGCCGGGGCGAACGCGATGCTGACGGCCGTTCAGGACGCCGCCGGCCGGGAGGGCCGCTTTCTGGTGGTCTGCCTGCTGGGACGGCTGGTCGCCGACCCCCGGCTGCGCCGGCTGGCGCTGGTGACGGCGGGCAGCACCCGGGAGAACGCCTATCGGCGGGGGCTGGCCTGGGACTGGGTGGTCAGCGCCATGGTGCACGGCAACCACGCCGAGTCGCTGCTGCTGGTGGACGCGGTGGCCGACCGCGAGGTGTACGAGGCGCTGGAGCGGGAGGGCGCGGGGGCCGGGCCGGGCGAGCTGCTGGACCACTCCCGGGTGCCGCTCTGGGGCTGCGTCGCACCCTGGTCGCCGGGGCGGCGCGGGCGGCGCACCACACCGCCCGGGGCGCCGGGGTCGTTCGCCGAGGGGGTCGTACGGGTGCTCCAGGAAGGCGTGGCGGGTCTGCCGGCCGCGGTGTCCCCGGCGCATCTGCACCCGGCGGTGTGCGGGCACATGGGCGCACAGGGGCGGGCCGGCGCACGCCTGGTGGTGCCCGCTCCCGGAGGGAGACTGCTGCTGCGCAACCCGGCGGCGCTGCGAGGGATGCTGTCGGGAATGTCCGTTTCTGGAGAACTCTTGGCCGTTCTGGGGCGGAAAGGCTCGCCAACTCGCCCACCCTCTGCGTAGTCTCGGTGACCCCTGGTGTTGCCGGGAGCTGACGGGACGGCGAAGAATCGGCTCGATCGAGGACATGACGGGCTGACAGGCATATTCTGCTGACCACTGCCACAAGTGGGTCGGGATGCGGCGAGGGGGGCCCATGCGACGACATGTGCATGCGTTGCGTCCGCCGGCGGCCGATCAGAGGCGCCGGGGGCGGGGGAGCGGAGGCGGGTTCGGGGCATCCCTGGTGCTCCCCCTGGCCGCGCTGCTGCTGGCCGGCTGCGCCGACTCCGGGGCGGGCAGCGTGGACCACCTCGACAACCGCCCCGCCACACCCGCCGCCGGTGCGGCCCCGGACACCTCCGCCGCCCCTGCGCCGTCCACCGTGCCGGACACCGGCCGTGAGGGCGCCGTGGCCCGGCAGGTACTGGCCCGTTACACCGGCTGGTGGCAGGCGCAGACCACCGCCTACGCGGACAGCTCCAGATCAGGGGCCGGGCTGAGCCTCTTCGCCACCGGCAGTGCGCTCAGCTCCGCTCTGGCCAATCTCCACCGCCTCCGGGAGGCCGGCATGGTGATGCAGGGACAACCCCGCAGTGACGCAAGGGTGATGGCGCTGCACCTCACGTCCTCCCCGCAGACCGCGGCGATCGAGGACTGCCTGGACGTCAGCGGCTGGCACCAGGCCGACGCGCACACCAAGCAGCTCAGGGACCCCAGGCAGCGGCTCAGCCGGTACGTCGTCACCGCGACCGCGACCAGCACCTCCGCAGGGTGGCTGATCAGTGACCTCAAGGCGCACACGGGGCAGTCGTGTTGAGGGCCGCGTCGAGGCCGGTGGCCTGCCTCGCCCTGATGGTTGGCACGCTCATGACCGGCAGCCAGGCACTGGCCGACGGGCCCGGGGGCGGAGTGTCCCAGTGCCAGACGGATGTCATCTGCGTCGAGGCCCATGACCCGGGATCGCCCGGCAGCGGCTCCGCCCAGGGCGGCAGCCGCACCACCACGGGCGGCAAGGAGGTCTGCCGCTGGTACGGCCAGGAGGTGCCCTGCGCCCTGGACGACGCGGGCTGGTTCAACGCCGCCGACGGCTGCTACTACCGGCGGGCCGACCCCCAGCCCGCGGCCGGCGACCCGGCCTGGATGGGCCACGACCCCTCCGAGGGCGGCGCCGTCTACAACGTCCTGTGCTATCCGCCCGGCAGCAACACCGTCACCGGCGCACCGCCGCGCTGGCTCGCCGAGCCGCCGGCGGGCGACCCGCCGCCTGACCCGGCACAGCTCGCTGCGGAGGCCATGTCGGAGATCGTGTTCGGGAAGCCTGCGCTGCACACCGCACCCGGGAAGGACGGCAAACCCCTGGTCGGCATGGGGCTCTGGCTCTGGTACGACCCCGCCGAGGCCGTCTCCGGAGACGGTTCGAAGGCGGTGAGGGCCGGCGGGGTCACCGTGACCGCCAAGGCGACCCTGCAGTACGTCGAGTGGTACATGGACGACAGCCCCGACCCGGTGCGCTGCACCAGTCCCGGAACGCCCTACCAGGCGAAGTACGGCGGCGCCGAGTCCCCGGACTGCGGCTACCGGTACACGACCTCCTCGGCGGATCGCCCGGGTGAGGCGTTCACGGTCAGCGCGATCCTGCACTGGCGCATCGACGCCACCATCCAGGGCGCCGGCACCCACCCCATCCCCCCCGAGGACCGGACCTCCGACAGCCAGCTGCTGCAGCTGCCCGTCGGCGAGCTCCAGGTCCTCAACTGACCAGCGCACCAACCACGCACGGAAGGCACAGTCGGGTGGAGAACAGGGCATTCCCGTCGCCGCTGGCGTCGCCGCCGCAGTCCGTCGGCGACGCGGCCAGGCCGTCCGGGCAGATCGGTGCGGACCGCGCCGCGCTCGACCGTCCCGGCGCCGTCGTCCCGCCGCGCGCGCTGCGCGCGCGCCGCAGGCGGCCCGCTGTGCTCGCCCTCTCCGTGGCCCTGATCGCCGCCGGAGGCCTCGGCGGAGCCGCCCTGTACACCGCCACCGGTGAGCGGGTCTCGGTGCTGGCCGTCGCCCGGGACGTACCCGCAGGGCAGCAGCTCACCGCCGCCGATCTCACCATCGCCAGGATCGCCAGCGACCCCGCGCTGCACCCGCTGGACGCCGGCGACCTCGACCGCGCCATCGGCAGGCGGGCCACCAACGACCTCAAGCGCGGCTCACTGCTCACCAAGGACGACGTCACCAACCAGCTGATCGTGAAGCCGGGCCAGCAGATCGTCGGCGTCGCCGCCAAGCACACCCAGCTCCCGGCCACCGCCCTGAAGCCCGGCCGCCAGGTGCTGGTCGTGGCCACCCCCGACACCGGTGGCCAGCAGAACGGAGCAGGCGCCACCACCCGGCCGCAGACCCTGTCCGCCACCGTGGTCACCGTCGGAGGCGTCGACACCGACGGCACCGTGGTGGTCGACATGGCGGTGGACGCCTCCTCCGGCCCCCGGCTGGCGGAGATCGTCGCCGGCGGGAAGTTCATGGTGATCCTGGCGCCCGAAAGGAGCGGCGGCTGATGGCGGTGATCGCGGTCGCCGGCACCCCGGGCGCACCGGGGGCGACCACCTCCGCCCTCGCCCTGCTGCTGGCCTGGCCGCTCGCCCCGGGCCGCCGGGTGCTGCTCGCCGAGTGCGACCCGGACGGCGGCGCCATTCTGGCGGGGGCGCTCGAGGGCCGCGTCGAGGCGGTGTACGGGCTGCGCAACCTCGCCGTGGCCGACCGAAGAGGACGGCTCGCCGAGGAGCTGTGGGACCAGCTGGTCGACCTCTCCCCGGACGGCTCCGCGGACCGGCTGCTGCTCCCCGGCCTCACCGACCCCGCCCAGGCGGTCGGCCTCGCCTACACCTGGGAGCCCCTGGTGGAGGCTTTCCACGCACTGGAACCCCACGGCTACGACGTCATCATGGACCTGGGCCGCTCCGGTGCCCACGGAAGCAGCGCGGCACTGGCCCGCCGGGCCGACGGGGTGCTGCTGACCGTCCGCAACACCCTGCGCGGGCTCAACTCCGCACGCCCGCGCCTGGCCGCGCTGCGTGAGGACCTGGACACCTCCGGCACCGGCGCGGACGCACTGGGCCTGCTCCTGGTGCAGGAGGGCCCGTACCCGGCGGCGGACGTCTCCAGGGAGCTGGGCGCGCCCGTGATCGGGCTGCTGCCGCATGCGCCGCGCACCGCGAGGGTGCTCTCCGACGGCGGGGAGAGCACCGACCGGCGGTTCGTCCGCTCCGAGCTGATGCGCGCGGCCCGTTCGGCGGCGGACGAGGTGCGGCTGCTGGTGGGGCGCCGCCGGGTGCGGCTGGCCCCGCAGGGGCAGGCCGGCGACCCGGCGGGCCGGTACGCGGCTCCGCCGATACCGTTCGCCCCGCAGAACCCGCAGAGCCCGCAGAACCTGCAAAACCTGCAAAACCCGCAAAGCCCGCAAAGCCCGCAGGCTCCGGCGCCCGAGCCGGTGGCCTCGCCAGGGCCGCTGTCCGCGTTCGGGCCGCCGCCCGGCCCCTGGACGCCCCCGCCGTCGGACTTCACCGCCGCCGCCTCGGGCTCCGGCCCCTGGGCGCCCCAGTCCCCGCTGCCGCAGGGCTGGAC
>NZ_LIQR01000299.1 GCF_001418575.1 Peterkaempfera griseoplana
CCGCGGCGGCCAGCAGCAGACCGGCAAGCGGGAGCGAGACGCACAGCGCCCGGAGGTGGCGGTGGCCTCCGTGCCGCCGCACGCGTGCCGTCATCGTGGTCCCCTGTCCGCAGGTTGTGCTCACCGCGCCCGGGACCTCACGGCGACGGGCTGGTCCGCCGGAGCCGCCGCGCTACGGCAGTGCTCTCACACCGTACTTTTATCCGACCGTGCAGGGAATGCTCACGGCCGGGGTCGACGATCACCCTGACGCTCCTGACCGGCCGCCGGGCAGTCGTCCGCCGCCATCGGGCGCTCCACGGGTGGAGGGCCGTCGGGCAGCCGGGCCGTGGACAGGGGCCCCGCGCCGCTGGGTGCGGCATGACGCCCCGGCGCGTCACCCGCGCAACACAGCGAAGGCGCACCGGTTCCCGGTGCGGCCCCTCGCGCTCTGGTCGGCCGGCCCCCGGGGCTGAGACGGCCGCCGAGGCCCGGCGGCTCGCGGCGTGGGGGGGAAGCGGGAGCGACGGCGGACGCCTGGGCGTCGGCAGCCTGCTCCGGTAGGGGTCAGCGGAGTCGGGGGCTGTCGGGGTCCAGGGGCAAAGAAGCGGTCAGGGTTTGGATGAGGGCGTGTGCGGCGGGGAGCCACATGCCGGAGGCAGGTCCGGTGAGGTACAGGTCGCGGTGGACCCTGGGACGCAGCCTGGTGAGGACGGTGCCCGGCGGCATCATCAGCTGAGCGAGTCCAGGGACGACCGCGATGCCGACGCGAGAGCGGACCATGTCCAGCACGGTGGCAAAGCCGCGGACTCGCGGAAGAGGCGTGTATCGCCTGCCTGCGAGGCGGTGCATCTCCTTGAGGTATTTCTCCACACCGCCGTCGGACAGGAGCATGGTGTCGTCGTCGAGGTCGGCCAGTTCCACCTCGGGCTCGTTGGCCAGGGGATGGTCGCACGGCAGGGCAACGCGGAAGTCGTCGTGCAGGAAGGGTACGGCTCCGGCTGGGATCGGGTCGGGGTCGACGAGTACGGCCATGTCGACGGTTCCTGCTTCGAGCCAGCCGGCGACCTCGTTGTCCTCTCCCTCGAGGACGACGATGTCGATGTTCGGGTGCTCGGTCCGCCACAGGGCGACGCAGTCGGGCATGAGACCGCGGCACACGGTCGGAGGCGCACCGAGTCGTACTGTTCCCTGGGCGTGGGTGGTGAATGTGGCGGCCAGGCTGGTGAGCATGTCGACGGAGTCGATGGCCTGGCGGGCGTGAGGCAGCATGAGGGCGCCCAATGGTGTGGCGCGCGGGGGCGGCGTGTCGCGATGGATGACAGGTGCGCCGAGGGTCTTTTCGAGGGTGGCGACGCTGTGGGAGACGGCGGACTGGCTGATGCCGAGTTTGTGGGCGGCTGGGGCGAAGCCCTGCTGGTCTATGACGGCGACCAGCGCGCGTAGTTGGGCCAACGTCACCGGCATGAGCGATCCTCATCAAGACGTGAAGGTTGTGTGTTGGACGTGATCGTCTCCTCTGCCCACACTCTTGTCCACCGCCGCATTTCACAGGCCCCCGACAGGAGTCAGCCGATGAGCGAGCAGTCAGGCGCAGGCCCCTCCGATCTGTCGAGGAATCTGCCGCCGCCGGCCTTCCCGCCCTCGGCGGCGGGCGCTGTGCCGGCGCCGCCGGCCTACGCTCCCGGTTACCCGTCGCCCCCGGCCCACCCGATGGGCACTGCGGCACCGTGGCCGCCCTCGGCGGACCCTGGTCACCGGCCGCCCACCGGGGCCCGGCCTCCAAGGACCGGGCTGTGGGTCGCGCTCGGTGCGGTGGCCGCGTTGCTGGTGGGCGGTGGGGCGTACGCGCTGGCCGGAGAAACCGTGTCACCGTCCGAGGGCGCGACGGCGGGCGGAAGCGTGGCCGGTGGTGCGGGCTCCGGCTCGGGGAACGGTCCAGGTTCGGACACCGAGAACGGCAAGCAGGCTGCGAGGCCCGGTGCGCAACAGCTGTGGCGCATCGAGTTGCCGGATTCCTACCAGGGCATGACCCGCAATGACGGCATACCGGGGCTGGCGGAGATGGAAGAGATGGCAAAAGCCGAGTACCCGAGCACGGAGGTCGTCGGCACCGTCTACGCCGGCGGAGAGTTCGGGGAGAAGTACGCCGTCGTCATCGGCTTTCACAATGCCGCAGCGCTCACCGAGGCCGAGCGCCAGGAAGCACTCGCCAACGCATGGAAGGCCGACCCGCGGAATTCGGTGCACACCGTTGTCGGCCCGGTCAAGGACGTCGATCCCGGCCCGCTTGGCGGCGCGATGCAGTGTGCGCAGACGGTCTCCGAGCAGGACCAGCCTGACGTCCTCGGCCACACCATGTTCGGCTCTGTGCAGTGCGTGGTGGTGGGGGTCAACACGGCGATCCAGTTCAGCGAGAGCGAGGACCTCTCCGGCAACAGCATCAGCAAGACTGCCGCGGACCTGCGCAATTTCCGGGCGCAGGCCGAGGTGAGGCGCTGACCTGTACCGTCGACTCGTCCAGCCCCGGTGGGCACCCTGCCTCGTACGGCACCACGAGTTCGGCGTCGGCCGCGGAACACCGGAGCGCCGAGCGTCTTTTCGAGGGTGGCAGCGCCGTGGGAGACGGCGGGCCGGCTGATGCCGAGTTCGTGGGCGGCCGGGGCGAGCCCCGCTGGTCCATGACGGCAACCGGCACACGTAGTTGGTCCACCGTCACCGACATGAGCGATCCTCATCGGGGCGTGAAGATTGCGTGTTGGACGTGATCGTCTCCCTTTCTCCACACTGTTGCCCACTGCCCTGTTTCACCGGTTGGGCAAAGCAACTCGGCACGTGCGTCTTCATGACCGGCCTGGGATGCAGCTACAGGAAAGGCCCCTCCCAGGCTCACCTGTGAAATGGCAGTGCCTTGCCGGTGTACACAAATCGCCGGCGGCCTGCCACCGCCATCACGAAGGAGGTCACGACCTTGCGAGGTCGCCGTAGAACCGCAGCGCTGCTCGCTGCCCTCCCGCTCCTGGGCGCCGGAATTCTCAACTCCCCCGTGGCGCAGGCGGCCACCGTCTCCGTCCACTTGCCGGCGACACCCGTGATCAGCGCGTACGGGCGCGTCCACCTCGCGGTGAACGCGAACGCCCAAACGGTGCACGTCGTCCTGCCGCCCGCCCTGGACCACAAGCTGACGGGCGAGGAGTGGCTGTGGGGATCGCCGAACGCGGAGGTGACCGTCCCGGTCACCGCGGACTCGCACGGCACCGTGCCGGACGGCGCCGCCTCGTTCGACGTCCCCGTGCCGGACCACGCGGCCCTGGCCAACGCCATCAGCACCCGCCGCGAGGTGGACCTGATCATCTACAGCACTTACGACTACGACCACGACACGGGATTCCCGACGAGCGACGGCGTAGGCGCCCTCGTCCAGGTCGACCTGGCCGGCTCGCCCGGACCCACAAGCCTCACCGCGGACCTGCGATCCATCAGCGTCGACGAGTACTACACCCTCCCGCAGCGTGTAGCAGTCGGCGCCGGCAGCACCCTTCAGATCCAGGCACCCAGCGGCTTCTTCACGCACGGCCCCGGCGGCACGTGGGAGAGCCCCGCCGCCCCCACGCCGACGTACACCAACTGGTGCGACTACGGGTACTGCACCAACGCACCCCAGCCCCTGTCCTGGAGCGCCGCAGCCAACGGAAGCGCCCTCAGCGTGGGGATACCCTCCGTCCTGCCGTACGACCGCGTGACCGCCCAAGACCGCCTGGAGGTCGTCCAGTCGGAGAACGGCGCAGTGGACGATCCCGTCCACGTCCACCTGACCATCCCCCTGCAGATCTCCGGCGGCACCTCCACCCTCATACCGACGGTCAAGCCCACCATCGCCGGCACCGTGCAGGTAGGACGCACGCTCACTGCCCGCCCGGGCACCTGGTACCCGAAGCCGGCACGCTCCGGCCTCTACAGCGCGCGCTACCAGTGGATGCGTGACGGCAAGCCCATCACCTTCGCCACCCGCTCCACCTACGCCCTGACCGCGGCCGACATGGGGCACCGCATCTCCGTCCGCGTCACCGCCCACATGGCCGACTTCCACGACGGCATCCACACCGCGACGACGTCCACCACGGTCACCGGCCTCACCGCGCCCCGCGCGGTCAAGGCGCCCACCGTCACCGGCACCGCCCTCGTCGGCAAGGTCCTGACCGCCCACCCCGGCACCTGGACCCCAAAGCCCACCAGCATCACCTACCAGTGGTACCGCGACGGCAAGCTGATCAAGGGAGCCGCGAAGTCCACCTACCGCACCACCCGCGCCGACCGCGGTCACCGGATCAGCATCAAGGCCACCGCACACCTGGCCGGCCACTACGACGGCCACGCCACCAGCAAGTCCATCACCGTGCGCTGACCTCACCTTTTCGAGGGCCCGGCACGCCGCGCGGCGTGCCGGGCCTTCTCGTGTCTCTCCAGCCGAGCAGAGCCTCCCGGTCCAGAGGCGCGCGACGAAGCCGCGCTGCAGCGAGACACGGAAGCGTCGCCCTGTCGCCGGAAGGCGAGAGAGCCACGCAAGGCGATCCGTTACCGCGTTGCGGCCACGTGGGGGCAACGCGCCCGAATCACCCTCCCACCCACGGCGGGCCGCACCCTGCGCGCACTCGGCACCGCACCGGCCGGCACCCAGTTCAAGGTCGCATGGAACGGGACCGCGCTGGCCATCCCCCAGAACATTGCCGCTCGCCGGCCCTGCTGCGCGACGAACCGGCGCGGTGCCGCGCGCCTGCGGCGTTGCCGTTACGCAGCCGTGCGGCGTCCTCGACGCAGGTGCCGGCAGACCCGGCGGAGACGCCGATCGCCCATGGGACAACAACGACTAGGACGTACTGGATATAGGAGTCAACCCCACCCCGCGGCACCGCACCCGGACAGGAGGGCCCGACGTATCCCCGCTCGGGTCACGCCGGGGGCCGTCGGGACGACCGGTGGTGATTTTTTCGGCGCAGGGCATTGCCGGTTCGGCGTCGCGGTCCTAGTTTAATTTCTTAACTTAACCAGCACTGCCCCGACTTGAGGAGGCGTCGTGCTGTCACCGGTCGTCCTGGGGATCGACTTCGGAGGTACCAAGACCGCGCTGGCAGTCGCCCGCGCCGACGGGGCCCGGCTGGGGACGGTGACGGTGCAGACGCCGGTCGAGCAGGGCGCCGGGGCCAGCCTGCGACGCGCCGTCGGCGCGGCGCGGGAACTGCTCGGCGAGGTGGCGGCCGGGCAGGGACCGGCCGCCGTCGGGGTGGCGACGATCGGTGTCCCCGGGGAGGACGGGGCCGAACTGGCGCCCAACATCCCCGGCTGGAGCGGGCTCGCCCTCCGGCGCGAGCTGCGGCAGGCCTTTCCCGGGGCCGAGATCCGGCTGGCCAACGATGTGAAGGCCGCCGCGCAGGCCGAGGCCGAGACGGGGGCGCTGCGCGGCTGCGACCCGGGCATCTACCTCAATCTGGGCACCGGCCTGGCCGTGGCACTGGTGGTCGGCGGCAGGGTGGTCGCCGGACACCGCGGAGCCTCCGGCGAGATCGGCTACAACCTGCTGCGCGTGGCCGACGTGGGACGCCCGGCGGCCGGCCGGGTACCCCTGGAGGACGTGGTCAGCGGGCGCGCACTGGGGTCCGCCGCCGCGGACCTGCTACCGCCCGGCCGCGACGCCGAACAGGTCTTCGCCCGCGCCGCACACGACCCGCGGGCCGCCCGGGCGCTGGACCGCTTCCTGACCGAGCTCGCCTTCCACCTGGTCAACCTGGCCAATGTGGTCGACCCCGAGCGGATCGCCGTCGGCGGCGGAATGGTCCGCTCCTGGGACGCCCTGCACGGCCGGCTGCGCCACGCCCTGGACGCCGCCGTGCCGTACCCGCCGCAGCTCGTGCCCGCCGCCTACCCGTACGACGCACCGCTGCGCGGCGCGCTCGGACTCGGCCTCTCGGCCGTGCAGCACCGCTCCCCACTCTGATCCAGGTCATGAAGGGACAGTCAGCAATGAGGCGCTTCAGACTTCTTGCCGCCGTGCTGGCGCTGGGCATGGCCACGGCCGCCTGCTCGGCGACCCAGCACCGGACCGGTTCCGACTCCTCCTCCGGCACCCCGTCCCGCACGTCCGGCGCCGGCACGCCGGCGAACGGCCCGCACAAGAAGGGCGGCACCGTCACCATCGCCAACGAGCAGGGCCAGACCTGGACCTGCCAGTTCAACCCGTTCAACCCCGCCGCCTACCTGGAGTCCAACGGTTTCGTCTACGAGCCGCTGATCTACGTGGACTCGCTGAACAACCAGGCCGAGACGCCGATGCTGGCCACCGGCTACCGGTGGAACGCCGACAAGACCCAGATCGTCTTCACCGTCCGCGACGGTGTGAAGTGGAACGACGGGCAGCCGTTCACCGCCGCCGACGTCGCCTTCACCTTCAACCTGATGAAGCGGGTCCCCGCCACCGACCTCTACGCGCTGTGGAGCGCGGCCGGGCTGAAGAGCGTGACCGCCTCCGGCAACCAGGTCACCCTGGCCTTCAAGCAGACCGCGGAGACCTACTTCTACGCCTTCGCCGACCAGGTGAGCATCGTTCCGCAGCACATCTTCGGCAGCGGCGAGGCCGCCGCCCACCCGGACACCTGGGCCGACCCGCACCCGGTGGGGACCGGCCCGTTCAAGGTCGACCCCTGCAGCCCCAACAACATCCAGTACACCGCCAACTCCGGCTACTGGCAGGCGGGCAAGCCGTACATCCAGAAGGTCGAGTACCCCGCGTACCTGGACAACGGCCCCGCCAACCTGGACCTGGCGGCCGGCAAGGCGCAGTGGGGCAGCCAGTTCATCCCGGGGATCAAGAACTTCTACCTCGACAAGTCGCCGGACAACCACACCTGGTCCCCGCCGGTGCTCAACGTCTCGCTCTTCCCGAACCTCGACCCCTCCCACAAGGCGACCAGCAATCCGGCGGTACGTCAGGCGATCGCCCACGCGATCGACCGCTCCCGGGTCGCGGCCATCGGCGAGGGCGGTCAGGAGCCGCCCGGCAACCAGTCCGGCGTGGTGCTGCCGACGTTCCAGAAGTACTACGACGCGGGCGCGGTGAGCGCGGCCGGCTACGACAAGCCCGATCCCGCCAAGGCCGCCCAGCTGCTGTCCGGCGCCGGGTACTCGCCCGCGCACCCGCTCAAGCTCAGCGTCATCACCATCACCGGCTACACCGACTGGGACGCCTCGCTCGCGGTGATCAAGCAGCAGCTCAAGCCGATCGGGATCGACCTGACCGTCCAGGACCTGGCCCAGCAGACCTTCGACACCCGGCTGTACACCGGCGACTTCGACCTCGCCTACTACGGCGAGCCGACCGGCGGCCCGACCCCCTACTACGAACTGCGGGAGATCCTCGCCTCCGCCAACACCGCGCCGCTCGGCAAGCAGGCCAACGGCAACTACGAGCGGTACCGCAACCCGGCCGTCGATGCGCTGTTCCAGCAGTACGCGACCGCCGACGACGCCGGGCAGGTGGCGATCGTCAAGCAGATCGAAGCCGCGGTGATCAAGGACGTCCCGGTGATCCCGGTGACCGAGTCGGTCGACTGGTTCCAGTACAACACCGCCGACATCGCCGGCTGGCCGACGCCGGAGGACCCGTACGCCCAGCCCGCCGCCTTCAACTTCCCCGACGCCGGCCAGGTGCTGCTCCACCTGTACTCCAAGGCCGCCCAGTAGCGGGCGGCGTCCCCACCGAAAGGAGGTGTGTCCGCGTTGAGGCACCTGCTCCGGCGACTGGGTTTCTTCCTGCTCACCTTGTGGGCCGCGCTGACCCTGAACTTCCTCATCCCGAGGTTCATGCCCGGCAGCCCGGTCACCGCACTGCACGACCGCACGCGCGGCAAGGTCTCCGCCGCGGCGCTGGAGCAGATGCTCACGTCGTTCGGTTTCCGCCCGCACCAGAACATCGGCTCCCAGTACCTGCAGTACCTGGGCAACATGGTGACCGGCCACTGGGGCCTGTCCATCGGCCAGACCCTGGGCGAGCCCGTCACCACCCTCATCGGCCAGGCCCTGCCGTGGACGCTGGGCCTGGTCGGGACCGCCACCGTGCTGGCCTTCCTCCTGGGCACCCTGATCGGTGTGCTGGCGGGCTGGCGGCGCGGCGGGCGGCTGGACACGGTGCTGCCGCCGGTCTTCGTGGTCACCTCGGCGCTGCCCTACTTCTGGGTCGCGCTGCTGCTCATCCTGGTCTTCTCGGTCTGGACCGGCGGCCTGCTGCCCAGCGACTTCAACTACGACAACACCATCGTGCCCGGGTTCTCCCCCGGCTTCGTCGGCAGCGTGCTGCAGCACGCGGTACTGCCGGGCGCGACCCTGCTGATCACCTCGATCGGGGGGTGGATCCTGACCATGCGCAACAACATGATCACCGTCCTGGCCGAGGACTACGTCCGGATGGGCCGGGCCAAGGGGCTGAGCAACCGCCGCATCATGTACGACTACGCGGCCCGCAACGCGATCCTGCCCAACCTCTCCGGCTTCGCCATGTCGCTGGGGTTCGTCATCTCCGGCGCCATCCTCGTCGAGTACGTCTTCAACTACCCGGGGCTCGGCTATCTGCTCTACAACGCGGTGCAGAACGTCGACTACCCGCTGATGCAGGCGCTGTTCATGCTCTTCACCGTCGCCGTGCTGGCCGCCGTGCTGGTCTGCGACCTCGCGACGCTCTGGCTCGACCCGCGCGCCCGGGCGAAGGGGTGAGCGCGCCATGGCGATGAACACCCCCGTACGCAGGCCCGGCGGCGGGCTGTGGCGCGCGCTACGCGGCAGCCGCAAGGCGACGGCCGGAGCCGTCATCCTGCTGCTCTTCGCCGTGATGGCCGCCTTCCCCGGACTGTTCACCTCGGTCCGGGACGCCAACGCGCTGGACTTCGCACCCCGCCTGGGCCCGTCCACCAGGCATCTGCTGGGCACCACCGCACTGGGCCAGGACATCTGGTCCCAACTCGTGTACGGCACCCGCCAGTCGCTGGTCATCGCGCTGGTCGCCGGCTTCCTGGCCACCGTGCTGTCGGTGCTGGTCGGGGTGTCCGCGGCCTACCTGGGCGGACTCCTCGACGACCTGCTGTCGATGCTGATCAACGTGGTGCTGGTGATCCCCGCCTTCCCGCTGATCATCATCCTGGCCAAGTACGCCGGCCGCGGCTCGCTCACCGTGATGCTGACCGTCCTGGTCGTCACCGGCTGGTCGTACGGCGCCAACCAGATGCGCGCCCAGGCGCTGTCGCTGCGCAACCGGGACTTCCTGGAGGCGGCCCGGGTCCGCGGCGAGCGGCGCTCGTACGTCATCGTGGCCGAGGTGCTGCCGACCATGACCTCGCTGATCGTCGCCAACTTCATGGGCGCCGCGCTGTACTCGGTGCTCAGCGCGGCGGGCCTGCAGTTCCTCGGTCTGGGCGACCCCAACTCGGCCAGCTGGGGCACCATGCTCTACTGGGCGCAGAACCAGCAGGCACTGCAGACCGGTTCGCCGCTCTGGTCGCTGGCCCCGGGGCTGTGCGTGGCACTGCTCGGCGCCTCCTTCGCGCTGATCAACCACGCCTTCGACGAGATCGGCAACCCGGCGCTGCGCCCGGTACGGCGCCGGGGTGCGGCACCGGCCGCCGCGGCCCCGCCCGTCGACTCCGCGGCGTCCGATGCGCAGAGCGAGGACTCCCCGCTGCTGCGGGTGAGCGGGCTTCGGGTGGCGTACCAGGGCGCACGCGGTCCGGTGGAGGCCGTGGCGGGAGTCGACCTGACCGTCCGGCGGGGCCAGTTCACCGCCGTGGTGGGCGAGTCGGGCTGCGGCAAGTCCACCCTGCTCTTCGCGATCGCCGGACTGCTCAGCGCACCCGCGGCGGTCACCGCAGGGAGCGTGCTGTTCCGGGGCGACAACCTGGTCACCATGACCGAGAAGCAGCTCAATGCGCTGCGCTGGCGCGACTACTCGGTGGTCATGCAGAGCGCGATGAACGCGCTCAACCCGGTGCGCACGATCGGCGCCCAGTACCGGGACGCGATGCGCGCCCACGGGACGTTCACCGCCGAGCAGGTCCGGGCCCGGTCGGTGGAGGTGCTGGAACTGGTCGGCATCGACCCGGTCCATCTGCGCAGCTATCCCCACCAGTTGTCGGGCGGGATGCGGCAGCGCGCGATGATCGCGATGGCGCTGCTCTTCACCCCGGACCTGGTCATCATGGACGAGCCGACCTCGGCGCTGGACGTGGTGGCGCAGCGCTCGCTGATGGTGCAGATCAAGGAACTGCAGCAGCTGCTGGGCTTCGCGGTGCTCTTCGTCACCCACGACATGTCGCTGGTCCGTCACTTCTCGGACCAGCTACTGGTGATGTACGCCGGTCAGGTCGTCGAGGCCGGTCCGACCCGTACCGTCTTCGACACCCCGGCGCACCCCTACAGCCGGGGGCTGCTGGAGGCCTTCCCGTCGGTCCGCGGTCCCCGGGTCGAGCTGCGGGGCATCACCGGCAGCCCGCCCGATCTGGCCCGGCCGCCGCACGGCTGCCGGTTCGCGCCGCGCTGCCCGGTGGTGGAGGAGCGGTGCCGCGAGTGGGAACCCGAGCTGTACCCGGTCGGGGAGGTGCGGGCGCGCTGTCTGCTGCAGGCTCCCGACCGCCGGACCCGTCCCCTGCCGCCCGTGGAGGCGACCTCATGACCGCGGAGACCGCCGGAGCAGCGGGGACTGCCGGGACCACCGCAGCCACCGGGACGCACGGGCCTGCGGACACCGCTGCCCGGCCGGCGCTGCTGGAGACCGTCGGCCTCACCCGGCACTTCCGGGTCGGCGGCGGTCTGTCCCGCCGTACCCTGCACGCCGTCGACGACGTCAGCCTGGTGATCCACGACCGGGAGATCGTCGCCCTGGTCGGCGAGAGCGGCAGCGGCAAGTCCACGCTCGCCCGGCTGCTGGCGCAGGTGTACCGGCCGACCGGCGGGGAGATCCGCTACCAGGGACGGTCGCTCGCCACGCTGCGCGGACGCCGGGCGCAGCTGGCGTACCGCAGTGATGTGCCGATGGTCTTCCAGGACCCCTTCAGTTCCCTCAACCCGGCCTACCGGGTGTCGCACGGCATCCTGCGCGGGCTGGCGCTGCACCGGCCCGGGCTCGGCAGGGCCGAGCGGCGCGCGGAGGCCGAGCGGGTGGTCGAGGCGGTGGGGCTCGCCCCCGCCGCCGAGATCCTCGACCGGTACCCGCACGAGCTGTCCGGCGGGCAGCGGCAGCGGATCGGCTTCGCGCAGGCCCTGGCCTACCGGCCCCGGCTGATCCTGGCCGACGAGCCGGTGTCGATGCTGGACGTGTCGATCCGGATCGGTCTGCTCAATGTGATGACGCAGCTGCGCGAGCGTGAGGGCGTCTCGATCCTCTACATCACCCATGACATCGCCAGTGCCCGCTATGTCGCCGACCGGCTGCTGGTGATGTACGGCGGACACGTCGTGGAGTCGGGGCCCACCGAGGCCGTCCTCACCGCCCCCAGACATCCCTACACCCAGTTGCTCCTCTCGGCGGTGCCGGATCCACGGGCGCCGCTGGAGGTGGACGCCGCGGCGGCGCGCTCCGATCCGCCCGCGGTGATCGATCCGGCCCCGGGCTGCCGTTTCCGTGCCCGGTGCCCGTTGGCGGTCGACGCCTGCCATGCCCTCACCCCGCGGCTGCGGGAGCTGGGTCCGGCACACGCCGCCGCCTGCCATGTCGCCGAGGCGGACGCCCCGAGCCCCCGGGCGTCCGCCGCACCGGCCTGACCCTTTCCACGCCACGCTCCTCCCCCACCGACAAGGGAGCACTTATGGCACGTCACGGAAGGCATCCGATTGTCGCGACGGTGGCCCTGGCGGTCGCCGCAGTGACCGCGCTGCAAAGCGGCCCCACCCCCCGGGCCGGTGCGCCGGCCCCCGTCGCCCTGTCCGCCCCGGCGACCGGCAGCACCGCGGTGGCCGATCTGGGCTCCGCCACCGGCTGGAAGGTGGTGAGCAGCGCCACGGCCACCCAGTCCGGAGCCCAGATCTCCACTCCGGGCTTCGGCACCTCCGGCTGGCTGACCGTCGCCAACGACGGCGGCGGCGCACCGGGGACCGAGATCAAGGCGCTGCTGGAGAACGGCAGCTGCCCCAACGTCTTCACCTCCACCACCATGAAGTCCTGCTTCGGGCAGATGACCAAGGTCGGCCCCGAGACCATCGCCCAGTTCTCGGTGCCCTGGTGGTACCGGACCGACTTCACCGCACCGCCCGCCGGACAGAACGCCAAGCTGGTCCTGAACGGCGTGGTCGGAGCGGCGGACGTCTGGGTCAACGGCACGCAGGTGGCGACCGCGGCGACGGTCACCGGTGCCTACGCACGCAATGTCTTCGACGTCACCGGGCTGCTGCTCCCGGGGACCAACTCGGTGGCGATCGAGATGCACCCCAACGATCCGAGCAGCATGCTCACCCTGGACGACGTGGACTGGAGCCAGATCCCGCCGGACAACAACACCGGCATCCAGTTCCCGGTGCAGCTGCAGACCGGCGGACCGCTGGTGGTCGGCAACGCCCATGCCGTGCCCAACACCGCCGCGGATCTGAGCAGTTCGGCGCTGACCGTCAAGGCGGACGTCACCAACACCTCGGCGAGCGCGCAGACCGGCACGGTCTCCGCCACCGTCACCCCGCCGGGCGGCGGCACCCCGGTCACGGTCAGCCAGAGTGTGACCGTGGCGGCGGGCTCCACCCAGACGGTCTCCTTCACGCCCGCCTCGTACCCGGGGCTGACCCTCGCGAGCCCGCAGATCTGGTGGCCCTACCAGCTCGGCGGACAGCCGCTGTACACGCTCGGCACCTCGGTGGCGCAGGGCGGCACGGTGCTCAACTCGACCAGCGGCACCTTCGGGATCCGCACCGTCACCTCGTACCTGACCGGGGCGTCGTCGGCGGCGCCGAGCGGGGTGCGAGCCTTCAAGATCAATAATGTGCCGCTGGTGGTCCGCGGCGGCGGCTGGTCCCCGGACCTGTTCCTGCGCTACGACCCGGCGGACACCGCCCAGCAGATCGGCCTGATGAAGTCGATGGGCATCAACACCGTTCGCCTCGAGGGCCATCTGATGCCGGCCGACTGGTACCAGCAGATGGACGCCGCCGGGATCCTGGTCAACGCCGGGTACCAGTGCTGCGACTTCTGGGAGAGCACCAGCTACACCGCCGCCCAGCAGGCCGTCTACCAGCTGACCGCGAAGACCGTCGGCGAGACCCTGCGCAACCACCCGTCGGTCTTCAGTTTCCAGTGGAGCGACAACGCACCGACCGCGACCCAGGAGTCGCTGGCACTGGCGGGCTTCGCCGCGGCCGACTACACGGGCCCGTTCATCGCCTCCGCGGAGTACAAGAGCAGCCCGCAGCTGGGCGCGGCGGGTGAGAAGGAGGGCCCGTACGACTGGGTGCCGCCGAACTACTGGTACGACACCACCCACAGCAGCGGCGGCGACCTGACCAACTCCGGCGGTGCGTGGGGCTTCGACAGCGAGCAGAGCGCGGGCAACACCGTCCCCACCCTGGACTCGATCAACCGATTCCTGTCCCCGTCCGAGCAGTCGGACCTGTGGCAGTCGCCGGGCGCCAACCAGTACCACAACAACTACGAGGGCACCAAGCACACCGGCTACCACTTCGGCACCCTCTACAACCTCGACACCGCGATCACCAACCGCTACGGCGCCTGGACGAGCCTCAACCAGTACGTCCAGGAGGCGCAGGTCCAGAACTACGAGGACACCCGGGCCCAGTTCGAGGCCTTCGTCGCCCACTCGGCCAACACCTCGGCGCCGTCCACCGGAACCATCTACTGGCAGCTGAACAAGGGCTGGCCGACCCTGCTCTGGTCGCTCTGGAACAACGACGGCGACCAGGCGGGAGCCTACTTCGGCGCACAGAAGGCCAACCGGCCGCTGCACGCCCTCTACACCCTGGACAACGGAACGGTGACGGTCGACAACCTGGGCGGCGCCACCCAGTCCGGGGTGACGGTCGAGGCCAAGGTGTACAACACCGCCGGCACCCTGCTCGACGACCGGACCTCGGGCAGCCTCACCCTGGCCTCCCAGCAGGTGGTCAGCTCCGTGCTGACCCCCAGCACCCCCACCACCGCCGGCACGGTCTACTTCGTCGAACTGCTGGTGCGGCAGAACGGCACCCTGGTCGACCGCAACGTCTACTGGCAGCCGACCACGCCGGACGTCCCCAACTGGAACAAGACCATCGGCCAGCCGCAGGCCGCCATGTCGCAGTACGCCAACCTCAAGGCACTGCAGAGCCTGCCCCAGGCCACCGTCTCGGCGACCGCCACCACCAGCAGCCACGCGGGCCCCAACGGGGCGGACAGACTGGTGACGGTCACCGTCACCAACACCTCCAGCCGCCCGACCGTCGGGTTCTTCCTGCGGGCCGACATCCGGCGGGG
Source organism: Peterkaempfera griseoplana (assembly GCF_001418575.1). Taxonomy (GTDB): domain Bacteria; phylum Actinomycetota; class Actinomycetes; order Streptomycetales; family Streptomycetaceae; genus Peterkaempfera; species Peterkaempfera griseoplana. Next base: position 14,465 of record NZ_LIQR01000299.1, read on the forward strand.
AACCACCTCCGGGACCGAGCTGGCGGGCGACAACGAACTGCAGAGCTCGATCTGGGGCGACAACGACGTGACGCTCTGGCCCGGTGAGTCGGAGACGCTCACCGCGAGCTACAACTCGGCCGACCTCCGGGGCGCCACACCGGTGGTCAGCGTCTCCGGGTGGAACGTGCCCACCTTCGACGTCCTTGCGGGGTGAGGTGACCATGCGACTGCGACAGACCCTGACGACACTGCTGGCCGCACTGGGCCTGGTGGCAGCCGGCCTGCTGGCCTGCGCCGGCCCGAGCGCGGCGGCGGGCCTCCCCAACACCGTGGTGCCGGCCCCGGTCAGCGTGGTCTCCGACGGCAGCACCTTCACGCTGACCCCGGCGGCCACCCTCACCTCCGACGACGCCGGCGTCGGCGGCTATCTGGCGAGCATCCTGCGCGCCTCCACCGGGTACGCCCTGCCGCTCACGGTCGGTGCGTCCGCTCCGGGCAGCATCGCGCTGCAGCTCTCCGGGGCCCCCGGCAGCGTCGGCGCGGAGGGCTACCAGCTCACCACCACCGCCACCGGCGTGGTCCTCCGGGCCCAGCAGCCCGCCGGGCTCTTCCACGGCGTGCAGACCCTGCTCCAACTGCTGCCGCCGGCGGTGATGAGCAGCACCGTGCAGCCCGGACCGTGGACGGTGCCCGGCGGCACCGTCCTGGACTACCCGCGCTTCGGCTACCGCGGGGCGATGCTCGACGTCGCCCGGCACTTCTTCACGGTGGCCCAGGTCAAGCACTACATCGACGAGTTGGCGCTGTACAAGGTCAACATCCTGCATCTGCACCTCTCCGACGACCAGGGCTGGCGGATCGCCGTCAACAGCTGGCCCAACCTGGCGACCTACGGCGGCAGCACCCAGGTCGGCGGCGGCCCCGGGGGCTACTACACCCAGGCCGACTACTCGGCGATCGTCTCCTATGCGGCGTCCCGCTTCATGACCGTGGTCCCCGAGATCGACATGCCCGGCCACACCAACGCCGCGCTGGCCTCGTACGCCCAGCTCAACTGCAACGGCACGGCGCCCGCGCTCTACACCGGCACGAACGTCGGCTTCAGCTCGCTGTGCGTGCCGCTGCCGCTCACCTACACCTTCCTCGACCAGGTGATCGGCGAACTGGCCGCCCTGACCCCCGGTCCCTATCTGCACATCGGCGGGGACGAGGCGTCCTCGACCACCGCCGCCGACTACGCCTCGTTCCTCGGCCAGGTGCAGCAGATCGTCGCCGCGCACGGCAAGACGGTGGTGGGCTGGCACGACATCACCCACGCCACGCTGCAGCCCTCCGCCGTCGCCCAGTACTGGGGCACCACCGCCTCGGACTCCGCCGTGGCGGCTGCGGCGGCGGGCGGGACCAAGGTCGTCATGTCCCCGGCCAACAAGGCGTACCTGGACATGAAGTACACGCGCAAGATCAAGCTCGGTCAGACGTGGGCCGGGCTGATCGACGTCAACACCGCCTACGGATGGGACCCCGGCAACTACCTCACAGGAGTGACCGGAGCCTCGGTCCAGGGCGTCGAGGCGCCGCTGTGGACCGAAACCATCGTCACCTCGGCGGACATCGACTACATGGCCTTCCCCCGCCTCCCGGCCCTGGCCGAACTCGGCTGGTCCCCGTGGTCCACGCACGACGTGACCGCGTTCGACCAGCGGCTGGCGGCCCAGGGACCGCGCTGGAAGGCCATGGGCGTCAACTACTACCACTCGACCCAGATCAGCTGGCCCAGCGGCTCATGACCGGCCGCTGAACCCGGACCGGGTCCCGCCGCCGACGGTGGCGGGACCCGGCCCCGTTCCGGGACGGCGGCGGTGGCCGCCGCACCGGACGCCGGGTCCCCGCGGCGCCGCGCGGGCGCCGCCCACACACTCGGGTCCACCAGCCACGACAGGGGATCACCAGCCATGGACGAACTGCCCTGGAGCAGACGGCTGTTGCGCCGCAACAACGAATGGCTGCTGCTGGAGCGGCTGCGCTCCGCCGGGGCCGCCTCCCGGGCCCAGCTGGCCCGGGACAGCGGGCTGTCCAAGCCGACCGTCTCCTCCGCGCTGGCCGCCCTCGAACAGGCCGGCCTGGTCCGCCCGGCCGGCACGCTCGCCCCCGAGCGGGGCCGCATCGCCATCCTGTACGAGCCCGACCCCACCGCGGGCCATGTGCTCGGCATCGACATCGGCCGGGCCCGGCTCCGCACCGCCGTCGCCGACCTCTCCGGAGCCCTGGTCGCCCGGGTGGACCTGCCCAACCGGGGGCGCAGCGCCGGTTCGGTCGCCGACGCCGTGATCGACGCCGCCGCACGGGCCGTCACCGCGGCCGGGATCACCAGCGCCGACGTCGTGCATGTGGCGGTGGGAACGCCCGGCGTCTTCGACCCCCGTACCGGCCGCGTCCAGTACGCCGTCAACCTGCCGGGATGGGGACGGCCGGGCCTCTTCGCGCGGATCCGGGAACGGCTCGGCATCGCGCTCTCCGTCCACAACGACGCCAACCTCGCCGCACTCGGCGAGTACGCCTTCGGCGCCGGCGCGGGCAGCCCCCTCTTCGTCTACCTCCTGATCGGCACCGGTCTGGGCATGGGCGTGGTGGCCGACGGCCGGCTGTTCGAGGGCGCCCACGGCGCCGCGGGCGAGATCGGCTACCTGGCGCTGATGGAGGAGCTGCCGGAGGCCGGCCGCGCACCGCGCCGCGGAGTGCTGGAGGACGCCGTCTCCGCGGACGCCGTCGTCCGCGCCGCGCGCCGGTGCGGCATGACCGGGCCGCTGACGGCCAAGCGGGTCTTCGACGCCGCCCGGGCCGGCAGCGAGCCCGCGATCGCCGCCGTCCAGCAGGAGGGCCGGCGGCTGGCCCTGGTGGTGGCCTCGGTCTCCGCAGTCCTCGACCCCGACCTGGTGGTCCTCGGCGGCGGCGTCGGCCACAGCGCCGACCTGCTGCTCGACATCGTGCGGAGCACGCTGCACCGGCTCACCCCGCTGCGTCCCGCCGTGGCGCCCAGCGCCCTCGGCGAGGACGCCGTGCTGCTCGGCGCCATCGCCACCGCGCTGCGGACCGCCCGGCCGCTCGTCTTCGAGCGCCGTACCGCGCGCGCCGCCGGCCAGGACCCCTCGGGCACCTGATCACTCCCCCGGACCTGCGGCCCGGTCCGACCGCCTTGCCCCTCCGGCCCGGGCCAGGGATTCTGGAGGTCGAATACTTGACACCTCATCCAGCCTGAACAGCTGTCACAGGTTGAGGTTCGTCAAGGGCCACAACATGGCCCATGACGTGGGTCGCCTACACCTCCTATCCGAAGCAGAGGCAATGACACGGGAAACGGGCCTGTCCTGGCTTTCTCACCAGTGCGAGGAGCTCACCGATCTACCCGAACTGGAGCTCGACCGTCTGATCGAGCAGGGTCCCGTCTCTGCCATGGTTCTGACGGTGGAGCGCGCTGCGGCGGAGCTGGACCGCTCGGTGTCCCTGCAGCTGGGGAGCGATCTCCGGTGTCTGCTGGAGTCCTCGCTGCCGGAAGAGACGATCCGGACCGCCTGGGCCGGGTCGACGGACTACGCCTTCGACCCGGTCAAGGAGGGCGTAGCTCCTCGTATCTGGCTGAAAAGAATCGAATCGGTCTGGCTTGCGGCCGAGCGGCGGCGCGACCCGAACTTTGTTCCGCCGTCGGCCCGGCCGGTGACGGACGAGGCGCTGCGCGCGGAGGTTCTCCGGGTGATGCGTCCGCTCGCGGACGGATTGACCGCAGCGCACACGAACACGCAGGTGTCCAACCCCAGCCCACTGCCGCCCCTGCTGCCGGCGCTCCAGCGGGTCGTCACGGAGGCATGCGCGGATCTCGGGTATCGGTTGTTTCTTCGAGCGGTGAAGTTCTACACGCTGCCGGTCGGGGAGGCGCTCTTCACGGAGATGGTCGCCCTCGGGGGCCGGCTCGGTCATCCGGCCGGTCCGGTCGAGGACGACCACAACCGGAGGGATGAACAAGGTCCGTGGAGTGCCGCGGTCAGGTGACTGTCGGGGTCCTTGATGGAGCGAGAACATCGCTGCCGGCCTGCGCAGGCACTGCCGCGACGCCGTCCGGCCGTTGAGCACCCTCGGCATCGCTGATCAAACCGGGCGCAGCCGCGGGAACGACGCCGCCCTGCCTGATGCCGCCGCCGAACCGCGAAGTGAGATAGCGTCATATTCTGTGTGCGTGAGTGCTCTTGTTCTCACCGGACCGCGTGACTTTTGAAATTCTGCATCGGCTGGTGCGCTCCGTACGGCTTCCTCTATAGCCGTATACCTGACAACCAGCCCGGTTGCCGTCCCATGAGCGGATCGTTTCACGGCGCGGCCGCCGCGCCGGATCGCCGTGGTCCCGCGCGCGGATTTCCGGCATGTCCGCTTAACTGCCCGGCCATACCGCCGTCGCGGCGGCGCAAACTCGCCCTCGTAGTAGTGGGACCGACACGGCGGACACGGTTCGTCCGCCGCGCAGGTCACATGGAGCAATTGTGAGAAGTTACGCCCGAAGGAATTTCATCGCCGGACTTGCCCTGGTCGCAGCCGCCGCCGTGGCGGCACCCGCGGCCGCCGCACCCCTGCCCGCTCCCGCGCAGGCGGCGGGAACGTGGGAACTCATCGGCAAGGACGTGTTCACCGGCGAGGCCGAAGGCTCGCGCAGCCAGGGCGTCACCACCGACGGCACCCACTGGTACTTCTCCAGCAGCAACGGGCTGGAGATCACGGACATGCAGTACAAGACGCTCCTCAAGAGCTCGCCGGCCATTCCGTCGGCCTTGGCCAATCCCTCAACGCTGGCCTACAAGGGCCTGAACCACATCGGCGACTTCGACTACGCCGACGGCAAGCTCTACATCTCGCTCGACACCAGCACGCGCGACTCGGTCACCGGAAGCCGTTACGACACGCCGGTGTTCGCCGTCTACAACGCCGCCGATCTGGGCTACACCGGCCAGGCCGCCGCCCTCAACCCGCCGCACGGCGTGCAGGACATCGCGAGCTGGGTGGCCGTCGACGCCGCCAGGGGCCTCGCCTACGGCATGGCCTACAACAACGCGACGGAAATCGCCGTCTACAACCTGCGCGACTGGTCGTTCAACCGGTACATCCCGCTGTCGCAGACGGTCGACCAGGCCCAGGGCGGCAAGATCCACGACGGCTGGATGTACTTCGCCTCGAACGACGCGGAGAAGAACATCTCCCGCGCCAACCTGACGACCGGCGAGGTCCAGGAGCTCTTCGACCTCAAGGTTCCCTACCCCCAGGAGGTCGAGGGCCTGTCGTTCCTGGACACACCGCAGGGCCTGACCCTCAACATCCTCAACCGGGAACTGCCGGACCCGAACGGTCCCAGCAACGTCACCTTCTACCACTACCGGCTGAAGGCGCCGGGCACCCCGGACATCAAGGGCTCGCCGAAGGTCGGCGGATTTGTGACCGCCGACCCGGGCACCTGGACCCCGGATGCGCGGTTCGGCTACCAGTGGCTCGTGAACGGCAAGGCGGTGGCGGGCGCGACCGGCTCCCGGTTCCACCTCCTGGGCAAGTACCTCGGGGACACGGTGACCGTCCAGGTGACCGGCACGTGGGCCGACGGCACGTCGAGCACCGTCGAGTCCGGACCGTTGACGGTCGCCACCGGCTCCGGCACCAAGGGCTGAGGGGTCACACCGTGAACTGACCCTCCGAGGTCCCGACGCGGCCGGGCCGCACCGCAGGCACATCCGCCCGGTGCGGCCCGCGGCGTAAGGGGCACCGGCGTGCGGGGCAGCGGCCGGGCCGGGCTCGTGGGTCGGTCGGGGGACCCCGGCCGGGCGGCGTCCAGGGTGCGCACGGGGCCAGTACCGCCGTGGGACACCTGGAGCACGACAGCCACACGGGCGCACAGGAGCCCGGCGGTTCAGCGGAGAGTGCCCGGTGCCGGCAGGCCACGAGTAATCGATCACAGAACCAGTGGAGGGGGCAATTGCCGCCGCCCTCAGTGCCCTGTTCGCCACCCGGCAGGCTTCCCCGCAAGCCGTCACGAGGGTTCTCCGCTGGGCTGTCCGATACGAGTGATCACGTACGACGCCGCGTTCGAGGCCACCCGTTAAAGATCAAGTTAGGGTCTGTTGCAACCTCGTCGGTGCGGAGCAGAACGGCGACGAGGCGGCCCCCGACCCTTTGGCGGATGCCGCCGGGCACGCCCTCAGCGGTCATGGCCGTGTCGAGGTGGCCGAGGACGGCCCGCAGGCGGTGGACTTCGGCCGCGTACTCGGGGTCGTGCAGGGCGGCGTGCCGGACGTCCGCGTTGCGGACCAGGTGCTCGCGGAGCAGCGCTTCGCCGTCGCAGGTGTCCATGTCGGCAGTGTCCCAGAGGCCCTGGTCACCGGGCCGCTTCCCGATCCGCACCAGCCGACGGCGGGGCCTGTGCGGGCCCGCTCAACGCCCGGGCCGGACGGGCATGTTGCGTATCTGTCACAGAACCCGGCGCCACACCGGGGCGCAGCGGACCGGCTGCCAGCATGCTCCCGTGAAGGTTGCCGAGCTGGTGCTCAAGTACATCCAAACCCTGGCGTGGCCCACGGTCGTGGTCGCCGTCATTTGGGCTCTCCGCGACCAGTTGCGGGCAGCCGTTGCGCGGATGACGCGGGTGGAGACTCCCGCCGGTTCCATCGAGTTCGCCGCGGAGGCCCGAGAGGCGCTGCAGCAAGCCGGGCGCGCTGCAGCTACCAACGCGCAGTCGCGGATCCCCGATCTTCGGCCCACGTCGACCGCGGGTGGCGTGCCGCTGGGTGGTGGGGTCTTGGGGTCACGGCGTGCGCCGTCGGATGGCGTGCCCGCGGGTGCGGGGGGCTTGGGGCCACGTCGCCCACCGTCGCGTGGCGGGCCGTTGACTGGTGAGGTCTTGGGGTCCCGTCGCCCACCGTCGGATGGCGTGCCCGCGGGTGCGGGGGGCTTGGGGCCACGTCGCCCACCGTCGCGTGGCGGGCCGTCGAGTGGCGAGGTCTTGACGCCACGGGCTGGCGAGGACGAGGAGAACAGCGACGGACCGCGCATCACGCCGGTAGGTCGTGGGCGAGACCGACCGGCTGGGGACAGGCTCGACTACGTGTCTGAGCCTGTACCCCAGCCAGCAGTACCACCCGTACCCGGGCCTTCAAGCCCGGGCGTCGGATCCGCGACGGGAGCAACGCCGCACCAGCAGCCAGCTGCAGGTGCCTCGTCGACTGCCCGTGAACACCTCGCCCACATGATTACCAACCTGTGGGAATCGCGAGAGATGGTCGACTCCTCACCCCTCAGAGCAGTGACCGAGGCCTGGGCAGCGCTCTGCCGCATCTGCTTCATTGCAATCGAGCGGACTCGCGGGGTTGAGGCCGCCAGTGAGTGGGCGGTGCACCTGAACATGGGGGACCCGACACTGGCGATCCCCCAATTGCACATGATCGGCCTGCGTCCGGAATACCACCTGGTCTTCGTTCGACTTGCCCTGCTGGAGAAACAGGCCCGTCGCGACGGCCTCGACGCTGTCACTCCTCTCGCTGCCCGTGACTTCATCGACACCTGTCTGGCCTTGACACCCGAGATCATCACACTCCCAATCCGGTGAAGCAGCGGGTCACGGCCGAACCCACCCGCCACCTCGCGATCCTCCGCCCGTGCACCCCCGCTGAGGGCGGCGGCTGACGCACACCGGCCGGCTGCGGGGCCTGTGGCAGCGGCGCATGCACGATCGCGCCCTTGTTCGCCTCGGGGATCAGGCCGTACACGAGGATGCAGGAGGCGTCGATCCGGCCGGGGCTGTCAGGGTCGGTTGGCTGCCATGTCGCACACTCGTTCTCCAGGTCCATGAACGCGCCGCGCAGCCGGACCCGGTCCTGCACCATCTGCTGCGCCACGGGCTCGGCGCGGAGCAGCTTGCCCTGCCTGGCCGCACGCGGTCGATCATCGGCATCAGGTGGCCGGCGGGGATCTCGCCGTCGCGCTGGAGCTTCTCCCATGCCCGCAGAGGAGGGCGCCGGGCTGCACCGGGCACCGCGGGCCAGGACGGACCACGATGCGAATCCGGCGCCCCAAATCTAGACTGGAATCTCCATGACATATCCTGACAACAGGAGATGAGTCCTATGTCGAAGCGGGGCAACAAGCGGCGCGCCCGCAACAAGAAGCGCGCCAATCACGGCAAGCGTCCCAACACCTGAGAAGCGAACGCAGGGTGTCTCGACCAGCGGAGCAGGGATGAGATTCCCTCCCTGCTCCTGAACCGGGCCGTGAACCGCCACCGCAACAGCGGTCCACGGCCTGCTGCCGCACTCGCTCCCGCGGGTGATGGCGCCCACTGAAAACGGCCTTGGGACTGATGGGCTCGCATGTCTCGCATGGAGAGGTGTCATGTCGTGTATTCGCGGCTGGCGCCGAATCGACATGACGCGGGGGAACAGGTGCGGGCGGCGACGGCCTGTCTGACATGATCGCGCAGTGGGCGATACGAAGGCGAGAGCCGCCGCCGAGGCAGTCGAGTCGCATGTCCGGGAATTCTTCGAAGGGCATCCTGTCGAGGTCATCGAGTGCGACCTCGGGCCGGAGCGCCGAGAGGTGCTCACCGGCCTGCGCATCCTTGTTGCAGGTCCCGGCCCCCGTAGCGACAGCTGGGCCTATGTGACGGCAGGGTGCTGGGCCGTGGCGGAGCGAGACGGTCACGGTCTTGAGTTCGTCATGACCGCGCATGTCCGCGACCAGCGGTTCGTCGAACTCATGGCGATGATTGCCTACTACCACTGCGGAGGGCATCGGCTCGACCTGGAGCACAGCATGCCGATCGGTGAACCGTGGGTGCCGGGTTCGACCTGCGACCACCTGCTGATCAGCCTGCCGTATCTCCACGGGCCGGACCTCGAGCACTGCCCGCTGCCTGTGGGCCACGCTCGTGTCCTGTGGGTCCTGCCGGTGACGGCAGCCGAGATCGAGTTCCGCAGGCATCACGGCCACGAAGCGCTGGAACAGCTCTTCGACGAGGCAGAGATCATTCCTACCGATCCTTTCCGGGCATCGGTCGTCTGATCTCCCGCTATGTCGGCCCCAGCGGAGACGGTGTTCGCTCGCCGCCCGCGCATCGGCTCCAGGTCCCGCGCGCCTCGACCACCAAGTGGGTGATGGTCTTGTCGTGGTAGCCGAGCACGCGGGCGACGACAGGTGCGGGGGCCCGGAGGACGAGCTGGCGGATCGCTGAGGCCCGGCCGCGCTGAGCGGGAATCCCGGCGGCTCGAAGCTCGTCGAGCAGACCGACCCGGGCCGTCGGCTGGCCGGGCTGCCGACCGCGGGTGTGCGGTCGGTGTACGGGTGGTCAGCCGTAGACGACTGACCACGGACGGGGGGTGCCGTCCGGTGGGGAGGCAGTGCCCTCGCCTCGGGGACCTGCGGTGTGATGGTGGGCCAGGACGTCGGCGGCCAGTCGGGCGAAGTGGGGCGCGGCCGGGTGGGCGCCGCGGCCGATGGGCCAGGCGCCGCTGATGCGCGCCGTGAGGAGGTGGCCCGCCAGGGGGCACCAGGCGACGCGGGGCTCTTTGCGGGCCACCGACCCCTGAGCGAAGGCGATCCCGTGCCCCGCCGTGACCAGGGCGAGCAGGAACTCGGGGTTGGAGGCATGGCGAACGCGGCCGGGGATGAAGCCCTCGGTACGGCACACGTCGAGGATCTGGTCGTACCAGCCAGGCGCGTGGGCCCGAGGGAAGAGCACCAGGTCGTGCCCGGAGAGGTCGCTGAGCGCCACCTCCGGCAACCGGGCCAGCGGTGAGGTGCGGGGCAGGACGACGCCCAGGTCCAGGGAGATGCCGGGGCCGAGCCGCACTTCGGTGGCGTCGACGGGGTGGTGGACGAGTCCGACGTCCAGGCCCCCGGAGACCAGCAGCCGCAACTGCTCCACCGTGGTGACCTCCTGCAGGTCGACGGAGAGTTCCGGGACGTGCTCGGCGCAGGCTGTGAGCAGCGCGGACAGTACGGCAGCCGTGGTGTCGGGCGGTACGCCCGCCCGCAGGGTGCCGAGGCCGCCGTCCGCGGCGCGGCGCGCCAGAGTGCGCAGCCGCTTCTCCCGGGCGAGGAGATCGTGGGATTCCTCCAGCAGCGCCACCCCGGCGGCGCTGAGCCGGACGCCGCGCTGCGAGCGGTCGAACAACTCGGCCCCCAGTTCCTTCTCCAGCCGGCGGATCGCCTGGCTGAGCGGCGGCTGGGCCATGCCGAGCCGTTCGGCGGCCCGGCTGAAGTGCAGCTCGTCGGCGACGGTGACGAAAAGACGCAGGTGGCGCAAGAGATCCACAATCGAGGATCTTATGGGGAAGCCGCCTTGAGGGGGAGGGAGCGGTCGGCCGGAAGCCCGACCGCCCGATGACAGGGAACGTCTGTGTCCGATGACGTAGCAGCCACCACGCGAACAGCAGCCGAGGAGCGAATCCGGCAGGTCTTCACCGCGGTCGGGGCGAGAGGGCAGTTGCACGCCGTTCCTCTCGCAGCACGCACACCGGTCGCCGGAACGACCGACGGCGAGCAGCGTGTCGGTGAGGTCGCCGTGGGCGCCGACGACGCCGTCGTCATCGCTTCGATCTTCAAGATCCTGCTGGTCCTGGAGTTCGCCCGGCAGGTCGCGGCCGGTCAGCTCGACCCGAGGCAGCGGGTGCGGGTGACCTCGGCCGACAGACTCGGCGGCTGGGGCACCGCCGGATGCCTGGACGATCTCGAGCTGTCGTTGCGGGACCTGGCCTACTTCACGATGTCCGTCAGCGACAACTCGGCGGCCGATCTGCTACTGGACCGGGTGGGACTGGACACCGTGAGACTGCTCGCGAAGGAACTCGGCCTGGACCGGACCCGGATCGTGGGCGGCCCGCGGGACCTGCTGGAGTCGATGCTCGCGGAGGTCGGAGCGCGCGACGAGAGGGAGTTCGCCGTCCGCTACCCGGCTCTGCCGGACGAGAGGAAGAGACGGCTGGCCATGCTCGACCCCGCCCACGCCACGGCCAGCACACCCCGGGAGATCACCCGGCTGCTCCAGCTCGTGTGGACCGATGCGGCAGGGCCACCGGAAGCATGTGCGTTCGTGCGCGACCTGATGAGCAAGCAGGTCTTCCGCCATCGGTTGGCGTCGGGTTTCCCGGACGACGTCGTGGTCGCGGCCAAGACCGGGACCCTGCCGGGGCTGCACATGGAGGCGGGCGTCGCCCGTTACCCGGACGGCGCGTGCTATGCGATCGCCGTCTTCGCGCGCACCCATGATGTGAGCACCTCCCGCGCCTCGGTGGACGCGGCGATCGGCCGGGTCGCCGGGATCGCGGCCGATTCCCTCCGGGGCGCCGGTGACCAGGACACATATGCTTTCGCGTATCGCCGGGGCTGAACTTCGGTCTTGGACAGGGCACTTGGTCCCTTGATCTCCTGTCGTCATGACCCAGGACATACACGCCTCCGACAGACACGCCCCGACCTCCGGCCGCGGGCCCGACCGTCGTACGGTGCTCCGGGGCGCAGTGCTCGGTGCGGCAGCCCCGTTGATCCCGGCCACGGCAGCCTCGGCGTCCGCGACCGTCGGCCGCGGCCGGGGCGGTGACCGGACCGTCGCCCGCTCCGTCTCCTTCCGCTGGCTCGGCACTTCGGGCTGGCGCATCGACGTGGACGGCCGCACCGTGCTCTTCGACCCCTACCTCACGCGTTTCGTCACCGGTCTGTACGACAGCGGCCTCGATCCGAGGACAGAGCTGACGACGAACCCTGCGGTCGTCGACGCGCACATCGGCCGTCCCGACGTGGTGCTGGTGAGCCACTCCCACTGGGACCACCTCAGCGACGTGCCGTACATCGCCAAGACCACCGGCGCCCGCGTCATCGGCACCGAGACCACGTACCACCTGCTCACCGCCCTCGGGGTCGACCCGGGCCAGATCTCCGTGGTGAAGGGCGGCGAAGTGCTGGATCTCGGCACGATCACCGTCGAGGTCGTACCCAGCCTGCACAGCCGCAACAAGAACTGCTCGTACTTCGCCCCGGGCACGCTGACCGCCCCGCCCAGGACGGTTCCCACCACCATCGCCGATCTGCCGGAGGGCGACACCCTGGCCTTCCAGATCACGCTCGGCGAGCACGGACCCTCCGCGTTCCTCATGGGAGCCAGCGACTTCTCCGAGCGGGCGGTACGGGGGCTGAGTCCCGACCTCGCGATGATCGCCGTACCCGCCGAGAGCGGCACCACCTACCGCTACGTGCCCCGACTGCTGAACGCACTGGGCAGTCCCGAGGTCGTCGTCCCCGTCCACTGGGACAACTTCGAGCTCCCGCTGAGCGATCCCCCCGTCCCCGACCCGGGCATGGATCTCGACGCCTTCCTCGCCCAGGTCGGGAAGGCATCCGCAGCCAGCCGGATCGTCGTCCCGGACTACCGCACCGTGTACGACGGCGACATGCGGCCCGTAAGCCCGTAGACGAAACCCGACGTGCCGCCCGCCCGGCGCCGCGAGCACGCCCGCATCCGCAGTGGGAAAGGCCCCCGCTGGGGCAGCAGGCCCATCACCGCCGCGGCCCGAGCCCAGCCGCACCGACCTTGACCGGCCCGGCGGCAACGTGCCCGCTTCGTCTCCGGGTGTGCCGTCCCCTCCCAGGGACCGCACACCCGGAGTGGCAGCTCCGCTCACCTATGCTTGCCGTCATGAGCCGTTGGGAAGAGCTGACCGGGGGAACGTCCGGGGAGGACTACGCCGCGCGCTTTTCGGCTCTGGCCGGCACCCGCAGGGACATGCACGGTGAGGCACGGTTCTGCGCCACGCTCATGCCCCCTGGAGCCCGGGTGCTGGACGCGGGGTGTGGTACCGGGCGGGTCATGATCCGGCTTGCGGAGCTCGGGTACGACTGTGTCGGCGTGGATCTTGATGCGTCCATGCTGGCGGTGGCGCGGAAAGAAGCGCCCGGATTGCCCTGGATCCAGGCCGACCTGGCGACATTCGACCCCGGCGCGGTCAATGTCGCCGCAGACTTCGATCTCGTGGTCGCCGCCGGCAACATCTTCCCGCTTCTCGCCACCGGTACCGAGGGCGCGGTCGTCAGTCGCCTGGCCGCAGCCCTGCGCCCAGGTGGCTTGCTCGTCTCGGGCTTCGGCCTGGATGAGGCTCACCTGCCGGTACCACCCAGCATCACGCTGCCGGAGTACGACGCCTACTGCACCGCGGCCGGCCTCTCCTTCGTCGGCCGCTTCGCCACCTGGGACGCCGACCCTTACGACGGCGGCGGCTACGCCGTCAGCGTCCATCGCCGCTGAGCAGGCCCCGTTCCGGCCGAAAGCACGGCCTCGCTGGGCCGCCCGGCAGAACCTGCAACGGACAAGCAGCTCCCCTGACAGCGCCCAAGGAATCACTGACACGCCCCACCGTTGCGCGGCCGCCGCTTCGTGGGTGTGCTGGGGTGTCGTGGATGGATTCCGGTCAGGCCCGCGACGGCCGCTGCAGGATGCCGCCGGGGTCGTAGCGCTTCCACAGCTCTCCGACACGGGCGCCGGTGGACCCCGGGTAGGCACGCGCGAATGTCGTGTCGTCCGGATTGCTTTCGAAGTTCACGTACGCCCCGTCCGTGTGAGGGGCCAAGGTCTCCCAGGCGCCTGACAGGGCCTGTCGACCGTCCGGTGGGAACACCGTGGCGATGACGAGCGTCCTTTGATGGCGATGTGTGTAGGCAGTGGCCCCGGGGTCGATGTCGTTGACCGCACCACCGAGCGAGCGCATCTGGATCAGGACCGGGTCGGATCCGGTTGCTGCCGTCAGCAGTGCGCGGGCCGCGTCGGGGGTGATGTCCGTGAGCAGTCCGTTGGTGGTGGTGCCCGGCATCTGTCCGGTGTTGGGGTGCAGGTGGGCGGGCGACACCAGGTCCGTGTACGGGAGGATGTGGGCCTGCTGGACCGTGACCTCGCCGATCCCGAGGAGCGGCTGGAGTGCCTGCTGGATGCCGGACCGGCTGTCCGAGGCGACGACCGCGGTGATGAAGGCGAGAGGTGACGCACCCTGCGAGGAGAGCATCACTGCGGTCGACAGCTCACGCGGCGCCTGTGCCATGACGGCATCCCAGCGCTGCAGCGTCTTGCCCGCCGGGTCCACGCGTGCGACAAGCTGCGCGAATCCGACATCGCGGAGTTCAGTGGCTGCGATCTCGAAGGCCACAGCGATGCCGGCTCCCGCCCCTGCACCGCGCATCACCCACAGCAGATCGGGCTCGGTCTGCGGGTCGGCGCGGACCTGAGTACCGTCGGGCAGCACCACCTCGACCGCGCGGATGTGGTCGATGGTGAGTCCGTAGTTCCGTACCAGCCATCCGACGCCGCCGGCCGTGGCGAGGCCGCCGACGCCGACGTTGCCGTGGTCGCCGGAGCTGATGGCCAGTCCGTGCGAGGCGAGCGCCTGGGCGACCTGGGCCCAGCGCGCGCCCGCCTCCACCCGCACCAGGCGTGCGTCGCGGTCGAGAACGTCGACCCGGCGCATCTCACTCAGGTCGATGACGAGCCCGGCGTTGTTCGTGCCGCTGCCGGAGAGGCCGTGTCCGCCGCTGCGGACGGCCAGCGGGAGATGCTGCTCATGTGCCAGTCGAAGTGCTGCAGCGACGTCGGCGGGGGATTCGGCGAGTACGACTGCTGCCGGTCTGCCCACGGTGGTGTAGGTGGAGCGGAGCAGGGCATAGCGACGATCTCCGGGAGTGATGATCTTGCCGGCAAGGCCGGCGGGCACCACGCCGAGGCTTGTGGTCATCGTCCGTTCCTTATGGCCTCGACGCGCTCACGAACCGCCGGCACGACCTCGGAGGCGAAGAGCGCGAGCTGACTCTCGGGGTTCACCACGGGCCAGAACACAAAGGTGTCGAACCCGAGGACCACGGCCCACTCCGTGAGCGTGTCCACCCACTGGTGCACGTCACCGACGAGCCCTTGGCCGCGCCGGCCGGCTCCGATGACGCCGATCACGTTGTAGATGCGACGGATGGATTTCGGGGTGCGCCCCGCGGCAGTGGCTGCTTCGTCGATGAGATGCTGGCGCGAGGGCACCTGCTCCGGCGGGACGTAGATGTTGAGCGGGGAGACCCACCCGTCGGCCGACCGGCCGGCAACCGCCAGCATCTTGGGTCCCTGGGCGCCGAGCCAGATCTCGACGGGCTTCGGGGGCACCGGACCGGCGCGGTAGCCGGACACGGAGTGATTCGGGCTTTGCAGTTGCACCGCTCCTCCGGCCAAGGCCTCGCGCATGAGCCCGAGCGATTCCTCCGTGAAGGCGACCATCTGCTCGCCGCGCCGCGGCAGGCCACCCATCGATGCGATGCCGTCGGCGAAGGCCCCACCGCCGACACCGAGCTGGATCCGGCCGTCGGTGAGCACACTCAGCGAAGCGGCGACCTTGGCGAGCATGGTGGGCGGCCGCAGCTGCAGGTCGGACACGTCGGTGAAGAGCGAGATGCGGTTGGTGTCGGCAGCCAGGTTGCCGATCAGAGTCCAGGAGTCCAGGTGTCCCGGCTGGTAGGGATGGTCCTGGACAGCGAGATAGTCCAAGCCGGCGTCCTCGGCCAGGCGCGCGAGGCGTCGTGTCCCGCCCAGCGACTCGGCTGCAGGATCGAGACTCAGCCCGAAAGAGAGCGGATGTCCGTAGTCGTTCATGTCCTCACTGTGCAGCGCACGGCCTCACTGGAAAAGGCGAAGGTAAGGAGCTATATTTTAGTAAGCAGCTATGAGATCGGAAGTGGTGCAGGTGATCAGGACTCAGCCTCCACGCATCGAGGGCAACTCGATCCACGACGACTCCTGCCCGAGCTTCCTGGGTGCTCTGGAGCTGATCGGACGCCGCTGGACAGGATCGATCCTGGCCGCTGCCGCCCAAGGCGCTCGCCGCTTCGGCGAGTACCGGGCCATGATCGACGGCATCTCCGACCGGCTGCTCGCTCAGCGCCTGAAGGAGCTCGAGGCCGAAGGCCTCATCGAGCGAACGGTGATTCCCAGCACTCCCGTGCAGATTCGCTACAGCCTCAGCCGCGACGGACAGGCCCTGCTGGGCGCCCTGCAGCCTCTGGCGCAGTGGACCGCTCAGCGTCCCGCCCGACAGGTGCGGTAGCCGGTTCGGCATGTGCCCGGACGCCAGGAGCGTAGACCCAGACCCTCCACGGGCCCACCATGTGCCTTCCGCCGAATCCGAGTCCTCTCACCGCTCCCCCACTGCCCTGGGAACCGGGCCGTCCGGATCACCCCGACCTGTCGGTGCGAGGGCTTGCAGTGAGGTGCGCGGTGATCCCCGGGTGCCCCTTCCCCGAGACTCCGGGGCTCCAGGAACCGCTCCCACACCACCGGTGGCCCCGCCGACTCCCCCTCGGCAGGACCACCGGCGCCCTCACGGCCTGCGGCTGCAGCGTGCGGGTGCGAGCTATGCGGCGAGGCGGCCAGCCAGTTCCTTGGCCCTGGCCACCGCGTCGGCGAGGGCCCGCTCGCGGGACGCGTGGTACAGGGGGATCAGCTCAGCCATGGCCGGATTGTGCGGGGCCATGGTGAGCTCCGGAACGATGAACGTGGTCTCCATGCCGAGAGTGTCGGCGAAGATGGCCGTGAGGTAGTTCCGCACGTACTCGTACGACTCCTTCGGCGTGCCCGGCTCGTAGGAGCCGCCGCGGCTGGCAACGACGGTGACAGGGGTCCCCGCGACCGTGGACGACTCACCCACCGTGCGGCCGTAGAGGACCACGTTGTCGATCCACGCCTTGAGAGTGGACGGGATTGCGTAGTTGTACATCGGGGCACCGATCAGCACGGCGTCGGCCTGCTCGAGCTCCTCGATGAGCTTGACCCGCTCGGCCAGGGCGGCGGCCTGCTCGGGTGTGTGCTCCGAGGGATCGGAGAGGCCGGCGGTGTGCGCGTCGGCGGTGATGTGAGGGACCGGAGCCGCGGACAGGTCCCGGTAGATCACCCTGCCGTCCGGATGCTGCTCCTCCCAGGCGGCGCGGAAGGCCCCGGTCACGGCCCGGGAGGCAGATGCGGAGGTGGGCGAGAGCGACGAGTCGATGTGCAGAAGGGTAACCACTGATGATCTCCAACGGAGGCGAAGGTTGCGGCGCAGCGGGGCTCTCCATGACCGGCCCCATCACTGACCTTTCGTACTGAACTATTGATAGCACACTAGCTTACTTTTTCTCACCTCCGTACGAGGAGGGCGGTACCCTTGGGGCATGGCGGCGGAGCAGAGACACGATGAGACGGCATGCAAGCGAGTGGACGGGGGCATCACCCGGGTCTTCCAGCTGCTGGGAAAGCGCTGGACCGGGCCGATCGTGGCGGTGCTCGTGGAACAACCGGCCTACTTCGCCGACCTGCGCAGAGCCGTCCCCGGCATCAGCGAGCGCATGCTGTCCGACCGACTGACCGAGCTGGGCGCTGCGGGTCTCCTGGTACGCGAGGTCGACGAAGGCCCGCCGCTGCGGGTGTGCTACCGGCTGACGCAGGCTGGTGCTGCACTGGAACCTGCACTCAGGGAACTGGGTAAGTGGGCTGAGACCCACTTGCCGGAAAGCCAGCCGTGCACCGAGTAGAGCCTCACCGGGCTCCGGCGCGACCGTGGTCGTCGGCGCGCGCGACAAGGCACGCGGCGAAGCGACCGTCGCAGATATCGAAGCCGCGGGCGGCCGGGGGCGCTTCGTGCGGACGGACGTCACACTTCCTCGGGCAGATCCCGACCGAGCGGGCCGGCGCGGAAGACGACGTCGCCGCCTTCACCGCCTTCCTGCTCAGCAACGAGAGCACCTTCATCAACGGTGCGGCGCTCACCGTCGGCGGCGGCTTCACCGCCCGGTAGCGCGGTCGGCCCCGGCTTGCAACGCATCCGCCGCGAGCAAGCCGACCGCGGTCACGACCGATGGCCCCGATCCACATGAGCAGATCCCGGCGATCCGTAGTGCTGTTGAGGCAGGGCGCTTCGAAGAGCACTTGCCCCGCAGCCAGTCCGCGTGCGGCGGCTCCGGTTCCCGGCCTGACCTGGCCATCGGGGTTGTCGGGCTCGGTGTCACCCGGACCGGGCCCGCCGACGTACCTACCCGGAAACGTTCCTACGCGCTTTCCGCGGTGATGCGCGAGGAGTCCGCGCGCCCGGGGGTGGTGTCGTCCAGGGCGGCGAGCAGGCGCAGACGTTCTTCCGAGTCGCTGCCGGGGAGGGCGTGGTAGGTGACGAGGGTCTGCCCCCCGGCGCCGGGGATCAGCAGTTTCTCATAACGCAGGTGCAGTGGACCGACCTGAGGGTGTTGCAGCAGGCTGGTGCCGGAGGCCTTGTGCTTGACGTCCTGCCGCGCCCAGAGCTTGCGGAAGCGTTCGCTGCGCACGGAGAGTTCGCCCACGATCTCGACGAGGCGTGGATCGTCGACGTCGGGACCGGCGACGGACCGGAGGTACGGCGCGATCCGGGCGGTCATCTCCTCCCAGTCGGCATGCAGCGCGCGCAGTTCCGGTTCCAGGAAGGCAGCAAGGATGCTGTTGTGGCCTGGTGAGTTGAACGGTGAGAGCGCGACGGCCAGGCGATTGGCGGCGAGCACGTCCATATAAGTGCCGTGGACGTACGCCGGGGTCAGCGGCCATGTGTCGATCAGGGAGCGGATGCCGTCGCCGACTCTCTCGGGTCTGCGTGGGCGCCGGCGACGGGTGCTGGGGGAGGTGGCGAGCTGGAGCAGGTAGACGGTGGCCTCCTCGTCCAGCTGCAGTGCCTGGGCGATGCTGCCGAGAACCTGTTCGGAGGGGTGCCGGTCGCGACCCTGCTCCAGGCGTACGTAGTAGTCGGAGCTGACGCCGGCGAGGAAGGCGACTTCCTCCCGGCGCAGACCGGGGACGCGCCGGTTGCCGGTGTCGGGAATGCCCACGGCGGCGGGCTGGACCAGTTGCCTGCGAGCGCGCAGGTACACGGCCAGGGGGCCCGGATCTCCGATGGGTGCCATGCGTTCCAGGGTAGGCATGCGCCGCCCGCCTCCGGGTGGCCCTGCCAGTCCCAGTCTCAGGCGGTCCTGGGCGGCCCGCGGCGGCTGGCGCACAGTGGCAGAGCACGGCCCACGAGAGCCCTGCTTCCGCATGTACGTCCCGACCGAGGGAAATCCCGTGTCTGAACTCTTCCGCAGCCCCTTCAACCGTCACTCGACCGCTTCGGAGGTGATCGACGGTGTCGACCTCGCCGGCAGGCGTGCCGTGATCACCGGCGCCACTTCCGGCATCGGAGTGGAGACCGCCCGTGCGCTGGCAGCCGCCGGTGCCGACGTCACCCTCGCGGTCCGGCGTCCCGACGCCGGAGAACAGGTCGCAGCCGACCTGCGTACCAGCACCGGCAACGACGCCGTCCACGTCGCCCGGGTGGACGTGGCGGACCTCGATTCGGTGAACGCGTTCACCGATGCCTGGGCCGGCCCCCTGCACATCCTGGTCAACAACGCCGGGATCATGATGCTCCCCGAACTGGAACGGGGCATACGCGGTCACGAGCAGCAGTTCGCCACCAACTACCTGGGGCACTTCGCCCTCACCCTGGGCCTGCACGGCGCACTCGCCGACGCCGCCGGTGCGCGCGTGGTGACCGTCTCCTCCATGGGGCACCTGTTCTCACCGGTCGTCTTCGACGACATCGACTACCGCTTCCGCCCCTACGACGCTCTGGGCGCCTACGGCCAGTCCAAGACCGCCGAAGTCCTCCTGGCCGTCGAGGCCGACCGGCGCTGGTCGAGCGAGGGCATCAGAGCGAACGCACTGCACCCCGGGGCCATCGCCACCAACCTCCAGCGGCACACCGGTGGCCTGAAGACCCCCGAGCCCTACCGCAAGACCGTCGAGCAGGGCGCGGCCACCTCCGTCCTCCTCGCCGCCTCCCCGCTGGTCGAAGGCATCGGTGGCCGCTACTTCGAAGACGCCGGCGAAGCACCGCAGATCACCTCACGGCCCACGGAACCCGGCGTGCCCGGCGTGGCACCCTACGCACTCGACACCGCGAACGCCGAGCGCCTGTGGGACCTCGGCACCGCCATCCTGCGCTGACCGCGGCCATGCGACACGACGGACGTCACCAAGGAGGCAGGCGCATGAGGAACATCAGGAAAGTCGGCTTCATCGGGCTCGGTGACCAGGGCGGACCCATGGCCGAGGCGATAGGTGAGCAAGGATTCGAACTGCACGTCTGGGCGCGTCGTCCAAAGTCGCTGTCCGCCGTGGCAGCGGTACCGCACCTGGTGCACGACACGGTGGCCGGCCTGGGCGCGTCCGCAGACCTTGTCGGGCTCTGCCTGCGTGACGACGCGGACATCTGGAGCCTGCTCGACGACCAGCACCTCCTGACGGACGTCGCGCCCGGCACGATCATCGTCAACCACGGCACCGGCGACCCCGGAGAGGCTGAGCGAGTCGCGGCGCGCGTCGCCGGCGCAGGCGCGGTCTATCTCGACGCGCCGGTCAGCGGCGGCGGTCCGGGCGCTCGCGCCCGCACCCTGACCACATTCGTCGGCGGGCCCGCCGACGCCTTCGAAGCCGCACGCCCGGTGTTCGCGGCCTTCAGCGACACCGTGCGGCTGATGGGACCCGTCGGAGGCGGACAGCTCACCAAGCTGTTCAACAACGCATTGACCATCACCAACATGAAGAACGCGGAAGACGTCCTCACCCTGGCCGAACAGGTCGGTCTCGCCCTGCCCGCGCTGATCGAGATCATCGGCGCGAGCAGCGGCGGCAGCGCGGCACTGCGCGCCCTCGGCACGGACATCACCCCCGGCCTCGCCGAACACCTCCACCCCCTGATGCGCAAGGACATGCAGCACTTCGCCCAGGCCGTACGCGAGCGCGGCGCACACCCCGAAGAGGTCCTCGCACGCGGCGCGGCCGGCGCAGCCGGCCTGGTCCGGACCGCCCAACTGATCGCCCGCAGCAGGGCCTGAGCCCCACCCGAGGCAACCGGTCATGCGTCCGCAGCGCCAGGACGGGCCGCCGGGAGAGCGCCGAC
>NZ_LIQR01000003.1 GCF_001418575.1 Peterkaempfera griseoplana
GCCCACGCCCACCCCGACGGAGCCCGGTGGCGGCGGTTCACTGACCGTGGCGAACGACGACTCCCACGACGGCTACGTCAAGGCCGCGGCCGACGGCGGCGGCGCCTCCGTCGGCACCCTGGAGAGCGTCCTCGGCCTGGCGGTCGGCCGGGGCACCGACGGGCTGTACAACCGCACCCTGCTCTCCTTCGACACCTCCGCCCTCCCCGACGGCGCCACCGTCACCGGCGCCCGGCTGACCGTCGCCTACGGCAGCGGCGCCGGCAGTCCCTGGAGCAACCCCGCCCCGGGGAACAGGCTGCTGGTGGACGTGCGCAGCGGGTGCTTCGGCTCGTCCTGCTCGGTGGAGGGCGCCGACTGGTCCGCCGCCGCGACCGCCGCCGGCGCGGCGGAGATCGGGGCGTTCTCCTCGGGCACACAGACCTCCACCGGCTTCTCCGCCGCCGGCCTGGCCGCCGTCGACCGCACCGGCACCACCCAGGTGCGACTGGGCTTCGCGCAGGCCCAGAGCTCCGCGGCCTATGCGTTCCTGCAGCACGGCGCCACCGCCACCCTGACGGTGGACTACCGGTAGCCCGGCCCGCGCGGGAGGCCTCCGGGACGCCGTTCCGGAGGCCTCAGGCCGCCCCACGGGCCGCCCGCCACTCGGGGGCGAGCACCGACCAGACCTCCATGTCATGGCGCTCCCCCCGGTACGGGTAGCTCTCCCGCAGCACGCCCTCCCTGGTCATGCCGAGCCGCCGGGCCACCGCGATGCTGGGCCCGTTCGACGCCGAGACCTGCCACTCCACCCGGTGGATGCCCCGCTCCTCGACCGCCCAGTCGATGATCACGCGTGCCGCCCGGGTCACCAGGCCCCTGCCCACCGCGGACGGCTCCAGCCAGCAGCCCGCCTCGGCGGTTCCCCGCTCCACGTCCATGGTCCGGAAGAGCACTCCGCCGACCAGGTCACCGCCGGACCAGATGCCGTGGATCCGCCCGGTGTCCGCCGCAGCCCGCTCCGCGTACGCCTGCAGGAAGGAGCGGCTCGACGCCAGGTCGGTGACGGCGTCCGGCAGTGCGACATACCGTCCGACGAAGTCCCGTCCCCGGTCCATGTGGACCAGGAACTCCTCGGCCTGCCAGGGCTCCAGCGGGCGCAGCTGCGCACCGTCGTCACCCAGGGACACCGCGTACATCGCCACCTCCAGGTCGACCCGCGTGCACGGCGGGAGGATCGTCTCACGCAGGGCCCGGGGGCATCGCGCCGCGGCGGCCCGTCAGGGCGTACGGCGGCGCAGCGTCGCGGCCCCCAGGGCGAGCGCGGCGACCACGCACCCGGCGATGACCGCCACATCGCGGACGAAGTCGCCGGTCAGCCCGGTGTGGGCGGTCACCTCACCCATGGCGTCCACCGCGTAGGAGAGCGGCAGCACGTCGGAGACCGCGCCGAGCACGGGCTGCATCTGCCCACGGGGCACAAAGAGCCCGCAGAGCAGGAACTGCGGCAGGATCACCGCCGGCAGGAACTGCACGGCCTGGAACTCGGTCCGGGCGAAGGCACTGGTGAAGAGGCCGATCGCGGTGCCCAGGACGGCGTTGAGCACGGCGACCAGCAGCAGCGCCCACACCGAGCCGGCGACGTCCAGGTCGAGCAGTCCGACGGCGAGTGCGGTGGCGACGCCGGCCTGCACCACCGCCAGGCCGCCGAAGGCCAGCGCGTAGCCCAGCAGCAGGTCCAGCCTGCCCATCGGCATGGAGAGCAGCCGCTCCAGGGTGCCGGAGGAGCGTTCGCGCAGGGTGGCGACCGAGGTGACCAGGAACATCACCGTGAACGGGAAGACGCCGAGCAGCGGCGCCCCGATCCGGTCGAAGGTCTGCGGCGAGTCGTCGAAGACCCAGGAGAGCAGCGCCAGCAGCACACAGGGCACCACCAGCAGCAGAGCGACGGTGCGTGGGTCGTGCCGCAGCTGGAGCAGCACCCGGCGGGCGGTGGCGACGATGCGGGCGGGGGTCATGGACGGGCCTCCTCGACCAGTCGCAGAAAGGCGTCCTCGACGGTGCCGGCGCCTGTGCGTTCGCAGAGCTCGCGGGGGGAGTCCTCGGCGAGCAGCCGGCCGTCGCGGAGCAGCAGCAGCCGCTCACAGCGTTCGGCCTCGTCCATGACGTGGCTGGAGACCAGGACGGTGGTGCCGTCGGCGGCCAGCCGGTGGAAGAGCGCCCAGAGGTCGCGGCGGAGCACCGGGTCCAGGCCGACCGTGGGCTCGTCCAGCACCAGCAGTTCCGGGCGCTCCCCGGTGCCGCTGCCCAGCAGCGCCACGGCGAGGGAGACCCGGCTGAGCTGACCGCCGGAGAGCCGGCCTGCGGCCACCTGGGCGTGGGAGCCCAGATCGACCTCGGCCAGGGTGCGTTCGACGGTGTCGGCGCGGGCCCGCCGTCCTGCCCGGCCGCCGCCGGGGGCGAGGACGGCGGCGTAGTACTCCAGGTTCTGCCGCACCGAGAGGTCGGCGTAGACGGACGGCGCCTGGGTGACATAGCCGACCCGGCGCCGCAGTCGGGGATGGCCGGCCGGCAGTCCCAGCACCTCGACGGTGCCGCTGATGCCGCCCTGCACCCCGACCAGGGCGCGCAGCAGTGTGGACTTGCCGGAGCCGGAGGGCCCGAGCAGCCCGGTGACGGTGGAGCGGGCGACGGTGAAGCCGAGGCCGTCCAGGACCGTGCGCCCGCCGCGTACGACGGTCAGGCCGTCGGCCCGTATCGCGATCTGGTTATTCACCATGCGATGAATATCATGGAGCGGGCCCCGGACGTCAAGGGCCCCGCGCCAAAGGGTCCTGCGCCAGGGAGCCCCGCGCCAAGGGCCCAAGGGCCCCAGGGGTCCTGTACGGGAAGAATCAGGGATACCCCCTATGGCGCCCCGGACGGCCGCGCGCGCACCGTAGGACACATGGCACACGGAGACATGACACCGAGTGAGACCCGCCAGCTCGCCGTCGCCTCGGCGACCCTCGGGCCCTGGCGCACCGCTGCGGCCGTCGGCACCCTGGGCGGCGCCGCCGCCCTCGGCATCGACGTGGTCACCGGCGACTGGTCGCTGAGCATCCTTGCCGGACCGGTCAGCCTCGCCCTGTTCCTCTTCTTCCTGGTCGGCGGGGTCGGCGCGGTCCTGGGCCGCGGCGGCACCGGTGACCACCGCCTGCGCCGCTGGGCGGCCCGGCACCCCTGGAAGGTCGCCCTCGCCCCGGCCGGCCTGCTGCTGGTCCTGGATGTGGTCGCCCGCACCGTGCTCTCCACCGAGAGCATCTTCTCCTCCGTCTGGGACGGCATCTGGCGGGCCGGCCTGCTGGCCGTGGTCATCGGGGTCGTCGGCTCGGTCGCGGGCTCCCGCCGCCAGTCCTGAGTGCCTGCGGCGGGCCGTCCGATACCCGGCGCGGACTTCGGAATCGACCGGGTGCGCCCGGTACGAGGTCGATCCTCCGCCTTGCGAAGCGCCCTCCTCGCCCGCCTTCGGCGAGGAGGGCGCTTCGCACCGGACGCCGCGCGCCTTACCGGCGCGCATGGTCGGCCAGGCCCTATGCCGCCACCGGGTTCCCCTCCTCCGTTCGGACCGGGATCCCGCCGGAGAGCTGCTGGAGGCGCGCCTTCAGTGCGGCGGAGTCAGTGCCTGCCGCGTCCGTCATCACCTCGATGCCCGACGCGTCCGGCGCCGGCCCGACGCCGCGGAGGGGGAACCCGAGGACCCTCCGCCCGAGGTACGGTTCGAGCCGCTTCGCGGCGGCGGTCAGCCTGCGCTCCGAGTAGCGGGCGAGGTAGAGGTCGAGCCGGGTCACGTCGGCCTTGGGGTCCGCCTGTGCCGCCGCCTTGGCGAGCTCGCGGCCACGGGCCAGGTCGGTGACGCAGAGCGCCACCCGTCCGACCGGGAAGTCGACCACGAGGCTGCCGTAGACCTCGGCGAACGCCCCCCTCCCCTGCCGGCCGACGGCCTGGGAGAGCTCCTCCGCCTCAGGTGTGTTCGCGGGGGTGCCGTCGATCGTCGTCGGCGCGTCCCGGGGACCCCGCCACCGCTCCGGCGGCGGGCAGGGCCTGGCTGCGGACGCGGCCGGCGGTTCGGCGCCGACCGGGGCCGACAGGGTGGACAGGGTGGACGGGGCAGGGTCCTGGGGCCTCACCACCCGGGTGCCGTCCGAGGCACAGCCCGCGGTCAGCAGGAGAGCGGTGGTGGCGGTGATCAGTGCGGCGACGGGCTTCCTGGCGACGGTCACGGCAGCTTCCCCCTCGTTCGGTCCGGTGCCGCTCTGACGCTCCGTCCGCTGCACCGGTTCCCCGCCCCGTCCGGCCCCGCCGCGGTCCGGAGCAACCGCTGCCGGCGGCACGGAGAAGAGTGCGGTACGGCCTGCGCCGCCCGGGGTTCCAGGGCACTGAAACCCTCGTGAAACCGCGCTGAATGCGCCCTGCCGCAGTCTCCTCGGCATGACGACGACATCGCACTCACTCGCCATCGAGGCCAAGGGGCTTCGCAAGGCCTACGGGGACAGGACCGTCCTGGACGGCATCGACCTGGCCGTGCCGGCCGGCAGTATCTTCGCCCTGCTCGGCCCGAACGGCGCCGGCAAGACCACCGCGGTCAAGATCCTCTCCACCCTCGTCACCGCCGACGCCGGCGAGCTGCGCGTCGGCGGTCACGACCTGGCCTCCGAACCGCAGGCCGTACGCGCCTCGATCGGCGTCACCGGGCAGTTCTCCGCCGTCGACGGACTGATCACCGGCGAGGAGAACATGCTCCTCATGGCCGACCTGCACCACCTCTCCCGCAGCGAGGGACGCCGTACCGCCGCCGAGCTGCTGGAGCGTTTCGACCTGGTGGAGGCTGCGTCCAAGCCCGTTTCCACCTACTCCGGCGGCATGAAGCGCCGCCTGGACATCGCCATGACGCTGGTCGGCGCCCCCCGGATCATCTTCCTCGACGAGCCGACCACCGGGCTCGACCCCCGCAGCCGCCACACCATGTGGGGGATCATCCGGGAACTGGTCTCCGGTGGCGTCACCGTCTTCCTCACCACCCAGTACCTGGAGGAGGCCGACGAACTCGCCGACCGCATCGCGGTGCTGAGCAACGGGAGGATCGCCGCCGAGGGCAGCGCCGAGGAGCTGAAGCGGCTCGTCCCGGGCGGGCACGTCCGGCTGCGGTTCACCGACCCGGCCGCCTACCAGGCCGCCGCCGCCACGCTGCGCGAGGCCACCGCGGACGACGAGGCGCTGTCGCTGCAGATCCCCAGCGGCGGCAGCCAGCGGGAGCTGCGCTCCATCCTCGACTGGCTGGACTCGGCCGGCGTCGAGGCGGACGAGCTGACCGTGCACACCCCCGACCTCGACGACGTGTTCTTCGCCCTGACCGGCGGCACCAACCTCCCCGACCAGACCAAGGAGACCGTCCGATGAGCACCCTCTCCCTCGCCGTCCGCGACTCGTCCACCATGCTGCGCCGCAACCTGCTGCACGCCCGGCGCTATCCGTCCCTCACCCTGAACCTGCTGCTCACGCCGATCATGCTGCTGCTGCTCTTCGTCTACATCTTCGGAGACGTGATGAGCGCGGGCATCGGCGGCGGCAGCGCCGACCGCTCCGAGTACGTCGCCTACATCGTCCCGGGCATCCTGATGATGACCATCGGCGGCACCGTGATCGGGGCCGCGGTCTCCGTCGCCACCGACATGTCCGAGGGCATCATCGCCCGCTTCCGCACGATGGCGATCCACCGCGGTTCGGTGCTCATCGGGCATGTCGTCGGCAGTGTGCTGCAGTGCGTCGCCAGTGTGGTCGTCGTCGGCGCCGTCGCGGTGGCCATCGGCTTCCGGTCCACCGGCGCCACCGTCCTGGAGTGGCTGGCGGCGTTCGGCCTGCTCGTGCTCTTCTCGCTGGCGCTCACCTGGATCGCGGTCGGCATGGGGATGGCCAGCCCCAGCGCGGAGGCGGCCGGCAACAGCGCGCAGCCGCTGATCCTCCTCCCGCTCATCTCCAGCGCCTTCATCCCGGCCGGCACCATGCCGGGCTGGTTCCAGCCGATCGCCGAGTACCAGCCCTTCACCCCCGCCATCGAGACCCTCCGGGGCCTGCTGCTCGGCAGCGCGATCGGCGACAACTGGTGGATCGCGATCCTCTGGTGCGTCGGCCTGACCGCGCTCGGCTACCGCTGGTCGACCGCGTCCTTCAACCGCGACCCGAAGTGAGCGAGCGAGCTGCCTCCCGCAGCTCCTCCCGCTGCAGGGCGGCGTACTCCGACACCGCGTCGGCGTACGCCGCCCCGTCGGCGTCCTCGGCCGCCCTCCGCGCCCGGTCCGCCGACATCGTCGGCTGGAACTCCCGTCCCACCCCCAGCCGTTCGGCCAGCGCGATCATCCGTACGGCGCCGCCGTCACCGGCGGCGAGACCCGCCATGCCGAGGGCGTGCAGCACCATCCCGTACACAGGGAGCTCCCCGGGCGAACGGTAGGGGCCGGAGAGCAGGGTGCGCAGCCGCTGCCGCAGCCGGTCGGCCGCCTCGGCGACCAGCTCCAGCCGGCCGGCGTGCGCATGCGCCGTGACGGCCGCCGACTGTATCTGCAGCGCCCAGGGGTTGTTCCAGAGGTCCCCGCCCTGCGCCGCGCCCGCGACGGACAGCCGCTCCACGGCGCTGCGCCACAGCCCGAGCCCGACCTCGGTCAGTCCCCGGGCGAGCGCGATCTCGGCGCGCGCACCCAGGTCGGACCGGTAGAAGTCGTCCTCCAGCGGGGAGTTGTCCTGCTCCGCCTGCCGCAGCCAGTACTCGGCCTCGTCGGGGTCGCCGCGCTGCAGGCAGGCGAGGACGAGGGAGGAGCGGACGAAGATGTAGTCCCGCCCGTCGTTGAGCCGGGGCAGCACCCCGAGCACCGCCTTGAGGTGGTCGTACGCCTCCTGGCCCCGCCCCGTCCGCAGATACAGCTCGCTCAGCCGGGAATGTCCCATGAGCTGCACCGAAGGATTGTCCGCCGGAGCCAGTGCGGCGAGCATCCGGCGGGCCGAGGCGAGCGCGCGGTCGGTGTCGTGCTCCAGCTCCCAGACATAGGTGGCGATGCTCTCGGCGACGCCGGCGACCAGCGGCTGCCCGCTGTCGCAGAGGTCCCGCAGCACCTCGTAGCCGGGCGGCAGCATCTCGGGCACCGCGCTCAGCACCACCGCGGTGGCCCGCAGCAGCGTGTCCGGCGGCGCCGGGGGCAGCCGCCGCAGGGTGACGAGCTGGCGCACGGCGCGCGGGCTGGAGCCCATGAGCAGGGCCGCCGTGCACAGCACCGCGGCGGCGCGGGCGACCTCCACATCGGCGGGCTCGGGGTGGTAGTGCGACAGCAGCGGGCCGGTGTCGGCGGCCAGGGCGGCGAGACGGGGGTAGTTGGAGTCGTTGGACCACAGGGTGGCCAGGACGGCGGTGAGGGCGGCGACGGTGGGGCCGTCCGCGCCGGCCAGGGCGTGCCGCAGGGCCGGCACCAGGTTGTCCTGCTCGGCCTTGATCCGCACCCAGGCGGCCAGCGGCTCCGGGCCGAAGACCGCGTCGTGGTACGCCACCCCGAACTCCCTGGCCCAGGCCAGGAGCCGGCCGACGGCCGCCTCGTCCTCGCCCGCCTCCGCACGCCGGGCCGCGCTGAACTCCCGTACGGTCTCCAGCATCCGGAACCGTACGCCGACCGGGGTGTCGGCGACCGTGAGCAGCGACTGACCCGCCAGCTGCTCGAGGAGGAACAGCGCGTCCTCGCCGAGGACGTGCTCCGCCGCCTCGCCCGAGAAACCGCCGGGGAAGACCGACAGGGTGCGCAGCGCCGCCCTGGCGTCCTCGTCGAGCAGGTTCCAGCTCCACTCCACGACCGCGTGCAGCGTGCGGTGACGCTCCGGCACACCCCGCGCCCCGCCGCGCAGCAGCGCGAACCGGTCGCCGAGGCGGCGGGCGATCTCCGTCACCGAGAGGACCCGCACCCGCGCCGCGGCCAGCTCCACGGCGAGCGGAAGCCCGTCGAGGTGGCGGCAGAGCTCGGCCACCGCGTCCGCCGGCAGCTCCACGCTGGGCCGGGCGGCCCGGGCCCGCTGGGTGAACAGCTCGACGGAGGTGGCGAGACCGAGTTCGGGCAGCGCGTACACCGCCTCCGAGGTCAGGCCGAGGGGCGCCCGGCTGGTGAGGAGCACCCGCAGGTCCCTGGAGGACGAGACCAGGGCGCGCACCAGGTCGGCGGCGCCGCCGACGATCTGCTCGCAGTTGTCCAGCACCAGCAGCGCCGGCCCGGAGCCGAGCGCCCCGAGAATGCCGGCCACCGGGTCGGCCGGGGTGTGGCCGCCCATGGCGCCGGTGCGCCCCTCGCCCGCGCCGAGTGCGGAGGCCACCTCGGCGGCCACGTCCTCGTCCGCGGTGACGCCGGCCAGCGGCACGAAGTGCACCACCCGTTGTTCGGCCCGGCGGCTGACGGCGTGCGCGAGCCGGGTCTTGCCGAGGCCGCCGGGACCGACGACGGTGACGGCACGGGAGTCCCGGAGCAGCCGCTCCACCGCCGCGATGTCCCCGTCCCGGCCGAGGAGCGGGTTCGGCTCGTGCGGCACGCCGTGCCTGACCACCGGAGACTCACCGCGCAGCAGCTCCTGCTGTACGGCCCTGAGCCCGGCGCCCGGGTCCGTGCCGAGCTCCTCGCGCAGCTCACGGCGGTAGGCCTCGTACCGCATCAGCGCTGCGGACGGACCCGCCGTCGCCGCCTCGCCGCGCAGCAGCTCGGCGAGCACCTCCTCGTCGCGCGGATGGGCGGCGGCGACCGCGGCGAGCGGCCCGGCCGCCTCCGCGTGCCGGCCGAGGCGGGCGAGCGCCAGCGCCTGCGCGCGCAGGAGCCTGCCGCGGACGGGGGCGCGCTCGGCGCGCAGCGCGGCCACCGGGTCGTCGGTGCCACCGGTCTCCTCGGGAGTGCCCTCCCACAGGGCGAGCCCGGCCTCGGCCGCGGCCAGCGAGCCCGCGTGGTCCCCGGCCCTGGCCCGGTCCGCGCAGGCGGCAGCGTGCAGCAGCAGGGCGGAGCTGTCGACCTGGTCCTCGGCGAGGGTCAGCCGGTAGCCGGTCGGCGTGCTGGCGAGTACCTCGGCGCCCAGCTGGGCCCGCGCCCTGGAGACCAGGACCTGTACGGCCTTCCCCGGCCGCTCCGGCAACTCGTCCGGCCACAGGCCCGCCACCAGCCGCTCGGTGCTGCAGCCCGTGCGCAGGTCGCCCGCGAGCAGTGCCAGGAGTCCGCGGAGCCGGGGCGCGGTGATCTCCTGACCGCGATAGGCGACACGCGGCAGCAGGGTCAGGTCGATGGTCACCCGTGCAGACTAGTCAAGGCAGCCCGGGCAAGGCGGCGGCCGCGGGAACTGCCGCTGCGGGGGCGAACCCTGACGGGGCAGCGGCGGTCGCGGCGCCCGCCCTCGCCGGTCGGTGAGGGCCGCCGGCCCATCCGGTGCGGCGGGGTCAGCGGCCGCGGCGGCGCCCGGAGGTGCGGCGGCGGTCGAGGGCCGCCTGGTGGCGGCTCCTGGCGAGACCCTCACCGGGGGCCTCGACCAGGCTGCGGACGGCGTACGCGGCGAGGGTGCCGACGAAGCCGACCGCCATGATCGGCGTCAGCGCCCGGTCGTCGGCCATCCAGCCGGTCAGTCCGCTGCGGCCGACCACCAGGGTGCGCCAGGTGCGCAGCCCGGCCATCACCGAGCAGCCGAGGACGGCGACCACCAGCAGCGCGCCGACCAGCCCCTGGGAGTCGCCCAGCGCGGTGACCGCCAGCCACATCAGCACCGCCCCCACCACCAGGGCGAGCAGCGCCCCCACGGTGAAGGCGACCCGGCGCAGCCGGTAGGCGGCGCCCCGGTCGACCCAGGTGGTGCCGAAGAACCGGACGGGCTCGGGTGCGGGGGCGGCGGCGCTGCGGTCGGTCACGGGCCCATTGTCCCCCGCCGCCCGCCGCCCCCGGGGGTCAGCCCTCCAGCTTGCTCAGGTCGCGCACCGCGCCCTTGTCGGCGGAGGTCGCCATGGCCGCGTACGCCCGCAGCGCCGCGGAGACCGTGCGCTCCCGGCCGGCCGGCCGGTAGCCGGGGCCGGCCTCCAGACGCGCCCGCCGCTCCGCCAGCTGCTCCTCCGAGACCTCCAGCTGGATGGAGCGGCGCGGGATGTCGATGGAGATCAGGTCGCCGTCCTCGACCAGGGCGATGGTGCCGCCGGACGCCGCCTCGGGGGAGACATGGCCGATGGACAGGCCCGAGGTGCCGCCGGAGAACCGGCCGTCGGTGATCAGCGCACACGCCTTGCCCAGGCCCCGGCCCTTGAGGAAGGAGGTCGGGTAGAGCATCTCCTGCATGCCGGGACCGCCCTTGGGGCCCTCGTAGCGGATGACGACGACGTCGCCCTCCTTGATGCGCTTGGTGAGGATGGCGTCGACTGCGGCCTCCTGGGAGTCCACGACCACCGCAGGGCCCTGGAAGACCAGGATCGACTCGTCGACGCCCGCGGTCTTCACCACGCAGCCGTCGACCGCCAGGTTGCCCCGGAGGACGGCCAGGCCGCCGTCCTTGGAGTAGGCGTGCTCGATGTCGCGGATGCAGCCGCCCGCGGCGTCGGTGTCCAGCGTCTCCCAGCGCTCGGACTGGGAGAACGCGGTCGCCGAGCGCACACAGCCGGGCGCCGCGTGCCACAGCTCCACGGCCTCCGCGGAGGGCGAGCCGCCGCGCACGTCCCAGGTCTTCAGCCACTCGTCGAGCGTGGGGCTGTGGATGGTGTGGACGTCCTCGTTGAGCAGGCCCGCCCGGTAGAGCTCGCCCAGGATGGCGGGGATGCCGCCGGCCCGGTGGACGTCCTCCATGTAGTAGGTGCCGCCGGGGGCGACGTTGGGGGCCACCTTGGCCAGGCAGGGCACCCGCCGCGACACCGCGTCGATGTCGCTCAGGCCGTAGTCCAGCTCGGCCTCCTGGGCGGCGGCCAGCAGGTGGAGGATGGTGTTGGTGGAGCCGCCCATGGCGATGTCCAGCGCCATGGCGTTGTCGAAGGCGGCGCGGGTGGCGATGGAGCGGGGCAGGACGGTCCGGTCGTCCTGCTCGTAGTAGCGCCGGGTGATCTCCACGACGGTGCGGCCGGCGTTCTCGTACAGCGCCCGCCGCGCGGTGTGGGTGGCCAGCACCGAGCCGTTGCCGGGCAGTGAGAGGCCCATCGCCTCGGTCAGGCAGTTCATGGAGTTGGCGGTGAACATGCCCGAGCAGGAACCGCAGGTCGGGCAGGCGTTCTCCTCGATCCGGAGGATGTCCTCGTCCGAGACCGACTCGTTGACCGCGTCCGCGATCGCGTTGATCAGGTCCAGCTTGCGCACCGTGCCGTCGACCAGCGTGGCCTTGCCGGCCTCCATCGGGCCGCCGGAGACGAAGACCGTCGGGATGTCGAGGCGCAGCGCCGCCATCAGCATGCCCGGGGTGATCTTGTCGCAGTTGGAGATGCAGATCAGGGCGTCCGCACAGTGCGCGTTGACCATGTACTCCACGGAGTCCGCGATCAGGTCCCGGGAGGGCAGGGAGTAGAGCATGCCGCCGTGGCCCATGGCGATGCCGTCGTCGACCGCGATGGTGTTGAACTCCCGGGGGACGGCGCCCGCCGCCTTGATCGCCTCGGAGACGATCCGCCCCACGGGCTGCAGGTGGGTGTGCCCGGGGACGAACTCGGTGAAGCTGTTGGCCACCGCGACGATCGGCTTGCCGATGTCCTGGCTCGCCACGCCCGAGGCCCGCATCAGGGCACGGGCGCCGGCCATGTTCCGGCCGTGGGTGACGGTGCGCGACCTCAGTTGGGGCACGGGTTCCACTCCCTTCGCGTCGGCGGCGGCGACGCGGGCGGTACTGCTCTACGGCTGGGGTGTCGAGGGTACGCCTCCGGGGTCGCCATCCGGACGGCTCGTCCGGAATGCGGGATGTCGTTCTCAGCCCCGGGGCGGCGTCCGGAGTGCCGCCGCGGGCGCCAGGTCAGCGCCCCGTCAGATAGCCCTGCAGCGCGGGGGCCACCAGGGCGACCAGCTCCTCGGGGTCGGCGGAGGCCAGCGGCTCGACCTGGAGCACATAACGGAGCACCGCCATGCCGACCATGTGGGAGGCCGCCAGTTCGGCGCGCAGATGCGGCTGCGGCACATCCAGCCGGTCGGCGACCCGCAGCAGCAGCTCCCGGGAGACGAACTCCCTGAGCATGGCCGCCGCCGCCTCCTCGGTCACCGCGGACCGCATCACCGCGATCAGCCGCTCCCGGACCTCCGGCACCTCCCAGGTGGAGAGGAACTTGCGGGCCAGCCGCTCCCCCACCCCCTCCGGTCCGCCCGCCAGGATGTCGGGCACCACCAGCGCCGGGGCGAAGGTGAACTCCAGCGCCGCCCCGAAGAGCTTCTCCTTGGTGCCGAAGTGGTGGTGCACCAGCGCCGGGTCCACCCCGGCCGCCCTGGCGATGCCCCGGATCGACGCCTTGGCGTACCCCCGCGCG
Source organism: Peterkaempfera griseoplana (assembly GCF_001418575.1). Lineage (GTDB taxonomy): Bacteria > Actinomycetota > Actinomycetes > Streptomycetales > Streptomycetaceae > Peterkaempfera > Peterkaempfera griseoplana. Next base: position 12,491 of record NZ_LIQR01000003.1, read on the forward strand.
GCGAACTCCGCACGGGCGGCGGCCAGGATCGCCTCCCGGGTCTCCGGAGCCCCGGCCCGCGACCCGGTGGGCCGGCCCCGGCGGCGGACGGGCGCCTCCGGCGGATTCACGGCCGCGCCTCGGGCAGGGCGACGGTGAGCTCCAGCACGTACGGCTCCACGGTGACGCCGTCCGGGAACTCCGCCAGCAGCGCCTCCCGCTCGGCGGCCAGCAGCCTCTCCCTGTCCGCGGAGTCCAGTACCGCCACATAGGAGCGGGAGGTCTGGTCCAGCAGCGCCGTCTCCACCGGGGTCCGGCGCTCCCAGCGCAGCGTCGCGGTGGCCACCCGCACGCCGTAGCGGGAGAGCTCCCGCGGCGACTCGTCGAACGGCCGGTAGCCGTGGTACGCCGGGCAGGCCGCCCGCAGCCTGGCGGACTGCTCCGCGACCCAGCGCACCTCCCGGTCCTTGACGTTCCACCACAGCGCCAGGGCGCCGCCGGGCCGCAGCACCCGGATCGCCTCGGGGACGGAACGCGCGTGGTCGGTCCAGTGGAACGACTGGGCGTAGCTGACCAGGTCGGCACAGGAGTCCCGGAAGGGCAGGGCGTTGCCGTCGCCGCGCACCAGGCGGATCTCCGGGCTCACGGCGTGCAGCCGGTCGGCCATGCCCGGCGTCGGCTCGACAGCGGTGACGCTGGCCCCCCGGGCCGCCAGGGCGCGGCTGGAGATGCCCGTCCCCGCGCCGACGTCCAGCACCTCGGCGCCCGCCAGGGCGATCCCGGACAGCTCCTCGACGGCGTCGAAGAGCGCGTCCGGGTAGGACGGGCGGGCCGCGTCGTACTCCGCCGCCACCCGGTCGAAGGACGATGCCAGGTCCGGCCCCTCGGTGGTGCTCATCTGCGATCCCCTTCCTGTCTCTGCATGGTTCCCGGCGACGGTTCCCGGCGGCACGCCGCGGCAGCCGGTCAGCCGACGCCGGCCGCCGAACCGAGGTGCAGTCTGGTGAAGGCCAGTGCCTCCGCCAGATCCGCCGCGCGCTCGGCCGGTCCGGCGGCCCGGCGGGTGTTGACCTCCAGGACGACATGGCCGTCGAAGCCGGACCGGGCCAGCCGGTCCAGCAGCTCGGCGCAGGGCTGGCTGCCCCGGCCGGGGATCAGGTGCTCGTCCTTGGCCGAGCCGCTGCCGTCGGCGAGGTGCACATGGGCCAGCCGGTCGCCCATCCGGTCCACCATCCCCAGCGCGTCCGAGCGCGAGGTGGCCGCGTGGGAGAGGTCCACGGTGAAGTGCCGGTAGTCCTCCTCGGTGGGGTCCCAGGCCGGTGCGTACGCCAGCACCTCCCGGTCGCGGTAGCGCCACGGGTACATGTTCTCCACCGCGAAGCGGACGTCGGTCTCCCCGGCCATCCGCCACACGCCCTGCACGAACTCCCTGGCGTACTGCCGCTGCCAGCGGAAGGGCGGATGCACCACCACGGTGTCGGCGCCCAGCTTCTCGGCGGCGGCGCGGGCCCGCTGCAGCTTGGTCCACGGGTCGGTGGACCAGACCCGCTGGGTGATCAGCAGACAGGGGGCGTGGACCGCGAGGATCGGCACACCGTGCCGGTCGGAGAGGCGGCGCAGCGCCTCCACGTCCTGGCTGACCGGGTCCGTCCACACCATCACCTCGACGCCGTCGTAGCCGAGGCGGGCGGCGATCTCGAAGGCGGTGGCGGTGTTCTCCGGGTACACGGACGCCGTCGACAGCGCCACTCTGGCCGCCGGCCGCCCGTCGCCACCGGGCGTTCCCGGCGCCCGGGACGGCGAGGGTCCCGCGCCGTCGCCGCCCGGCCGATCCGCGTCCCGGCGCACCCGTGCCCGCGCCGCCGCGCGCCGCAGCTGCCCGGCCACCCCGGCGCCCTCGCCCGCCGCCGTCGCTGGGCGCCGGGTCCGTCCGGCGGCGCCGGTGGGCGGTTCCGCGGCGGGGTCCTGCTGCCGGGCGGCGGCCGCTCGTCGGGTCCGGGCGGCCTCCAGGGCCGCGCCCGCGGCCTCCCTGGTGGCCGCGGCACGGCGGGCCACCACCCGCTTGGCCGCCTCACCCGCCGCCTGGGCCGCGGCCCGGCCCTCGGCGCGCCTGCCGGCCCGCGCGGGGCCTGCGGCGCGCCGGCCGTCCGGTCCGGGCGCCTGCGGGCCGCGGTGGCCGGTGCTGCCCGCGTCGGCTGTCATGTCCTCGTCCGCTAGTTCCTCCGCCACGCTGACAGCGTATGCGGCGGCGTGCCCGTACGGGACTGCGCCCGGTCGCCGCCCGCCGGCGGGCAGGCCCCGCCATGGATCGTGCGGACGGGGCCGGTCATGCGTACGCCGCCGAGTCGTCGCACGCCTCACCCGCCGGCGGCGGGGTGCCCGCGCCGGCCTCCAGGCGCGGGCCGGGCCTGCGCTGCCGCTGCGAGCCCGGCACCCGGGGCGCGGGCGGCCACAGCGATCCGTCCCTTCAAGCGTCGCCCGACCCGGTGCCGGCCTCGGTCATCATGTCCAGCCGCCGCAGGATGACGCCCTCACGCAGCGCCCAGGGGCATATGGCGACCTCGTCCAGGCCGAAGAGGTCCATCGAGGCGTCGGCGACCAGCGCCCCGGCCAGCAGCTGCCGGGCCCTGCCCTCCGAGACCCCCGGGATCCTGGACCGCTCCACCGCCGTCATGGCGGCGAGCCTGGGCACCCACTCCCCCAGCGACTCCTTGGTGAGGCGGCGCGGCACATAGGGGCCGGCGTCGGTACGGGCGGCGCCGGTGATCCTGGCCAGCTGCTTGAAGGTCTTGGAGGTGGCGACGGTGTGGTCGGGGGGGCCGAGCCGGGAGACGTCACCGACGATCCTGGCGATCTCGGTGCGGATCTGGCGCCGGACGGTCCGGATGTCCTCGGCGTCGGGCGGGTCGCCCTGCAGCCGTCCGGAGGTGAGCCGGCCCGCGCCCAGCGGCAGCGAGATGGCGACGTCGGGCTGCTCGTCCACTCCGCAGGCTATCTCCAGGGAGCCGCCGCCGATGTCCAGCAGCAGCAGCCGGCCCGAGGACCAGCCGAACCAGCGGCGGGCGGCCAGGAAGGTCAGCCGTGCCTCGTCCTGTCCGGAGAGCACCCGCAGCGCCACCCCGGTCTCCTGTTCCACCCGCGCCAGGACGGCCTCCCCGTTGGCGGCCTCGCGGACCGCGGAGGTGGCGAACGGCAGGACGTCCTCGACGCCCTTGTCCTCCGCGACCCGCATCGCCGACGCCACCGCCCCGACCAGGCGTCCCACCCCGTTCTCGGTGATGGAGCCGTCGGCGTCCAGCAGCTCGGCCAGCCGCAGTTCCTCCTTGTAGGAGTAGGCGGGCAGCGGGCGGGCACCCGGATGCGCGTCCACCACGAGGAAGTGGACGGTGTTGGAACCTACGTCGAGTACGCCGAGTCGCATAGCGGAACACGCTACCCGTACTGCTGTGCAGGTCGGGGGGCATCCACCGAGCCCGGGGAGGGCCGCGGGGCACGGCCCGGGGGACGCGCTCCCCGGCGCCGCCTGCGGGATCCGTGCCGATAAAGCGGGACAAAACCCTCTTATCCGGATGATTCGGACTCACCGCAGGGCATACCCTGGGCCCGTGGCAGCAGAGACGGACCAGGCGCCGGACCAGGCGCACAGCAGCAAGGCGGGCGCGCACCGCCGCGAAGTACCCCTGGACTTCCCGAGGGCGTGGGTCGAGTTCCCCGACCCGGCGGACGAGGACCAGGTGTTCCGCTGCGACCTCACCTGGCTCACCTCCCGCTGGGCCTGCATCTTCGGCCGCGGCTGCCACGGCATCCGGCCCGGCCGCGGCGAGTCCGACGGCTGCTGCACCCTGGGCGCCCACTGGTCCGACGAGGACGACGAGCAGCGGGTCGCCGGCCACGCCGCCCGGCTCACCCCGGAGACCTGGCAGCACCACGCCGTGGGCACCGGCCCCGACGGCTCGGTGGTCCTGGACGGCGGCATCACCCAGCTCGACGAGGACGGCGACCGGCAGACCCGCCGGGTCGACGGCGCCTGCATCTTCCTCAACCAGCCCGGCTTCCCCGGCGGCGCCGGCTGCGCGCTGCACACCCTCGCCCTCAAGGAGGGCCGCGAACCGCTGGAGACCAAGCCCGACGTCTGCTGGCAGCTGCCCATCAGACGCACCTACGAGTGGGTGGACCGCCCGGACGACACCCGGGTGCTGGTGGTCTCCATCGGCGAGTACGACCGCCGCGGCTGGGGCCCCGGCGGCCATGACCTGCACTGGTGGTGCACCGGCAGCCCGGAGGCCCACGGCGGCTCCGAGCCGGTCTACCTCAGCTACCGGCCCGAACTCACCGAGCTGATGGGCGCGGCCGGGTACGAGGTACTGGCGGGGCTGTGCGAGCAGCGGATCGCCACCCGGTCCGACCGGCGGCTCGCCCCGCACCCGGCGGACCCGGAGCGGCCCTAACGGCGGCGTTCCCCGTCTCCCGTCACCCCGCCGCCCGTCATCCCGCCGCCCGGAATGCGGTGGCAGCGGGGCGCCGCCGTACTGGAGGCTGGCGGCTGCGAGCGACGCCCATCGGAGGGACCATGACCATGCACGGCACGGAGGACACCGCCCCGCTGGCCCCGGGCAGCGAGGTGACGGTGCGGCTCGTCAAGCACCCGCGGCCCGATGTCCGCTACCCCGCGACGGTGGTCCGCGACGACGGCACCCGGGTCACCGTCGAGGCCCCCTGGGCCGGACCGCCCAGCCGGGACTTCGGCTTTGTCCGCTTCGAGCGGGGCGACGTCTTCACCGAGCACTACTGGCGTGACCGCTGGTACTCGGTCAAGGAGGTCCGCGCCGGGGACGGCACGCTCAAGGGCTGGTACTGCGATGTGACCCGCCCCGCCTGCGTGGTGGGCGGCACCCTCGTCGTCCAGGACCTCGATCTCGATCTGTGGCTGCCCGCGGACCGGTCGGCCGCGCTGCGGCTGGACGAGGACGAGTTCCTGGCCAGCGGCATCGAGCAGCGGGACCCCGCGGCGGCGGCGCGGGCCAGGGCGGCCCTGGAAGAACTGGAGAAGCACAGCGGCGACGGCTTCGCCGCCCTGCTGGCGCCCTGACGGACCTTCCCCGCGAACCCGCCGACCCCGCACCGGCCGATCCAGCACCGGCCGACCCCGCCGCCGCCCCCGGGCGGCCCGGTCGCCCTGGTCAGCCGGGCGGGTCGGCCTCGCCGCTCTCCGAGGGCTCCTGCGCCGCGGAGCCCGACGGCTGCGGCGAGGGCGAGGCGGAGGACGGCGGCGGGGTGGACGGGCCGGGCTGCTCCACGGGGCCGCTCGACGGCGGCGCCGAGGTCTGCCCGGGATGGCCGGTCGACTCCCCCGGGCCGTCGGAGGGCGACTGGTCCCCGGTCGGCTGCGGGTCGCCGCCCCCGTGCCGGCGCCGATGGCCCTCCAGGGTGACCACGGCGTCCGAGGGCTGGAGCGCGATATGGGCGGTCCACCGCCCCCTCGGCGCCCGGTCGGCGTCCACGGTGACGATGACGGTGATCCGCTGGCCCGGCTGGAGCACCCCCGACTCCCGGCTCAGCCGCAGCCAGGCCGCATCACTGACGGCCCGCCAGAAGACCGGCTCACCGCCGGAGTCGGTGAGGGTGATCACCGTACGGCTGCCGTACTCGCTGGCGGTGACCGCCAGCCGGCCGGCCTCGACGGGCGTCGCAGCCCCGGTGGGCGCGGCCGCCACGGCGGGCGCCCGCCCGGCCGGCGGAGCGGTCACGGTGATCGGCAGGGCCACCGCCGGAGCGGACTGCACCGCAGGTGACAACGTTTCGCCTGCGACCGGCGGCACCACCTCGCCCCGGCTCACCATGGCGCCCAGCACACGCGCCTGGTTGCTCCCGGCCGCGTCGGACGGCCCGCCGCTGCCGTCCCCCTCCCCGGCGCCCCGGGCGGCGTCCGGAGTCTCCACCCGCACCGCCGAGACCGCCGCGGGTCCGCCCGCGCCGTCCCCGCCCCGGTGCGCGGCCCACAGCGCCGCCACCGGCGCCGCGAGCACCGCCGCCAGCACCGTGGTGGTCACCGCCCGGTTGCGCAGCACCACGGCCAGGTCCGGGGAGTCCGCCCGGTGCCGGGGAAAGCCCTGCCGGTCGAACCGCGGGCCCGGTTCGCCGGGGCGCGCCGCCCGCCCGTGCGCGGGCCCCTGCGCGCCGCCCGGCCGGCCGCCGGAACGGCCGGGGCGGCCCGGGCGCCCCCGGCGGCCCGCCATGACCCCGGCCAGGAACGCGGCCCCGGCCGTCCCCGCCAGCGCGGCAGCCGGTGCCGCCACCAGCGGCAGGGCCCGGCCGCCCGGACCGTCGCCGTGCAGCGCCTCGGTGCCCGGCCAGGGATCGGCGGCGACGGCGCGCTCCGCCGTGCCCCGGCAGGTCGGGCAGTCGTCCACATGCTGCACCAGCTCACGGCGGAGCGCCGGGACCAGCAGGGTGCCGCCCTCGGAGCCGGGCCTGCCGCCGCCCAGCCGGGACAGCTCGGGGCAGTCCGCTGCGGCCAGCACCCGCAGCGCCGTCCGGGTGCGCTCCACCTCGCAGCCGGCCTGGGTGAGCAGCGCCGCGGCCTCCTCCGGCCGCAGGCCGAGCACCGCCGCGACCTCGCCCGGCCGCAGGCCGTGACGCACCGCCAGCTCCAGCGCCTCGCGCTGCTGCGGGGTGGCGCCCGCCGCCTCCGGCCAGGCGAGCGCGGCGAGCCGGGCGTGCCGCTCCTGCCGCTGTGCGGCCGAGGGCTCCGGAAGGCCCGCCGGGCCGCCCCGGGCCGGGCCGGGCGAGTCGGCCGCGCCGTCCGCCAGCCGCAGCAGGCAGGCGTAACGGGCCAGCGAGTAGAGCCAGGCCCGGAGCAGCGCCGGGTCGCGCAGGCGGTCGTGGTGCCGTACCGCCATCTCGCGCACCGACCGCACGGCGGCCAGCGCGGCGTCGTGATCGCACAGCACGGAGAGGCAGTAGGTGAAGAGTCCGTCCACCTGCCGCGCGCACGCGTCCTCGGGCCGCTCGGTCCCGCACGACGCATATCCGGCCGCCGGTGGCTCCTGGATATCGGCACTGGTCGTCATCCTGCCGACGCTAGGCGAAGCGGCACGGGCCTTCCGGCGGGTCGGGGTCCGGATACCTCTTTCGGGTAACAGGGCCACCGTCCCGGGTGACGGCGGAGCGGCCCCGGCGGCCACCGCGCGAGGCGTTGTCGGACCCTCCTTGTACGGTTCACCGCATGGCAGCCCGAACCTCCTCCGGCAAGTCCTCCGCGAAGGCACGCCCCGCCTACCGCTGCACCGAGTGCGGCAACCAGCTCCCCAAGTGGGTGGGCCGCTGCCCCGAGTGCAACGCCTGGGGCACCGTGGAGGAGTACGGCGCGGTGCCCGTGCGCACCACCGCGGCCGGTCCGGTCAGTTCCCCCGCCCGTCCTATCGCCCAGGTGGACGGGCAGGTCGCCACGGCCCGCCCCACCGGGGTGGAGGAGCTGGACCGGGTGCTGGGCGGCGGCCTGGTGCCGGGCGCCGTGGTGCTGCTGGCCGGCGAGCCCGGCGTCGGCAAGTCCACCCTGCTGCTGGACGTCGCCGCCAAGGCCTCCTCCGACCGGCACCGCACGCTCTACGTCACCGGGGAGGAGTCGGCCGGGCAGGTACGGCTGCGCGCCGACCGCATCGGTGCCCTCTCCGACCATCTCTACCTCGCGGCAGAGACCGACCTCGGCGCGGTGCTCGGCCACATCGACCAGGTCGGCCCCTCGCTGCTGGTGCTGGACTCGGTGCAGACCATCGCCTCCGCGGAGCTGGACGGCGCCCCCGGCGGCATGGCGCAGGTCCGGGAGGTCGCGGGCGCCCTGATCCGGGCCTCCAAGGACCGCGGCATGGCCACCCTGCTGGTCGGCCATGTCACCAAGGACGGCTCCATCGCCGGCCCTCGGCTGCTGGAGCACCTGGTCGACGTGGTGCTGCACTTCGAGGGCGACCGGCACGCCCGGCTGCGCCTCATCCGGGGGATCAAGAACCGCTACGGCGCCACCGACGAGGTGGGCTGCTTCGAGCTGCACGACGAGGGCATCGTCGGGCTGCCCGACCCGTCAGGGCTGTTCCTCACCCGCCGTGCCCAGCCGGTGCCCGGCACCTGTCTCACCGTCACCCTGGAAGGCCGGCGCCCGCTGGTCGCCGAGGTGCAGGCGCTGATGGTGGACTCCCAGATCCCCTCGCCGCGCCGCACCACCTCGGGGCTGGACTCGCCCCGGATCGCCATGGTGCTCGCGGTGGTGGAGCGGCACGGCGGCGTACGGCTGGGCAAGCAGGACATCTACACCGCCACCGTGGGCGGGGTGCGGCTCACCGAGCCGGCCGCGGACCTGGCCATCGCCCTGTCGGTGGCCAGTTCGGCCGCCAACACCCCGCTGCCCAGCAATCTGGTGGCCATCGGCGAGGTGGGGCTGGCCGGCGAGGTCCGCCGGGTCAACGGTGTGCAGCGCAGGCTGGCCGAGGCCCACCGTCTGGGGTTCACCCATGCCCTGGTGCCGCCCGACCCCGGCAAGGTGCCCCCGGGGATGACGGTCGTGGAGGTGGCGGACATCGGGGAGGCGCTGAAGGCGATCCCGGGCCGCCGCCGCTCCGGCGGCGAGCGCCCGCAGGCCGAGGGCGAGCGCCCGGCGCGCAGGCCGCGGTCCCGCGCCGCCGCTGACATTCCGGCACCGGGCGCCGGTCAGGGGGGTGTTTCCGGCGGTTGGAGCGGGGAGGACGGCTGGGATCCGATCGAGCCGGAGGCGGTGCCCGAGCCCTTCTGAACCTCTCTTGACCCGCCCCTGTCCCGACCCGCCACCCTCACCCGCCGCCCGACGGTAAACTTTGCCCTGATCGCACCATGGCAGAACGTCGGCAGACCGCACCGCCGGCCGACCGAGGGAGTCCAGTGGCATCCAACGACCGGGCGGAGAAGTCCCCCCGCGAGGAGGCCCTTGTGCGTGCCTCCCTCAGCGCAGTCGCCCCCGGCACCGCCCTGCGGGACGGCCTGGAGCGGGTGCTGCGCGGCAACACCGGCGGCCTGATCGTGCTGGGCTTCGACAAGACGGTCGAGCCGCTGTGCACCGGCGGCTTCGTCCTGGACGTGGAGTTCTCCGCCACCCGGCTGCGGGAGCTGTGCAAGCTCGACGGCGCGGTGGTGCTGGACAAGGACATCACCAAGATCGTTCGGGCGGGCGTCCATCTGGTGCCCGACTCCTCCATCCCCACCGACGAGACCGGCACCCGGCACCGCACCGCGGAGCGGGTCAACAAGCAGACCGGCTATCCCGTGGTGTCGGTCAGCCACTCCATGCGGCTGATCGCGCTCTATGTCAACGGCCAGCGCCGGGTCCTGGAGGACTCCGCGGCGATCCTCTCCCGCGCCAACCAGGCGCTGGCCACCCTGGAGCGCTACAAGCTGCGGCTGGACGAGGTGGCCGGCACCCTCTCCGCGCTGGAGATCGAGGACCTGGTCACCGTCCGCGACGTCACGGCCGTCGCCCAGCGGCTGGAGATGGTCCGCCGCATCGCCGCCGAGATCGCCGGGTACGTGGTCGAGCTCGGCACCGACGGCCGGCTGCTCTCCCTCCAGCTGGACGAGCTGATCGCCGGGGTGGAGCCGGAGCGCGAGCTGGTGGCCCGCGACTACTTCCCGGAGCGGGCCGCCAAGCGGGGCCGCACCGTCAACGACGTGCTGGCCGAGCTGGACATGCTCAGCCAGACCGAGCTGCTGGACGTCCAGGCGGTCGCCAAGGCGCTCGGCCACCCCGGTACTCCCGAGGCGCTGGACTCCGCCGTCTCACCGCGCGGCTACCGGCTGCTGGCCAAGGTGCCCCGGCTGCCCAACACCGTCATCGAGCGGCTGGTGGAGCACTTCGGCGGGCTGCAGAAGCTGCTGGCCGCCAGCGTCGACGACCTGCAGACGGTCGACGGCGTGGGCGAGGCCCGCGCCCGGTCCGTCCGTGAGGGCCTCTCCCGCCTCGCCGAGTCGTCGATCCTGGAGCGCTACGTCTGAGAGCGGCGGCTCTTCCCGGGCTTCGGCGGCCCGGGCCGCTGACCGTCCCGGGATTCGGCCGGGCAAGTCCCGGCCGTGCGGGCTTCGGTACGCCGGGAGGCCGTTGTGCCCGGGGCCGGTGCCCCGGGCTTCGTCGGACCGGTGCGATCCGGGGCCTCAGCTCTCCAGGCGGAAGGACGCCCGGGCGGTGACCGGGCTGCCGGAGACCCCGCTGAGGTCCGCCTGCACCAGATAGACGCCGTCGCCCGCACTGCCGCCCGGGGCGGGGCTGACGCACTGCTGGGTGGAGCGGCTGCGGTCCCAGACGAAGGTCTCGGTGACGGAGCTGCCGGCGGCGATGCCGACCCACTTGGCGGTGCGGTCGGTGGGACAGTCGCCCGAGGACCACACCCGGCCGTCGCTGGCGGCGCTGACGGTGACCACCGAGGCCAGCCGGCCCAGGTCGGCCCGGCAGGCACCGCCGGAGTTGCGCACGGTCAGCTCGAAACGCGGGCGCTCCTTGGGCTGGTAGGCGTTCTGCGCGCTGGCGAGCTCCAGGGAGAGCTTGGAGGTGGGGCAGATCGGCAGCGCACGCACCGCCGGGGTGTTCACCGCCACGGTGCCGCCGCCCGTCCCTCCGCCGCCGGCCCCGCCGCCGGCCCCGCCTCCGGCGGCCGAGCCGCCCGACGTGCCGCCGCGCGCGGATCCGCCG
>NZ_LIQR01000030.1:0-12067 GCF_001418575.1 Peterkaempfera griseoplana
GACCCGGGGAGCGGGGCGGGGAGTGGACTGCCGCAGCCGGAGCTCCGCCTCGGCGGCGGCCGCGGCGGCCCGTACCAGGGCGAGTGCCTGCGGCGCGGCGACATGGTCGCCGCCGGTGACGTCCAGCACGCCGAGGAGCGCACCGGTACGCGGGTCGTGCAGCGGGGCCGCGGCGCAGCTCCACGGGTGGACGGCGCGGGAGAAGTGCTCACCGGCGAAGATCTGCACGGGGTGGTCCAGTGCCAGCGCGGTGCCGGGGGCGTTGGTCCCGGCCTCCTCCTCCAGCCAGCAGGCCCCGGGGAGGAAGCCCATCTGCTCGGCGCGCAGCCGCAGTCGGGGGTGGCCCTCCACCCAGAGCAGCCGGCCGGCGGCGTCCGCGACGGCGACGATCTGACCGGTGTCGGCGGCCGGCTCCACCAGCAGGCTGCGCACCAGCGGGAGGACGGCCGCCAGCGGGTGGTCGCGGCGGCGTTGCCGCAGCTGCTCCTCGGAGAGGGCGATCGCGGGGGTGGTGTGCTCGGGGTCGACGCCGCTGCGCGCGCAGCGCCGCCAGGAGGCCAGCACCACGGGCCGGATGCCGTCGGCCCGTCCGGTGCTGACGAAGGACTCATGGGCGCCGGCTGCGGCGCGGCGGGCGGCGGCGGGGTCGGTCCCCTGCGGCCAGGCGATCCACGGGCTGGGCACGGCCATCACCCCGTTCGGCTGGGTTGGGGGCGGCGCGGGGCCGCGCTCTTCGGGCGCAGCGTAGTGCGGCGGGCGGCGCTCGGCCATGGGGCGCGGGACGGGTGGACGGCCGGTGTGCCCAGGTCTGCATGAGGTGGCCTCCCACCGGCGATACATCCCTCGGGGTCCGCCGTTCCCGGGGAGGCACGACGCCATGTGGATGGTCTTCGTCGACGACAGCAAGACGGACCAGGTGCCGCGTGCCGGGCTGGGTCAACTGGTCGCCCTGGGCGCGGTGTTCGTCCCCGAGGGGGCGCTGGCTCCGTACGCCGCCCGGCTGGCGGAGCTGCGCGGGGAGCTCGGTGTCCCACCGGAGGTGGAGCTCAAGTGGAACCCGGGCCGGGCCGCGCCGTCCTTCTGGCGCACCGCCGGGCCCAGGCTGCGCTCCGCGCTGCGCCGCGGCATGCTGGAGCACGCCGTGGAGCTGGGCATCCGCTCGGCGGTGGTGGTGTGGGACCGCGGGCATCTGGACTGGCCGATGCGGGACCGCGTGGAGCCGGCGATCCTCGCCTATCTCTACGAGCGGATCGAGCGGTTCCTCGCCGAGCAGGACGCCCGCGGGGTGGTGATCGCGGACGAGCCGGGGCACGGCGGCGGGACCTGGCTGCGCGCCGCCAAGGAGCTCACCGAGTCCGGTACTTCGCATGTCGCACCGGAGCGGGTGACGCTGCCGATCCTGACCGCGCCCTCGCACCTGGTGCCGCATCTGCAGCTGGCCGACCTGGTCGCCGCGGCCACCACCGCCGCCGTGGCCGGCCGTCCCGCCGGACTGGACCTGCTGGACCCGCTGGCCCGGCTGGCCCGGCGCAACGGCGAGGGCCGCATCGGCGGGGCGGGGCTGGTGCTGTGGCCGCCGCAGCTGATGGACCTGCACTTCTGGCTCTTCGGGGAGCAGGTGTACCAGCGGCGCGGCCGGGAGCACCGGCTGGGCCCCGCCTCCGCCGTCCCGGACCGCACCGGCCGCACCTTCCAGCACACCGACGGCCTCGGCCACCCGGCCTGACAGCCGCTGTCGGTACGGGCCCGGGCGGCGGCTGCGTCCCGTGCCCGGCGGGTGCTCGGTCGGCGGGTGCTCGGTCGGCGGGTGCTCGGTCGGCGGGTGTTCGGTCAGCGTGTGTTCAGCCGACGGGTGCTCAGTCCGCTGCGGTGGCGGCGACCGGGGCCGGGAGGATCTCGCGCAGGGTGAAGGCGTCCGGGGTGGGGCCGTGGGTACGCAGCGACCTCAGCCGCTCCTCGGCGTCGGCGACGGTGGGGCGCTGCCCCGCCGGCACCCACCACAGCGCGACCATGGCCTCGGTCTCCTTGGCGAACCACTCACGGCGCCGCTTCAGCACCTCGCGGTGGGCGGTGTCGTAGACGAAGTGCAGGAGGGCCTGCGGGTCCCGCCACACGGACATGTTGACGATCAGCCAGTCGTCGTCGAAGACCCGGACGGCGGTGGCATCGCCGTCCTCCGTCTTGAGGCGCCAGACGAAGCCGTCGGCGCCTTCGGCCAGCGCGTTGACCGGGTCGAGTGCGGCGGTGAAGTCAGCCAGGCGGGGGCTGTCCAGCGGGGCGAGCAGTCGGGCGATGTTGACCTGGGCCAGTTCGTATCGGTGCGGCTGCGACGTCATGTCTGCAGGCTATGTCAGCCGGGGTCCGGGCAGCGGCGCCTCCGGACTATCCGGCGGCGCGCAGCGCCTCGGCCAGCGGGGAGTCGCCGAGGACGGTGAGGTGCTGCTGCCCGGCTGCGGCGCCCAGGGTGGTGCGGTGCTCGGCGAGGGCGGCGGCGGTGGTCTCGTCGAGCGTCAGGACGGCGTCCGGCCGGTCCGCCGGTCCGTCGGCCCAGGCGGGCTCGGCCGGGTCCAGCATCAGGTGGAAGGGGCCGCCGGGCAGGCGGATCTCGGCGGTGCCGGAGGTCTGCGGGGCGGCCTCGCCGAGGACCTGGAGGAGGGGGAGGGCGAGCCAGTGGCCCCGGACGGCCTCGGTGGGGGCCGGGGTGCCGAGTTCGGCGGCTCCCCAGGCGGCGAGCGCGGCGAGGACGGGGCGCAGGGCGCGGCCGCGGGGGGTCAGCTCGTAGGTGTGGCTGTTGGCGGCGCGTCCGAGGCGGCGGCGCTCGACCAGTCCGTCGGCCTCCAGTTCCCTGAGCCGGGAGGCGAGGACGTCGGTGGAGACGCCGGGCAGGTCGGCGTGGAGGTCGGTGTAGCGGCGAGGCCCGGCGAGGAGTTCACGGACGATCAGCAGGGTCCAGCGCTCCCCCACGGTGTCCAGGGCTCGGGCGACGGCGCAGTAGTGGGCGTAGCTTCGGCGCGGCATGGGGTCAGCATAGCCATATGGTTGGACTTTCCAAGTCCATACTTGGTACAACCAAGCTGCACCGAGGTTCGCACGCTCCGAGGAAGGGGAGGCCGCACATGGAGTTCCGGCAGTCCGGCAAGCTCGCGGGGGTCTGCTACGAGATCCGCGGGCCGGTGATCGAGCAGGCCAACGCCCTGGAGGAGGCCGGCCACAGCGTGCTGCGGCTCAACACCGGCAACCCCGCCCTCTTCGGGTTCGAGGCGCCGGAGGAGATCGTCCAGGACATCATCCGCAATCTGCCGCGCGCCCACGGCTACAGCGACTCCCGCGGCATCCTGCCGGCCCGCCGGGCGGTGGCCCAGTACTACCAGCAGCGGGGCGTCCCCGGCGTCGAGGTGGACGACGTCTACCTGGGCAACGGAGCCTCAGAGCTGATCTCCATGGCGGTCACGGCACTGGTCGACGACGGCGACGAGGTCCTGGTCCCCGCACCGGACTTCCCACTGTGGACGGCGGCCGTCACCCTGGCCGGCGGCCGGGCGGTGCACTACCTCTGCGACGAGGGGTCCGACTGGTTCCCGGACCTGGAGGACATGGCCTCCAAGATCACCGACCGCACCAAGGCGATCGTGGTCATCAACCCCAACAACCCGACGGGGGCGGTCTATCCGCGCGAGATCCTGGAGGGGATCCTCGACCTGGCGCGGCGCCACCAGCTGATGGTCCTCGCCGACGAGATCTACGACAAGATCCTCTACGACGGCGTGGAGCACCACTGCCTGGCCGCGCTGGCGCCGGACGTCGTGGTGCTGACCTTCAACGGGCTCTCCAAGTCCTACCGGGTGGCGGGCTTCCGCTCCGGCTGGCTGGTGGTCTCCGGTCCCAAGCACCACGCGGGCAACTACCTGGAGGGCCTCACCATGCTCGCCGGGATGCGGCTCTGCCCCAACGTCCCCGCGCAGTACGCGGTGCAGGCGGCGCTGGGCGGCAGGCAGTCCATCCAGGACCTGGTGCTGCCCACCGGCAGGCTGGCCGAGCAGCGCGACGTGGCGTACCGGGCGCTCAACGACATCCCGGGGGTGAGCTGCGTCAAGCCCAAGGGAGCGCTGTACGCCTTCGCCCGGCTGGACCCGGCCGTGCACCGGATCGAGGACGACGAGCGTTTCGTGCTCGACCTGCTGCTCCGGGAGAAGATCCACGTCGTGCAGGGCACCGGTTTCAACTGGCCGCGCCCGGACCACTTCCGCATCCTCACCCTGCCGAGGGCGGACGATCTGGAGGTGGCGATCAGCCGGATCGGACGGTTCCTGGCGGGCTACCGGCAGTAGACCCCGGCTTTACTGATGAGGCCCTGTCACAACCCTGGGTGCTCGGGCCGCAACGCTGCTAGTCTCATCCAGCCCGCTGCACACAGCCGAACGCCGGGTAGACACCCGGTGTCCGCCCTGCTGACGGATGCGGGCGCACCTTGGGCCGCATCGGCCCGGTGGTCCTGGGCGCATCGGCCGGGGCAGCACAGAGCCGGCCTGAGCCCACGCCGTACCGTGGGCGGGCACGGAGGGAGAGCGGAGATTCCCCAGGACACTGCCGATGCGCGGGAGTTCCACGACTTCTTCGAGCGCCACCACGCCGAACTCTCCCGCCTGGCCTACCTGCTCACCGGAGACCCGGACTCCGCCGACGATCTCGCGGCGGACGCCCTGGTGGAGGTGTGGCGCCACTGGGACCGGGTGCGGGCCGCCGAGCGGCCCGCGGCCTACGCCCGAGGGGTGGTCACCAACCTCGCCCGCAACCGGATACGTTCGCTGACCCGGGAGCGGCACCGTGTGGGCGTGGTCGCCGCGCTCTGGCGGGACCGCTCCGACGACCCCGACGTGCCCGCCGTGGTCGACGTGCGCACCGCCCTGGACAGGCTCCCGTTCCGCAAGCGGGCGTGCGTGGTACTGCGGCACGCCTTCGACCTCTCGGAGCAGGAGACCGCCAGAGTGCTCGGCATCTCGGTGGGCACGGTCAAGAGCCAGACCTCGCGCGGCGCCGCCCAACTGGAGGCACTGCTGCGACCGGGCTCGACCGGAGCCCCGTACGATGCCCGGGAACCCGCCGTCGGCCGGCCTCTGGGCGGCGGCGCGCCCGCCGCACAGCGCCGGGCACCGCCGCGGCGCCGCGGACGGCGGTCCGTGGCAACCGTCGGGGGAAATCGGGAGGAGGAGTGATGCCGGGCCAGGAGCAGGAGCGCGTGGCCGCCCGGGACAGCGGGCTGCGCGCCGCGCTGCAGGGCGAGGCGGCCCGGCACGCCCCCGACCGCGAGTACATCCTGCGGCGCCTGGAGCAGGCCCAGCTGGTGGACCGGTACGGCGCCGAGGTCCGCAACGACGGGCTGCGGTCGCCGCTGCGGCGCTCCGTGCGGCTCTCCGGCGCGGGGGCGGCGCTGGGGTCGCTGATGCTCGTCGGCGGCGCCGCCGCCTGGGTGGCGACGGCCTACCAGCAGGACGACCGCCCCTCGATCAGGATCTCGGACGGGCCGCTGGCCCCGCCCGACGCCGCACGTCCGTCACCGGGCGCCCACCACAGCGGCCCCACGGCCCACGGCGGCAACCCCGGGGCATCGCCGCGGCCGCACACCTCCGCCCCGGCGGCACCGCCCGCCTCCACCACCAGCAGCGCCGCCGGCCCCTCGTCCCCGGAGCCGGGCAGCACCGACACCTTCGGCGGCACCTCGCAGCCGACGGCCGGCGGGGTGGTCACGGTCAGCACCGGCGCGCCCCAGGAGGACCACTTCCTGCGGGCGCAGGGGTCCGTGGACGGGCACTCCACCGACGTCTGGACCCAGAGCAACATCTATGTGACGACCACCGTGCCGCTGCGGACCCTCCAGGTGGAGGTGCGCATCGCCCGTACCGACGGCGCGGTGCGCAGCGGCGACTGGACCGAACTCGCCCCCGCCGACCTGGCCGAGACCCCCGAGGACAGCGACAGCGAGATCGTCTACCGCTTCACCCTGCGTCAGGGCGTGGTCCTGCAGCCCGGCACCTACCTCTTCGCCTCGCAGTTCCACCATGACGCGGGCGACCGCGACGTCAGCCAGGACCGCTACTCGGTCACCGCCAGCGGTCAGGACGGATCGGCCGGATCGGCCACCGTGAACGGCCGCTTCGGCTGAATTCCCGCTTCCCCGGCGGACCATGGCCCTCTTCTGCTCGGATGGTGCACACATCGCACACATATGTGCGCATGGGAGATGCAAGTTCCAGGGGAGGACCCTCACCGTGGTGTTTTGTCGCAGGTCCCGGCTGCTCGGCAGTCTGGTCCTGGGTCCCGTCGTCGCCGCGACCGTACTGGTCGGGGCGGCACCCGGCCGGGCGGCCGGGCCGAGCACGCCCGCCGACGGCCTGTACATCGTGCAGCTCGCCGACGATCCCGTCGCCTCCTACCAGGGAGGCGTCGACGGACTGGCCGCGACCGGAGCGGACTCCGGCGAACGGGCCGATCCCGACTCGGCCGCCGCCCGCTCCTACCGGGGGCATCTGGAGCAGCAGCGGGGGGAGGTGCTGGCCGGGGTACCAGGGGTGCACCCCGTCTACACCTACGACTACGCCTTCAACGGCTTCGCCGCACGGCTCTCCGGCGAGCAGGCCGCCCAGCTCGCCGCGGAGGACGGCGTGGTCTCGGTCGTACCCGACGAGCAGCTGCAGCTGGACACCGTCTCCACCGCGGACTTCCTCGGGCTCACCGGTGACGGCGGCGTCTGGGACCAGCGCCTCGGCGGCGCGGACCACGCCGGCGAGGGGGTGGTCATCGGTGTGATCGACTCCGGGTACTCCCCCGACAGCCCGCTCTTCGCCCCGCTGCCCGAGCCGCGTCCGGACGCCAAGGCCATCCGGCACAAGTGGCGGGGCAGCTGCGACCCCGGCGAGGAGGCCCCAGTCAGCTGCAACAACAAGGTGATCGGGGCGCGCTGGTACGACCAGGGCGTCACCCCGGTCGCCGCGGAGTACCTCTCCCCCCGCGACTACGCCGGACACGGCACCCACACCGCGTCCACCGCGGCCGGTGACCACGGGGTGGCCGCCGTGATCAACGGCAACGCGGTGGGCGAGACCACCGGTGTCGCCCCGGCCGCCCGCCTCGCCGTCTACAAGGCCTGCTGGGTGGTCGACGCGGACGGCAACATCTCCTGCGGCTCCGCCGACACCGTGGCCGCCATCGACCAGGCCGTCGCGGACGGCGTCGACGTGCTCAACTACTCCATATCCGGCTCCACCAGCTCCCTGGTGAACCCCGTGGAGGCCGCCTTCTACAACGCCGCGCACGCCGGGGTCTTCGTGGCCACCGGCGCCGGCAACACCGGCACCGCCGGCTCGGTGGCCCACAACGCCCCGTGGGAGACCACGGTCGCCGCCTCCACCCACGACCGCCGCTACCGCACCACCCTGACCCTGGGCGACGGGCGCACCTTCACCGGAGTCGGTACCGGCGCCGCGGTCCCCAGCGCCCCGCTGGCCGACTCACCGACGCTGGGACTGGACGGAGCGGACCCCGTGCAGGTGTCGCAGTGCTGGTCCGGCACCCTGGACCCGGCCAGGACCCGGGGACGGATCGTGGTCTGCCGGCGCGGCGGCAACGACCGCACCGACAAGTCCAGGGCGGTACAGCAGGCCGGCGGGGTCGGCATGGTGCTCTACAACCCCACCGCGGACACCCTTGAGGCCGACTACCACTTCGTGCCGACGGTCCATCTGGACCAGGTCGACGGACCGCAGGTGGCCGCGTACGCCGCCGGGACCGGGGCCACCGCCTCGCTGTCGGCCGCCGAGACCTGGACCGCCCCGGCGCCCGCCATGGCCTCCTTCTCCTCCCCCGGCCCGGCCGTGGCCGGCGGCGGCGACCTGCTCAAGCCCGACCTCACCGCCCCGGGGGTGGATGTGATCGCCGGGGTGGCCCCGGCCACCGCGGGCGGCAACGGGTTCGGGGCGATGTCCGGCACCTCGATGTCGGCCCCGCAGGTCGCCGGTGTCGCCGCGCTGCTGCTCTCCCGGCACCCCGGGTGGTCCCCGGCCGAGGTCAAGTCGGCGCTGATGACCACCGCCTACCGCACCGACAACCAGGGCGCTCCGATCAAGGACGCCTCCGGCGCGGCGGCCACCCCGCTGAACTACGGTGCCGGGCACATCGACGCAGCCCGCGCCTTCGACCCCGGTCTGGTCTACCCGGCGGGCCGCCGGGACTGGCAGCGCTATGTCTGCGCGATCGGCCAGCAGCTGCCCGCCACCACCGGCGCCGCCGACTGCGACCGAGTGCCCAGGACCCTGCCGAGCGACCTCAACTACCCGTCGATATCGGTCGGTTCGCTCTCCGGCACCCGCACCGTGCTGCGCCGGGTGGTGAACGTCGGCGGCGCCAGGGCCGTCTACCGGGCCTCGGTCCAGGCCCCGGCCGGGTTCACCGCCACGGTCACCCCCTCGGAGCTCACCCTGCGGCCCGGTGAGGACGCCCGCTTCCAGGTCACCCTGACCCGTGCCGGGGCGCCGCTGGGCAGCTGGGCCTTCGGGGCGCTGACCTGGTCCGACGGCCGGCACACGGTGCACAGCCCGATCGCCGTCAAGGCGGTGGCCCTCACGGCCGCGCCCGAGGCGTCGGAGCAGGGCGTCCAGGGTTCCGTCACCCTCTCCCCGCAGACCGGCTACGCGGGCACCCTCAACGCCAGGGTCCGCGGGCTGACCGCGGCCGAGCCGACGGTGAACCCGTTGCACGACGCCACCGGGGCGCTCTTCGACACCACCCGGCCCGCGGCCGGCGACCACACCGCGATGCGCACGGCCACCGTGCCCTCGGGGACGCGGCTGCTGCGCTTCGCCACCTACGCCGCGGACCACCCCCGGGGCACCGATGTGGACCTCTATCTCTACCGGCGGTCGGCCACGGGTGCGCTGACCCTGTGGGCCACCGGCGCCAGGGACGGGACGGCCAACGAGACGGTGCAGGTACGCAGCCCCGGGGCGGGCGACTGGGTGCTCTTCGCGGATCTGCGGTCCGCCCCCAGGCACGGGAACGGCACCGTGCCGGTGACCGTGGACGGCTGGCTGCTGGACGGGACCGCGGCGGGCAACGCCGTGATCGACCCGGCGTCGGCCCAGGTGGGCGTGGGCGATCAGCCGGGCTTCCGCCTGGACTGGTCGGGGCTCCAGCCCGGCCGCCGCTATCTGGGATCGGTGGTGTGGGACGACGGCGCGGTGGTGCTGGGCTACTCGGAGGTCCAGGTGGCCACCGGCTGACCCGCCTGCCCTCCACGGGGCCGGGGCGCCGAGCAGCGCCCCGGCCCCGTCGGCTTACGGGCCCCGTCGGCTGCT
This sequence comes from Peterkaempfera griseoplana, assembly GCF_001418575.1. Taxonomy (GTDB): domain Bacteria; phylum Actinomycetota; class Actinomycetes; order Streptomycetales; family Streptomycetaceae; genus Peterkaempfera; species Peterkaempfera griseoplana. Next base: position 9,348 of record NZ_LIQR01000030.1, read on the forward strand.
GCCTGCTGCCGTGATCACGAGGCCGGTCCCGCCCCTGCTGTCGGCGTGGTGTTGGTTCGACGTCATCGCGTTGGATCGATCAGGCTGCCGAGTCGAGGCCGTCGTCGAACCGGTGGATCACGTCCCGGCCCGTGTCCTCGTCGGCCTGGACCAGTCTCGCGAGCACCGCGAGTGGGTTCCCGCCGGCCGAGGCCAGCAGCATCATCGGCCGCCGGTGACGCACCGAGTCGGTGCCTCCCCGGCGCACGGTCTGCTGCAGCTTCTGTCCCCCTGGTCGGTCAACCTGCGTGCACGGACAGGCTCAGCCACCACACCCCCAGCAGTGGCGCCCCGGTGAACCATCCCGGTCGGAGCACCAGCTGCCCGGTGATGGAGAGGCGGTCGAGGCCGGCGGGGCGTGACGGATTAAGACGACGCCGGGCGGAGCCGTGTCGCTGCCTGCGGCCGTTCCCGGCGGACGCCGCTTCATCGAACGAGGACCCCTGGCGCACCATCAGCGAGACGGTGCACCACTGTCCGCCAGTCGGGTGAGCCACTCGCGCAGCAGATGCTGCTCGGCCTCGCTGAGGACGTCGGCATCGTCAGGGAGGGCGGCGCGCAGCGCGCGGGCTGCCGCGGCGGGGCCGGTCTCCGCGGCGGGGACCGTCGGTTCGGCCCGGGTGATGGCGGCGACCATGGCCTCGCGGAGAGCGGTCAGCAGCGCCGGATTGCGGCGTTCTGCCGGGGTGGACTGCCAGGTGGTGACCGCTCCTCGACCGGTGGCCTGGATGATCTGGGCGGCCAGCTCCTCGTCGACCCGCAGCCACCCCCCGGCCGCCAGGCGGCGCACCCGCCCGTGGAGGATCTCCAGGCCCGCGCGGTGCGCCATGTCCGCCCCCCGGCCGGTGGCCCTGTTCATCACCGCGAAGAGCCAGGGGCGGGAGATCCCGAACTCCACCACCAGGTCCCAGCCGCGGCGCAGCTCCTCCACCGCGTCCTGCGGGTCGGGGTCGAGCTGCGCGCGCTTGCTCTCCAGGAACTGCGTGTAGCCGTGCTCGGCGACGGCCTCCAGGAGCCCCTCCTTGTCGCCGAAGAGGCGGTAGATCGCCGGCGGCTGCACCCCGGCCGCGGCGGCGACCGCCCGGGTGCTCACCGCGTCCGGGCCGCCGCTCTCCAACAGCTCGACGGCCGCCTCGACGATGCGGTGACGAGGGCTGTCGGTGGTGTCGCGGGTGGCCATGGATCGATGGTATCGAAGATTTGGTTCCACCGATATTCCAGTGTTACCGTCAGAATGATTCCACTGGAAACAGCAACGGGAGAGCCCCATGATCATCGTGACCGGAGCCACCGGAAAGCTCGGCCGCCGCACCGTCGAGCGCCTCCTGGAGCGCGTCCCCGCCGACCGCGTCGGCGTCAGCGTCCGCGACCCCCGCAAGGCCCAGGACCTCGCCGACCGCGGCGTTCGTGTCCGGCAGGGCGACTTCGACGACCCCGCCTCGCTGGTGCACGCCTTCGAGGGGGCCGAGCAGCTGCTCCTCGTCTCCCTCGATCGTGCGGGCGAGGAGTGCGTCACCGGCCATCGCACCGCCATCGACGCCGCCGTGAAGGCCGGCGTCGGCCGCATCCTCTACACCAGCCAGATGGGCGCCGACCACGACTCCCGCTTCCAGCCGTGCCGGGACCACGCCCGGACCGAGGACCTGCTGCGCGCCACCGGCCTGCCCTGGACCGCGCTGCGCAACGGCTTCTACGCGGCCAGCGCCCTGCAGTTCCTGGAGTCCGCCCGCCGCACCGGCGACATCGCCCTCCCCGCCGACGGCCCCGTCGCCTGGACGGGCCACGACGACCTCGCCGAGGCCACCGCGGCGATCCTCACCGAGGAGGGCCGCTTCGAGGGGCCCACCCCTCCGCTCACCGGCGCGGCGACGCTCGACTTCGGCGCCGCCGCCGAGATCGCGTCCCGGGCCACCGGACGGCCCTTCACCCGCACCGTCGTCTCCGACGACGCCTTCCGGGAGCAGGCACTAACGCACGGCGCCCCCGCCCCGATCGCCGACCTCCTGCTGAGCATCTTCGCAGCGGCGAGGAACGGCGAGTTCGCCGCCGTCGACTCGACGCTGGCCGAGCTGATCGGGCGAGAGCCCGCCACCTTCGGCACCCTGCTGGAGCGCGCCTGGGCCGAATAGATCCTGCGGGGCGCACGGAAGGCACGGGCCGGCCAGGACTCCCGTGAGACCCGCACCCCTGACGCCCCGGACCGACGGGCGGGCGTCAGGGGTGCGGGCATCCGCCCCGCCGGCCACATCTCCGGGCTCAGCTCCGCCCAGTGCCGATCCCGGACGTCGCACCGGAGCCGAGTCCTTCGCGCGGGGCTGCCACCACAGCCGTGTGCGCACGCGAAGGAGAGCCACCCGTCAGTCGAGCCGGCAACCCTGCCGGTCGATACACCCGGGGGTGCGGTCCGTAGAGGTGCGGGCAAGTCGGGGTGCCGACCGGTCGGGGTGGGCGGCCGGGGTGGCCGGCCGGGGTCCGGTGGGCCACCGGGCCGCGGGATGAGTTTGCGGCGGCGCGCCGGTCTGCACCTGTGAGGACCCCGGACAGGAGGCCGACCGTGAGCGCACCCCGCAGACCGCCGCCCGGCTGCCGGCCGCAGGATCCGCAACCCCGGGGCCCACTGCAGACCGACCCGCAGCCATCGGGCCCACACCAGGCAGGCTCACAACCACCGGACCCACAAC
>NZ_LIQR01000030.1:12106-13807 GCF_001418575.1 Peterkaempfera griseoplana
CCGGACGCACAACCACCGGACAGGCAGCCATCGAGCCCACAACCGGCGGGCCCACAACCGCCGGGCCCGCAGCGCACGGCCCTGCTGGTGCTGACCGGCCCGGTCGCCCGTACCCAGGTAGCCGCCCTCTGCGACCGTCTGGAGGTGCTGCTGCGGCGCAGCGGCGCCGACCCGGTGGTCTGCGACGTGGGCGCGCTCGGGCCACCCGACGCGGCGGCGCTGGACGCCCTGGCCCGGCTGCGGCTCACCGCGGCCAGACAGGGCCGGGAGCTGCGGCTGCGCGGGGCGGGCGGCGCGCTGCGGGCACTGCTGTCGCTGACCGGCCTGGACGAGGTGCTGCCGCTCTGCCCGGAGTCACCCGTCGGCCGGCTCCAGGCGGTCCGGCAGGCCGAAGAGCGGGAAGAGCGCCGCGGTGTCGAGGAATGAGTGCAGCCCGGTCACCCGGCCGTCCGCGACGTCCAGCACCTGGAGGGCCCAGGGCACATGGGAGCCGTCCGGGCCGGAGCGGTACTGCCCGAACGCGGGGGCGCCGTTGGCCGTACCCGCCGGCAGCAGCCGGGAGCCCCGGCAGTCTCGCCCGGTGCCCACCAGCCAGGCGCATATCTCCCGGCGGCCCCGCAGCCAGAGCGGATAGGGCGGCATCGACAGGGTGGCGTCCTCGTGCAGCAGCGCGGTGAGTGAGTCCAGGTCGTACCGCTCGAAGGCGTCGACATAGCGGGCCAGCAGGGAGCGCTGGGCGTCGTCCAGCGGCTCCGCCTGCTGCTCCTCACCGCTCCGGCAGGCGGCGAGTGCGGCCCGGGCGCGCTGCAGGGCACTGTTGACCGAGACCACGGTGGTGCCCAGCAGCTCGGCCACCTCGGTGGCCTGCCAGCGCAGCACCTCACGCAGGATCAGCACGGCACGCTGACGGGGGGCCAGCCGCTGCAGGGCCGCCACGAAGGCGAGCCGGACGCTCTCCCGCTGCACGGCGAGCTCCGCCGGGTCGCCCCCGGACTCCAGCACCCGGCTGTCGGGGACCGGCCCGATCCAGGTGGCCTCGGGCAGCCCGGGGGTGAGCACGGCGTCCGCGGTGGATGGGGAGGCGAGATCCATCGGTCTGGCCCTGCGCTCGCGCCCCTTCAGCATGTCCAGGCAGACGTTGGTGGCGATCCGGTAGAGCCAGGAGCGCAGGGAGGATCTGCCCTCGAAGCGGTCATGGGAGCGCCAGGCACGCACCAGGGTCTCCTGCACCGCGTCCTCCGCCTCGAAGGCGGAGCCGAGCATGCGGTAGCAGTATCCGGTGAGCTCCCTGCGGTGCTGCTCCAGCCGTGCCTCCAGGGCAGGGGTCAGCTCCGCCCCGGCTGTCGGTCCAGTCATCGTCGACCACCTCCGTCGCCCTGCGGGATCCGGCATCAGGAACCCTACGCGGGGCCACTGACAAGTGGCCCGCAAAGCGACGCGGCGGGCGGGGCGGCACCGCTCGACCGCCCCGCCCGCCGCTGCTCAGCGCCGGCTCACCTGCCCTGCGGGGGCACGGCGGGCTCGGCGAGGACCACCACCTCCCGGCCGGCCGGCAGCTCGACCCGCACCGCGCCGGCCGCGCCCCTGGGAAGCGGCTCGCCGCCCTCGATGCGCACTCCGGTCACCGGGCGGCCGAAGCGCAGCGAGACGGTCCGGTCCTCTTCCGCGCGCAGCACCGCCCTGATCCTGCCCGCGGGCAGG
>NZ_LIQR01000300.1 GCF_001418575.1 Peterkaempfera griseoplana
GGGTGGGGGGCGGCCGTGGACGCTGATCTGTGAGTGGCCGCGACGAGAACCCGCGACTGGGCGACGCATCGATGGAGCGGGGACGAAGACGCATCAATGGTCCGCGTGTGCTGCCGTCCGGATCAAGGCTCCGACGTGTGGATACCGTGATGACCTGCCGGTGCGGCGGGCGCGCCGAACCTGTGACCGACGGTGTTCCGTCTACAAACTTGTAGACATGGCGGATCGTCGGGCTGCGCGTACCGCAGGGCTGCCACCAGCGGTGATCATCAGATGGAATGCCGGGGAATGGCTCATCATGGGGCCGGGGTAAACGTGCCAGAAATTCATCCCATGTCTCCCCGGTCTTTGTCGAGTTCATCTCGCTTCTTGACGCTATCGCGACCATGAGGTTCCTGGCCTGCGCAGATGCGGTGCGGCCGGGAGGTTCGGGGCTCCTCGCTCAATGGTTGACTGTACTCGGCCAGCGATCCAATACTGCTCGGCACGACGGGCGCCGCTCACGGCGGCGACAGTTCCTCTCCGGGCCTGACGGCAACTCCGCCATGCCCGTACGTGACATGCACCTGCAATAAGCCCCGACCACACCACTTCGAAGGGCACACCCTTGCAGCGCTTCCTCACCCTTGGCCGTGCCGCCGCCACCGCGGCGGTACTCACCTCCACCGCCCTGTTCGCCGCCGCCCCCGCCGGCGCGCAGCCCCCCGAGACCGTCAGCCACGCCAAGCATGCGGCGCACACCGCAGCCAAGGCGGCCGCGAGCACCGCGAACCTCAGGTACGGCGGCGGCGCCATGGTCACCAGCCCCAAGGTCTACATCGTCTACTGGGGCACCCAGTGGGGGACCGGATCCACCGTCACCACCGACCCGTCGGGAGAGGCTGCGCTGCAGCTCTCCTTCTTCCAGCACATGTACGGCAGCGGCGACACCTGGTCCACCTCCACCACCCAGTACTGCCAGGGCGTGGCGACCGGCACCACCCAGTGCAACGGCGCCGGGACCCCGGTCGGGCACCCCGCCTCCAACCCGGTCGGCGGCACCTGGCTGGACAGCTCGGCCTCGGCGCCCACCCGTCCCTCCGACAGTCAGATAGCGGCCGAGGCCGTGAAGGCTGCTTCGCACTTCGGCGTGTCCGGCGACAACGTCCAGATCATCGTGGACGTGCCCCACGGCTCGACCCCCAGCGGATTCAAGACCCAGTACTGTGCCTGGCACGATCAGACCACCACCAGCAGCGGCGCCCCGCTGCCGTACACCAACTTCCCCTACATCACCGACGCAGGCAGCAGTTGCGGCGCCGGCTTCGTGGCCACCGGCAGCACCGGGGTCAGCAGCGCCACCGAGGGCGTGACCATCGTCGGCGGCCACGAGTACGCCGAGACGCTCACCGACCCGACCGCCAGCACCGGCTGGTTGGACTCGACCGGCTACGAGAACGGCGACAAGTGCGCCTGGATCTCCAGCGGCCAGGGCGCATCCACCGTCGTCAGCCTCAACGGCAGCAACTACGCCGTGCAGTCCCTGTGGAGCAACAACTTCAACAGCGGCAGCGGAGGCTGCGTCAACTCCTACGTGAGCGCGACCAACCAGCACTGACCGCTCCCCGCCGCCGCGGTCGACCGGCTCCCGCCGGGTGACCGCGGCGGCAGCGCACCCCAAAGAAGGAAGCCGATGCCACCGGGCCGTATTGCCGCCGTGCTCGCCGCCACCGCCCTGCTCACCGGCGGGTGCGCTGCCGCCACGGCAGCCACGCCGTCCGCCGCCCCCAGTACCCCGCAGGCCCCCCGCTGCCACCAGCCCCGCCCGGCGGCCCTGCCGCACGCCTGGGGCTCGCTCAGCCAGACGGACTCCGGCGCCTACTGCCTACCCGTCGGCAAGCAGATCGACATCTTCCTCAGCGCCCCCGGCGGCAGCCCGGCGCAGTCCGCCCGCTGGGGCCAGATCCGCACCTCCGACCCCCAGGTGCTCGCCCCCACCAGCACCGGTGTGCTCACCGCGCCGTTGGGGGTGACGCCCGGGATCTTCGTCGGCAGGGCACCGGGCACCGCCGAACTCACCAGCGCAACCACAACCGGCAAGCCCTGGACGGTCACCGTCGTGGTCCGCTGAGGGGACGACCCTTGCGAGTCGAGGCGGCTCAGCCGTCCCGCCGCCGCAGCCCGGGAACCGGACAACGCACCGAGGCCCGGCGCCGCCCAAAGGAGACGCGCCGGGGTAGTGGGGCGTGGTGCATCCAGGTCCTGCGCGGAGATGCCGGGCGGCTGCAGGACGGCGTGCCAGCCGTCCACGTACTCGGTCGTGTACGTGTGGCCGTGGCCACCGGGGACGCCGGTCGAGAACGGCAGGTCGGCGGTGACCTGCCAGAAGGTGACGAACGGGATCCGCACCATGCCGCGGAGCACGTCCTTCCCGGGCGGCTGGCTGATCCAGTCCGGCTCGCGGAGGATCAGGCGCGGGCTCCACCAGACGATCGGGTCGGAGGGGTGCATCATGTACAGGACCCTGCTGCCTTTCCAGGGTTGGCCCGTAGGTGGGATTGCGGTCCGGGGGTCGTTCGCGAAGCGGACGGTCCGCCCGTCCTTGGTGGGATGCTCGGCGCTGCCCCGGGCCAAGCCGGCCCTGGACTGGCACTGGGTGCGGCGGCTGGCCGCCACCGCCTGCCGCACCGCCCGCGGGTAGCGGCCGACCGTCCCCCGGGGCCGGGGCGGGTTCAGGGCATCACGGGCTCGAGGGGGTGCATCACGTCCCGGCCGGCCTGGATCACGCCATAGCAGGAATCCGGTACCGCCCTCCAGGCGCCGGGCAGGTCGCCCAGTGGTTCGGAGACCACGATGCGTGTCTCGTCCGAGAGCTGCCGCAGAGCCTCGTTGTCCGGGTAGAGGGCGCGGAGAGTCGTGACGTCCGTGCTGTAGAAGAGCGAACGCGAGGCACGTGCGGTGGAGTACCGGAAACCCCACAGGCGCACCCCGTCCGAGGCGGCGACGGTCATCTGCAGCGGGTCGGGCACACCGTGGCACCGGGCGACGTCCTCCACCAGCCCGATCATCCGCGCGACGGCGCGCGGGGGCTCCTCCTGCAGTCCCAAGGTGAGCGCCAGGTAGAACATGAGCTCCGAGTCGGTGGAGCCCCGGATACAGCGGTAGAGCGGGGGATCCACCGCCAGCACCAGGTCGCGCCTGAGCTCCGCGAAGCCGTGGATCGCCCCGTTGTGCATCCACAGCCAGCGGCCGTGGCGGAACGGATGACAGTTGGTCTGCTGGACCTCGGTACCGGTGGACGCCCGGATGTGGGCGAAGAACAGGGGCGAGCGGACGCACCGCGCCAGCTCCCGCAGATTGGCATCGCTCCACGCCGGCCCGATGCCGCGGAAGACCGCCGGCTCGGAGTTGCGCTGCGCACCGGCTCCGTCGTCCTCGTACCAGCCCACGCCGAAGCCGTCGCCGTTGGTCGTCTCGACCCCGAGCCGAGCGTGACGGCTCTGGTCGATCAGCGAGTGGGCGGGCCGGTACAGCACCTCCTCCAGGTGGATCGCGGAACCCGAGTAGGCCAGCCATCTGCACATCGCTCTCACCACCGTGCCGGGACGGGGGCCCGCGCCGACCGCAGCGGGCGCCGGTTCACCTCCCACGGTAGGCCCGTCGGCGGGCTGCCTCATCTGCCTCACGGCCGAGCGGATCGGACGTCCGCCGGACCTGCCGGGACAGGGCCATCCCGTCGAGCGTCGCCGCCCCACCGCCGGGCCCGCTCGATCCAGCGTGGTCCGCGGACGGCGGCACGCCCCGGGCCTCGCAGCCCACTGCCCGGCGTCACCCGCCTGCCCGGCCGTGTTGCAGACCGTCCGGACTGCAGGTGGGGTGGGCGTATGCCATGGTTCGCACCGGCCTCGGGGACGGCCTCCCGCCGCATCCCCTTCCGTGGCTGCCGGAGCGCAAACGAGGGCGGTGTGCGGTGAGGCGGTGGCGGGCCCTGGTCATCCTGGGGACGGCCCAGTTCCTGATGGTGCTCGACACCTCAGTGATGAACGTTTCGATCAGTCGGCTGGTGGAGGACTTCGACACCAGCGTCACCGCCATCCAGGGCGTCATCACCCTCTACACCCTGGTCATGGCCGCCTTCATGATCACCGGCGGCAAGCTGGGGGACCTGGCCGGCCGCCGCCGTATGTTCGGCGTCGGGCTCGCCGTGTACGGCACCGGATCCGCCCTGACCGCCGTCGCACCCGCGCTCTGGGTGCTCACGCTGGGCTGGTCGGTCATCGAGGGGCTCGGCGCCGCGCTGGTACTGCCTGCCCTCGCCGCACTGGTCGCCGGCGCCTATCGGGGCCGCGACCGCGCCGTCGCCTACGGCGTCATCGGCGGACTGGCGGGAGCGGGCATCGCGGTGGGCCCGCTGGTCGGCGGCTGGGTGACCACGTACCTGACCTGGCGGCTGGTCTTCGCCGCGGAGGTGGTCCTGGTGGCGGCGATCCTGTGCCTGCTGCGCTGGGTCGAGGAACCGCCCGGCCCGGGGCCGCGCGTGCGGCTCGACGTCCTTGGGGCGGCGCTGTCGGTGGCCGGCCTGGCCCTGGTGGTGCTCGGAGTGCTGCAGAGCGGCACCTGGGGATGGGTGCGCCCGCGCAACGCCCCCTTCACCGTGCTCGGCTTCGCCCCGACCCTGTTCGCGATCGCCGCGGGTGCCGCAGTCCTCTACGCCTTCACATCCTGGGAGCGGCACAGGGAGGCAAGCGGCCGCGACCCGTTGGTCCGCCTCACCCTGTTCGCGGTGCCGGGCCTGCGCTCAGGTCTGGCCGTCCTGCTGAACCAGAACCTCATCCTCCTCGGCCTGTTCTTCACCATCCCGCTCTACCTGCAGGTCGTGCAGGGCTTCGACGCCTTCCAGACCGGCCTGCGGCTGCTGCCGGTGTCGGCCACCATGCTGGTGGCCTCCATGTCCGGCCCCCTGCTCGGCCGGCTCGCCTCCCCGCGGGCGGTGGTGCGGTGCGGGCTCCTGGTGCTGCTGGCCGCCATCGTGTGGCTGCTGGCCACCATCCGGCCGCGGATCGACGACCTGTCCTTCGCCGGGGCCATGGCGCTCCTGGGGATCGGCATGGGACTGCTGGCCTCCCAACTGGGCAACGTGGTGCAGTCCAGTGTCGGTGAGGAGGCCCGCAGCGAGGTGGGCGGCCTGCAGTACACGGCCCAGAACCTGGGCTCCTCGCTGGGCACCGCGCTCATCGGCTCCCTCCTGATCGGCGCCCTGGTCGCCGTTTTCACCCACCGGATCACCGGCGACCCGCGGATTTCGAGCGCGGTGAGGCAGCAGACCGGCGTGGCCATGGAGGCGGGTGTGAGCTTTGTGAGCACCGACCGGGTACGCGCCGCGGCCGAGCAGGCCGGCGTCCCCGCAGCGGAGGCCGACGCCCTGGTGGAGCAGTATGCCGAGGCCCAGCTCGGCAGTCTCAGGGCCGCCATCCTCGCCGCCGGCGGCATCACCCTGGCGAGCTGTGCCTTCACCCGCCACCTGCCCGCAACCAGACTCGGCGCCGAGCCCACAGACTCCGCCTGACAGCGTTCGGGCTCGGCGCATTCCAACGAGCCACTCCCGACGTAGCGGGTGCTCTGTGGTCGCACGACAGGCCGCAGGGCGCTCACCCGCCCGAACGGCCCGAGGCGCACGGCGCGGTCCGGCCTGGCCTTGACCTGGCCCGCGAGCGGGCGCAAGCCGCGCACCGCCTGCGGGCAGGCGGGGAGACTGGTGGGGGCCGCTCACAGCCGTTGACTTCTTCGGCAATGCCTTCTCATTGGCTGCGTTCGAGGTCCTGCGTTCCTTTCCCCTTCCTCATCGTCATCACCGTTGCGCTCGGCCAAGAACAGCCTGGCCGCCGAACTGACCAGGCAGGGCCATCCGGTCTCGGCAGACACGGTCAGGACCAATTGCCGGAGGAGAGCTTGAGAAGGTCAACGATCTCGCCGCTCGGATCACCACTGCGATCACTGCCTGCGTGCCAAGGCTGTTGAATCGGTACGGCGTTGGCCCGGACACCGCTGCTTCGTTGCTGACAGCGGTCGGCGACAACCCGGACCGGATGGGCAGTGAGGCATCCTTCGCCGCAGTCCGCGGCGTCAGCCCGGTGGAGGCATCGTCCGGCAAGACCCAGCGCCGCAGACTCAACCGCGACGGAGACCGCCAAGCCAACTCCGCCCTCTGCACAATCGTCCTGGCCCGCCTGCGCCGGGACACCCCCACCCGCAACTACCTCGATCGGCGGATCAGCGAGGCTCCGAGCATGATCGGGCGGTGAGTCTCTGGGCGACGCCGCTGGAAGAAACCGCGCATACGGTCGACCGCCTGGAGTCACTTCTGGTGCAACCGTAGGCCCAGTTGGGTGATGGTCCGTACGGCGACGCCCTCGGCGAGCATCAGTGAGGCGCAGGTGCGCGGAGCCGGGCCGTGACCACGATCGCGAGATGTGCGGCGGGGACGGCGAGTGGGCCGATGGCTCCATCCGATCAGCGGAAGGGTGCTCGCCGATGGCGAGGTGTGGTCCCGGGAGTCGTCGCTCCTGCACCGAGCTGACGGTCCGCCACCCTCACATGCACAGCGTCCATGGTGCATCACCCGCCTGGGCCCGTGATGACGATCGGGGAACGAAGGGCGCCGAGGTGGCACAGGGTCCGACCAGTCAATGGTATGAACATTCACCTCGACTTCACATATTGTCCCGTGCCTGTGACCGCCCCGGGCGCGAACCCCAGAGGAGGTCCGGCGTGGCAGGGTTGTCCATACCGTCGCGTCGCGGGCGCCACCGCGACGGGCGGCGCGAGCGGCTCACGGCCGTCGTCGCCGTTGCCGCCGCCGCGCTGATCGGCACGGTCATCAGCCTGGTGACGCCATCAGCCCGGGCCGATCAGAACACCCAGGGGGTCGACAATCTGCGCACCAACTGGGACCCGAACGAATCCGGGCTCTCCCCGGCGGTCGTCCAGTCCTCCGGGTTCGGCCGGCTCTTCGCCACCCGGTTGGAGGGGCAGATCTACGCCCAGCCGCTGGTCGTCGGCGACCAGGTCATCGCCGTCACCGAGAGCAACACCGCCTACGGCCTCGACCGAACCACCGGGGCGATCGAATGGAGCCGGAACTACGGGCCGGCCTGGCCTGCCTCGGCGATCGGCTGCGGCGACCTGACGCCCACCCTCGGGGCCACCGCGACCCCCGTCTACGACTCCACGACTCACACCGTCTACTTCACCACCAAGGTCGATGACGGCACCTCCACACACCGCCACCCGAACTGGCTGATGCACGCGGTGGACCCGGCCTCCGGGACCGAGCTCCCCGGGTGGCCGGTCACCATCGCCGGCCGGGCCGCCAACGACCCGAGCGTCAGCTTCGACCCCTACTACGAGCAGCAGCGCCCTGGGCTCCTGCTGATGGGCGGTGTCGTCTACGCGGGCTTCGGCGGCCACTGCGACGCACGGCCGTACCGCGGCTATGTGGTCGGGGTGAGCACCACCGAGCACAGCATCACCTCCATGTGGGCCACGGAGACCGGTGCCAGCGTCAGCGGGGCCGGCATCTGGCAGTCCGGCGGCGGCCTGGTCTCCGACGGCGACGGCAGGATCTTCTTCAGCACCGGGAACGGCATCAGCCCGGCCCCGGGGCCCGGCAAGACCGTCCAGGGCACCCTGGCCGAGTCCGTGGTCCGCCTTCAGGTCAACGCGGACAAGAGCCTGAGTACAGCCGACTTCTTCAGTCCCGGCGACGCCGCCACCCTGGACCTCAACGACCAGGACATCTCCTCGGGCGCACCGATGGCACTGCCGGACGGCTTCGGCACCGGTGAGCATCCGCACCTGCTGGTCCAGCAGGGCAAGGACGGCCGGGTGTTCCTGCTCGACCGCGACAACCTGGGCGGCATGGGCCAGGGAGCCTCGGGCGGCGACGCCGCGGTGGGCGTGACCGGCCCGTACCAGGGGCTGTGGGGCCATCCGGCGTTCTGGGGCGGCGACGGCGGCTACGTCTACCTGGTGGGCAACTACGGTCCGCTGCGGGCGCTCAGATACGGCGTGAGCAGCGGCGGGACTCCCGCGCTCACGCTCACCGGCCAGAGTCAGGACTCGTTCGGCTACACCAGCGGTTCGCCCATGGTGACCTCCAACGGCAGGGACGACTCCAGCGCCCTGGTGTGGATGGTCTCGGCCGATCATGCCTCGGGGGCAAACGGCACGCTGCGCGCCTACAGCCCCGTCCCCGACAGCCGCGGTCTGCTGCAGCTCCTCTGGTCGGCGCCGATCGGCACGGCGACCAAGTTCAGCACTCCGGCCGCCAGCGGCGGCAAGGTGTACGTCGGCACCAGGGACGGAGTGCTGTACGGCTTCGGCAGCCCGGCCAGGACCGCCCTGACCGCGGCCCCCCTGGACTTCGGCCAGGTCGCCGTGGGCAGCAGCGGCTCGGCCGACATGACACTGACAGCAACACAGGACGTCGACATCACCGGCCTATCGGCGTCGGGCGGGTTCTCGGTCGCTCCCCTCAGCGTGCCCACGGCCGGGCAGCCCACGGCCCTGGCGGCGGACGCCACGCTGGACGTGCCGGTCACCTTCACGCCCACGACGACCGGGGGTGTCAACGGCACACTGACCGCCAACCTCTCGGACGGTCAACGCCTGGTGTTCGCGCTCCACGGCGTCGGCACCAAGCCCGGACTCGGGCCGGCACCCGACGCGATGAGGTTCGGAGAGATCCCCACCGGCAGTTCCTCGACGCTGAACCTGCAGATCACCAACACCGGCACCGCTGCGGAGACGATCGACTCGGTCACGCCGCCCTCCGGCCCGTTCGCCGCCTCCGGTATCCCGGCCGCGGGCACGGTGCTGCCCGCCGGCGGATCCTTCGTGGCCTCCGTGACCTATACGCCCACCGGCAGCACGGCGGACAGCGACGCCCTGGTGATCACCTCCAGCAGCGGCGGCGCCGCGCACAGCCTGAGCGTCCCGGTCAACGGCACCGGCATCACCGGCCAGGGACACCTGGAGTTCTCCAGCGACTCCCTCGACTTCGGGTCCGTCCCGATCGGCAGCTCCAAGTCGCTCTCGTTCACCATCACCAACACCGGCAACTCGGCGGTGAACGGATGGTCGCTGGCGTTCGCCCTCCCCGGTGGACAGACCATCACCAGTGGATGGAACGCCACCTACTCACCCACCAGCGGCCAGGTGACCGCGACCAATGTGAGCTACAACGGCGCGCTCGCGCCAGGGCAGTCCACGACGATCGGCTTCCAGGCCACGCACACCGGCAACGCGGCCGCACCGAGCGGCTTCACCTTCAACGGCGCCACCTGCAGCGCAGGCTGACCACACCGGTTGGATGGCGGACCGTCCGGCAGGGCGGCCGGAGCCCTCAGGGGCTCCGGCCGCCCTGCCGTTCTGCCGCTCTCAGCGGGCCGCTGGAGGTCCACGCGAAGCTGGACGGGAGAGCGGCCGGGCCCGGGGGCCTGTCTCCGTCGGGGGCGTCGGCAACGGTCGCGGTGGTGGTCAGTCCGGCGGAGCAGAGCGCCGTAGCGGCCAGGGCCTCGTACCAGCGTCGAACGGGCATGAGAACTCCGTGGGTGGGGCGGGTTCGGCACACAGATGACTGTTCGACATTTCGTACGCTGTTCGGGTCTCCGGCCGAAAACTTACGGTGATCTCCAGGGGCCGTCAAGACAGCACGACGAGTGGGACCGCTTCCGGCCGCCCAGCGCCGACGCACCCACCCGGTGGCCGACGGCCGCCGCCCCGGAGTCCATGCACAGGCGCCCTCCCGGAGACGCTGTGCGGCTCCGCACCAACCCTGATGTGGTCACCGCACCACCGGGCACGTGCGAGAACGCCGGTCGTGCTCCTCGGGACCGCCGATGGCTCCCGGAGGCTCCGGCAGACGCCGACCACGGCCCCCTAACAGGGCATTGAGCCTCGTCACCGGCCCACCCGCAGCCGAGGGCGTCGACAGGGCGGCCCCGTCCCCGGCTTGACGCTTTCAGCCGGCACCCTTAGGTTCCCGGCAGTAACGATCGGAAATATTTCTGAATCAACCGACCCGGGGCCTGCTCCATGTGTGCCGACGAAGTGGAGTGCGCCTCGGCCCGAGGTGAGGTGTGGTCCTGACGCACGGACAGGCCGGGTCGGCCGGCCCCGGCGACGGACTGAAACGCATGCGCGCTGCCCCGGGAGTGACACGCGACGGCCCGGCTGACACCCGGGCTCACCCCCGCGACCGGCGCCCCACCGCCGCGCACGCCTGCGACGTACCACCTCTCCTGACCACAGACCCCGGCAAACCCCGGCATCCCGAAGGGATCACGCCCTGTGCGGACGTACGACAACCCCGTGATCAGCGGGTTCCACCCCGATCCCAGCGTCTGCCGGGTCGGTGACGACTACTACCTGGTGTGCTCCAGCTTCGAGTACTTCCCCGGACTGCCGATCTTCCACAGCAAGGACCTGGTGCACTGGCAGCAGATCGGCAACGTGCTGGACCGCCCCGGACAACTGCCGCTGCCGGTGCCCGGCGCCATGGCCTCCCGCGGTCTCTACGCCCCCACGATCCGCCACCACGACGGCCTCTTCTGGGTGATCAACACCAACGTCAGCAGCGGCGGCAACTTCATCGTGACCGCCGAGCGGCCCGAGGGCCCCTGGTCGGACCCGGTGTGGATCGACCTGCCCGGCATCGACCCCGACCTGGCCTGGGAGGAGGACGGCACCTGCTGGTGCACCTTCACCGTGCCCGGCGTCCAGATGGCCCGGATCGACCCGGTCAAGGGCGAGGTGCTGGAGGGGCCCTTCCCCACCTGGTCGGGCACCGGCCTCAAGTGGCCCGAGGCCCCCCACCTGTACCGCATCGGCGACTGGTGGTACCTGCTGATCGCCGAGGGCGGCACCGAACGCGGCCATGCCGTGTCCATCGCCCGCGCACGCTCGCCTCGCGGTCCCTGGGAGAGCGCCCCCGCCAACCCCGTGCTGTCCCACAGCGGAACCGACCGGCCCATCCAGAGCACCGGCCATGCCGACCTGGTCACGGCGCCCGACGGCACCTGGTGGATGGTGCTGCTCGGCACCCGGCCCCGCGGCTACACGCCCAACTTCCACGTCCTCGGCCGCGAGACCTTCCTCACCCCCGTCGAGTGGGACGAGAACGGCTGGCCCGTGGTGGCGCCCGTCCCCGAGCGCCACCCCGCACCGGGCGGCGCCTGGCACCCCGTCCCCGCGCTGCCCGCCCGCGACGACTTCGAAGCGCCCACGCTCGCCCCCCACTGGATCTCGCCCTACAACCGCCCCGACGGCTCCTGGTCGCTGACCGAGCGCGCCGGCTGGCTCACCCTCAACGCCACCGGCCCCACCCTCGACCGCCCCGGCCACACCTTTGTGGGCCGCCGCCAGCAGCACCACGACTGCCGTGCCGCGGCCCTGCTCGACCCCGGCACCGGGCGGGGCGGCCTGAGCGTGCGCATGGACGAGGCCCACCACTACGACCTGGAGGCCGGTGACGGAGAAGTCAGTGTCGTCGCGCGCATCGGCCCGCTGCGCCAGACCGTGGCCCGCCGCCCGGTGCCTCCCGGCCCGCTCACCCTCACCGTGACGATCCGCACCACCGACGTCGTGTCCCCGTCCCCCGAATACGCCGTCATCGAGCCCATCGGCCCCGACACGATCGCCTTCTGGGTCGGCGATCCCGACGCCCCGGGGGCGGAGCCGCTCGCCGAGCTGGAGGGGCGTTACCTCTCCACCGAGGTCGCCACCGGCTTCACCGGCCGGGTCATCGGGATGTACTCGACCGAGGGGACCGTCGCATTCGACTGGTTCCACTACACCCCGGCGGCCTCTGCCTGACGCCGGGGCCGGGGGCCTCCCATTCCCCTGCCGTCGCACCGACACGGGCGACCAGCGGGCTTGCCGGGTTCGGCGGGCCCGCTGAGTCGTTCCACCGCCCGCCCGCGGCGGCAGTGCTGCGACGGCGCCGGGGCCCGCACCGCCTCCCACCGGCTCGACCAGAGACCGGAACCGGGCCTCCGCAACTTCCCGCGGTCGGGGCGGCCGGCGAGCCTGCGGAGGCTCCCCGTGAGCTCCGGAACGTGATCCGGCGCCGCGACAGGACTCCCCGCGCGGCGCCGGATCTGCTCCCTGCCGTCACTCAGCGGAGGGCGATCGCCGTCCACGACACCGGCGGCAGCTCGATGGTGAGCAGACCGTCAGCGAGTGTCGCGCTCGCGTTCGCGGACGGGGTCACCCGGTCCTGCTCGGCGAGCGTGTTCTTCGCGTACGCGTCGGAGTCGGCCAGCGTGACCGCCTCGGCGATGCGCGACGAGCCGAGGCTGCGCACGTCGATCGTGACCTGCGCGGCCTCCTCCAGGTCACGGTTGACGAGGAAGACTGCGGCACGGTCCTCGTCGACGGTCGCGACGGCATCGATGACGGATGCCTCGCCGTGGCGCGCCGTCAGGTACGTCGGCGCCTCGATCACGGGCCGGATCACCTCGCCGGAGGCGAGTCGGCTCGTGATCGAGAACGGGTAGAAGGTCGTCTGCCGCCAGGCCGGGCCGCCGGGCTCGGTCATGATCGGCGCGATCACGTTCACCAGCTGCGCGAGCGATGCCGAGGTGACGCGGTCGCTGCGCTTGAGGAGCGTCATCAGCAGGTTGCCGACCACGACGGCGTCCGCCACCGAGTACTTGTCCTCGAGCTGCCGTGGGGCGTAGCGCCACTCGTCGTTGACCTCCTGCGACTCCTGGTGCTCCTTGAGGTACCAGACGTTCCACTCGTCGAAGGAGATGTTGATCTTCTTGTTGGAGCGCTTCTTGTAGCCCACGTGGTCGGCGGTCGCGACGACGGTGTCGATGAAGAAGTCCATGTCGATCGCCGAGGCGAGGAAGGAGCCGAGGTCGCCGTCGTACTCCTGGTAGTACGCGTGGCAGGAGACGTAGTCGACATGGTCGTAGCTGTGCTCCAGGACCGTGCGCTCCCAGTCGCCGAAGGTCGGCATGCCCGACCCGGAGGAGCCGCAGACGACGAGCTCCAGGTCCTTGTCGGCCATCTTCATCGCGGCGGCGGTGCGGGCGGCGATCTTGCCGTAGTCGTCCGCCGTCATGAAGCCGGTCTGCCAGGGCCCGTCCATCTCGTTGCCGAGGCACCACATGCGCACGTTGTGCGGGTCCGGCGTGCCGTTGGCGATGCGCATGTCCGACAGCGCCGTGCCGGAGGGGTGGTTGGCGTACTCCAGCAGGTCCAGAGCGGGCAGGATGCCCCGGGTGGCGATGTTGACCGCCAGCATCAGCTCGGAGTCGGTGAGCTTCAGCCACTTGGCGAACTCGTCGAGGCCGACCTGGTTCGACTCCAGCGAGTGCCAGGCGAGGTCGCGGCGCACCGGACGCTTCTCGCGCGGGCCGACCGAGTCCTCCCAGCGGAAGCCGGAGACGAAGTTGCCGCCCGGGTAACGGATGGTCGTACTGCCGAGCTCCCTGACGAGTTCGACGACGTCCATGCGGAATCCGTCGGCGTTGGCGCTCGGATGCTCCGGCTCGTAGAGCCCGGTGTACACGCAGCGGCCGAGGTGCTCGACGAACGAGCCGAAGGTGCGGCGCCGGACGGGGGCGATGACGGCCTGCTTGTCGAGTTCGATGTGTGCGCGGGGCAATTCGATGTCCTTTACGTGCGATGGTGCGGGGTACCGGGGCGCTGAGCGGTGCCGCCGGTCAGCAGCTTGCCCCTGCCGACGGTACGGCAGGGGCAGACGGGGGGTGGTGGGG
>NZ_LIQR01000301.1 GCF_001418575.1 Peterkaempfera griseoplana
CGGCCGGCGGGCGTTCGGCGCGGCCGGCGCACTGGGCGCCTTCGCGTTCGCGATCCTCGGCCTGATCTCCTCCCTCGGGGCGAGCGTGCTCCACGGCACCCTGCACACCGACTCGCACCTCGTCGTCGGCCTCGCGGCCTTCCTCATGTTCGGTTCCGCGGCGGCCGCCCAGCTGGTGCTGGGCCGCCTCCCACTGCCCCGCCTCCTGACCGTGGGGGCAGTGGTCTTTCCGGTCGGGCTGGTCCTGTGCGCCGTCGCCCTCTACCACCCGGCGCTCTGGCTTTACCTGGTCGCCGTGTCCCTGTCGGGAGCCGGCTCCGGGCTGCTGTTCAAGGGAGGCGTCGAACGTGCCGTTTCGGTGGCCGAGCCCGCCTCACGCGCCGGGGTCCTCGCTGTGTTCTTCGTCGTCGCGTACCTGGGAATGGGCCTGCCGTCCGTTCTGTTCAGCATCGCCCTGCGGCACTTTGCCGTGCAGACCGCGATGATCGGTTTCGCGGCGGTCCTCTCCTGCGGCGCCGTTGTGTCGGTCGCAGTCACGTTGCGGGATCGCGCACCCGGTGCCGGCGCGCTCTCGGCGCGGTCCGCTCGCCCCTCCTGACCTCCGTGCGGCGTATGCGGCACCGGTTGCGTGGGAGACGCAACCTGTTGCTTCGGGGCATCGACTCGTTGATCCGGTATGGCGATCACGGAGGCAATGCTGTCCCAACTCCGCTGCCGCTTCGCGGTGTTGCTACCCCATCTGAACGAGCGGCAGCGGCGTCTGGCGGTGGCGGCCGAGGCGGGGCTGCTCGGTCACGGTGGGGTGCGAGCCGCTCGCCGTTCTCCCGCAACGGCACGGCCGCCACCCGCGGGTCGGACATCGACACGACCTCGCTCATGTTGCGATCGTCTCGCGGATCCGCCTGCCGCCACATCCGTTTCCGTGTCATCGCCGTCACGGAGCAGCAACACGCTGCCAGCGCCACCTCTGGCGGACACGACCCACGCCCGTGGCCACCGGATCACCCGTGCGCAACAGTCCACAGAACAGCCTCCCCGAGCGTCTCGGCCCGCAACCAGGCGGGCCTGGTCCCCGCGGCGGGAGTTTCTGACCGGCACACGATCTGCAGCCTCTGGGTATGTGAACGCCTTGTTGCGGAGTATGAACATCGTTTGTTGCTTCGCGGGTGATGTGCTGCCGATTCCGGAGGTTTTCTGTGATGGAAAAGCGGGATTTTCCGGTGCAAACGCTGTCCCGCCGGCAGTGCCGACCAATCCTCCGGAGCATTGACGTTATTTCCTCCGGAAGACATGCTCCCCCGCATGACAACGAGTCGTCCCAGTCCTCTCGCTCGCATGCGCCGTGCGCACGAGGCCGAGGTGGTGAGTCTGCTGCGCCGTCACGGCGCGCTCACTCGCTCCCAGCTCGGCGAGTTGATCGGACTGTCGCGGACGTCGCTTTCGGACATCACGGGCACGCTGTTGTCAAACGGTGTGGTGATGGCCGAGCGCTCCGAGGCACAGGGGGTTCGAGGGCGGCCGGCCGAGGTGCTGCGCCTGGACCCGGGTGCGGGGCAGATCGTGGGTGTCGACTTTCACCACCGAAGGGTGCGCGTTGTGGTGGTCAACGCCGCGCATCGGGTGATCGGTTCGGCTGCACGACCGTACGAACTCGGTCGGCCGTGGGCGGACCGTCTTGATCTCGCGCTCGGGCTGCTCGCCGAGATGGTCAGCGACGGGCGTGTGACCTTGGGTGGTCTGGAGCGGATTGGCGTGGGAATCACCGGTCCGCAGCCCATTGCTGACGGTACGGAGACAGGAGAGCGACCCAGTGGGTTGGCTGTCGAAGTGTCTCGTGCCTTCGGTGAGCGTTACGGGGTGCCCGTGCTGGTGGAGAACAACACGCGGCTGACCGCTCTCGGGGAGGCCGCGCAGGGAGCGGGGGCCGCTGCCGGGAACATGGTGTACGTCCAGCTTTCCTTTGGAGTCGGCGGCGGGCTGGTGCTGGGCGGCAGGCTGGTTCGCGGGTCCGCGGGTACGGCCGGCGAGGTGGGGCATGTCCCGGTGGCACTGGACGGTCCGGCGTGTCGCTGCGGCGGTCGCGGTTGCCTGGAGCAGTATGCGTCGCTGCCGCCGGTCATGCGCCGGGCCGGATACCGTGACACCGGTCCGGAGTCGGTTGAGGAGTTTCTGACCGCCGCGACTGATCCCTCCGCGCCGCGGCACCAGGACAGCGCGGATGCGGTCAGGAGCGTTGCTCGACCTCTGGGCCATGTGCTGTCCGGCCTGTGCAACGTCCTCTCCCCGGAACTTGTGGTCATCGGCGGGGAGATGGCGCGCGTCGGACGCCTGCTCACCGAAGCCGTCCATGAGGAACTTCAAACGAAGGTCCTTCGGCCCGTCATGAAGCAGCTGCGGCTGCGGACGGCGCAGCTGGGTGACGAAGGAGGTGCGCTGGGCGCGGTCGCACTGGCCCTTCACGAGACCCCGTTGCTTACCGGGTATTCCCCTACCGCCGGATAGCAGGGGTCAGCCGAGCTCTATGTCGGGGCATGGGTCGCTGTTCCTCACGTAATGCCCCATGTCTCTTAGCGAGTTGCTGTCGTCGGCTGTTCAGGGCCGGCTCCCTGGTAGAGCCTCTCCGACCCCGTACCGAACACCTGCTGAGGCAGGGCTTCGGGGAGCGTGTGCACGGGTCGGGTCCACAACCGCGCCGACGAGGCCATGGCGGGCCGCCCCATGGCCGTTCATGGTTCGACCACGAAGACGCACAGAAGACGCACAGCGGTTTTGTGCTGCGCCTGGATCCTCCTCCTGGTCCTGAGCGCAGTCCGTAATCCCCCCATCGACCTCAAAGTTGGAGTATGAGATGACGGAGACGGCACCGGGGCTCTCCCGGCGTTCGTTCGTACAGGCGACCGCCGCCGCAACCCTGCTGGCGGTTCTCGGTCGTCCGGGTGTGGCGTACGCAGCCGAGACCGAGCCGGAGCCGGGAGCGGCAGCGCGGACGCTGCCGCTCAGCGCGGACTGGCTGTTCGGTGGCGAGTTCAGCAGCGGTTCCGACCAGCCCGGCTTCGACGACGGGCAGTTCGAGCGAGTCACCCTTCCCCACACGGTGACCCCCCTGTCCTGGCAGAAGTGGGACCCGACGTCCTGGGAGAAGAACTGGATCTACCGGCGGCACTTCGACATCCCGGCCGAACTGGCCGGGCTGAGACTGTTCGCCGACTTCGACGGCGCGCTGACCGGGGCGACCGTCGCGGTCAACGGGCAGGTGACGGGCCGGAACCAGGGCGGCTACCTGCCGTTCAGCCACGAGATCACCGACCTGGTGCAGGCGAAGGACAACGTGCTCGCCGTCCGGCTCGACTCGACCTTCGGCATCGACGTCCCGCCGGACCGGCCCGGGCAAGCCTCGGTGTCCGTCGACTTCTGGCAGCCCGGCGGCATCTACCGGCAGGCGCGCCTGCGCGCGGTGCCGCAGATCTTCGTCGCGGATGTGTTCGCCCGGCCGACGAACGTACTGGACGCCGCCCAGCGCGCGGTCGAGGTGCAGGTCACGCTGGACGCGGCGGCTGCCGCTGCCGCGGCAGGGCAGCGCACGCGCGTCGTCGCCGAACTGCGCGACGGACCCGCCACGATTGCCTCCTCGGCCATCGAAGTGGCGATCCCACAGCCTGGTCAGACCACCGTGACCACGTCGCTGACCGGCCTCGACGACATCGTCCTGTGGGATGTCGACCGTCCCCGCCTGTACGGCGTCGTCGTGACCCTGGAGGTCGGCGGTGCACCGCTGCACGACTACGGGGTGCGGATCGGGTTCCGTGATGCCCGGTTCACCAAGGAGGGCTTCTTTCTCAACGGCCGCCGGCTCCAGCTCTTCGGTCTCAACCGGCACCAGTTCTTCCCCTTCGCTGGAGGGGCGATGCCGGACCGTGTGCAGCGCAAGGACGCGGAGATCCTGCGCAATGATCTGAACTGCACCATCGTGCGCTGCTCGCACTACCCGCAGTCGGAGGCATTCCTCGATGCCTGTGACGAACTGGGACTGCTGGTCTGGGAGGAGGCACCCGGTTGGGGCTACCTCGGCGACGACGCGTGGAAGGACGCCGCAGTGCGCGACGTCGGCACGATGGTGCGCCGCGACCGCAACCACCCGTCCATCGTCATCTGGGGCTCGCGCCTGAACGAGACGGCGGACGACGTCCCCTTCTACACGCGCACCAACGACCTTGCGCACTCCCTCGACCCGTCCCGCCCCACCGTCGGCGCGATGAACGGAAAGCACAACACGCCCAACTACGTCGAGGACGTCTTCTCGCAGAACGACTACTCCTCCAGCACCGGCCCGGACGGCAAGAAGCGGCCTGAGCTGCAGGCACCCCGTACCGACCGCCCGTACCTGGTCAGTGAGGCGGTGGGAGCCCTCTCCGGCCCGGCGAAGTACTACCGCCGTACCGAGCCCCAGGACGTCCAGCAGGGGCAGGCCACCGCGCATGCCCGGGTGCACAACATCGCCGCGTCGGACGACCGGTACTGCGGACTGATCGCCTGGGGCGGTTACGACTACCCGTCCGGAAACGGCAACCAGTTCCAGGGCGTCAAGTACATCGGGGTCGCGGACCTGTTCCGGGTGCTCAAGCCCGGTGCCGCGATCTACCAGTCGCAGGTCGATCCTGCCGACCGGCCGGTCATCCAGCCCGCATTCTACTGGGACTTCGGCCCGGTCTCGCCGGTCACCGGTCTGTCGGCCGCGATGATCTGCTCGAACCTCGACCGGTTGGAGATCTACGTCGGCGACCGGCACCACGCGACCGTGACACCCGACACCACGGGTTACGGGAACCTGGCCTATCCGCCGTCGTTCGTCGACTTCAGCGGTGTGGACGGCTCCCTGCTCCCGGAACTGCGCATCGACGGCTATCTCGGTGACCGGCAGGTTGCTTCCCGGAGCTTCTCGGCCGATCCCGCCGGGGACCGGCTCCTGGTGGAGGCGGACGATCAGGAGCTGGTCGGCGACGGCTCCGACGCCACCCGGGTGGTGTTCCGGGCGGTGGACAAGTACGGCGCGCCGCGCCCGTACGCCGGCGGTCAGGTCGAGCTCTTTGTGAGCGGCCCTGCCGCACTGGTCGGAGACAACCCGTTCCCGTTCGCCGACACCGGGGGCGCGGCGGCGGTCTGGATCCGGACGCTGCGGAACTCGCCCGGCACGGTCACCGTCCGCGCCGTGCACCCGACGCTCGGGTCGGCCCAGGTCGACCTCAGGGTCCGGCAGACCGTTCCGGGGGGTCCTCCGGTGCCCTACGGGACGCTGTCCGTACAGGCAACGCCGGGACTCGTCCTGGCAGGCGACTCCATCGAGATCGCCGGGGCTTTCACCAACAACGGCAACCCGACCCTGCAGCGTCTGGCACTGACCGTTCAGGCCCCGGACGGCTGGCAGGCGGTGCCGACGACGCCCACCGCGTTCACCGCGGTGCAGAGCGGGAAGACGCTGCAGGTCGGCTGGCGGGTGACCGCCCCCGCCGACGCGGCACCGGGCCAGACGGCCACCATCAAGGTGACAGCGGCCTACACCGGGCACGACGAACAGAACGTCAGCCACGCACAGTTCGATCTCCAAGTGCCCCATGCGTCCTTCACGGCCGCGCGGAACAACCGGGGCATCACCGACGACAACGACATCGACGCCGGTGACTTCGACGGCGTGGGCAACACCTATTCGTCGCAGGCACTCGCCTCGGCAGGTCTTGCGCGCGGCGCCTCGGTCACCCATGACGGGCTCACCTTCACCTGGCCCGACACCTCGTCCGGCGAGCTGGACAACGTCATCGCGACCGGTCAGACCATCGCGCTGAGCGGCTCGGGAACGAAGATCGGATTCATCGGCGCCAGCAGCAGCACCTCGCTCTCCGGAACCGGGACGATCCACTACACCGACGGATCGACGAGCGATTTCCCGCTTCTCCTGGAGAACTACTGGGCTGCGCCGGAGGCCGGCAACGAGACCGTCGCCGCGACGTCGTACTGCAACTCGAAGGGTACCGAGGGCAGGCCGCGCGGCCAGCGGCCGCAGCCGCTCTACCTCTTCTACACGAAGGCATCGATCGACGCGAACAGGACCGTGGCCGCGGTGACGCTGCCCGCCGGTTCGTTCGGCTCGGGCCGGATCACCGCGATGCACGTCTTCGCCACAGCAATCGGATAGGGAGAGAACACACCCATGACAACCCACAACCCGCTCCGTCGGACGCTACCGGCTCTGGCAGGCGTGCTTGCACTCGGCCTGCTCACCACGGCCTGTGGTGGAAGTTCGGACAGCGCCGGCGCGACCACGACCACGATCACCTTCGCCAACTGGGCCGACGCGGAGCCCGCCACGCAGGCGGGGCTGCGGACGCTGATCAGTGAGTTCGAACGGACCCACCCCGGCATCAAGATCAAGAGTGAGCCCATCTCGTTCACCGACATCGGGCAGCGGCTTCTCCTCCAGGTCCAGTCCGGCAATGCACCGGACGTCGCCGAACTCGCCGGCAACGACACCCTGACCACCGCCGAGACCCAGGCGCTGCAGCCGCTGGACGAACTCGCCGGCTCCGGGTACAAGCAGTCGATCATCCCCGCGGAGCTGCAGCTCGGCGAGGTCGGCGGGAAACTCGTCGCCGTCCCGTGGACGGTCGGACCGATCGGCCTCTGGTACAACAAGAAGATCCTGAAGGACGCCGGGCTGGACCCGTCCAAGCCGCCCGCCACCTGGGACGACCTATTGGCCGACGCGGAGGCGGTGCATCGCAAGAACCCGAAGATCATCGCTTTCGGCCTGGACAGCACCAACCGTGCCTTCGGCCTGGACACCAACTGGCCGATCATCAAGAGCTTCGGCGGACAGCCGTATCAGGGAACGACACCGGCCGCCGACTCGTCCGGCGTGAAGTCCTACCTTGACTTCGCGCGGCAGATCGCCAAGAGCGGATACACCCCGGCCAACCAGAAGGCCGGTTTCTTCCGCCAGCCTGCCGCCTCGGACCAGGTGGCGTTCACCGTCGACGGCCCCTACCTGAAGAGCGTCGTCCAGTCCACCAGCAAGGTGACCGACCAGCAGTTCTCCGACACCTGGGGTGTGGTGCCGCTGCCGACCACGGACGGCCGGCCGCACTTCAGCGTTCCGACCGACCACCAGCTCGTGCTGTTCAAGAGCAGCAAGCACCAGCAGGCTGCCTGGGAGTTCATCCAGTTTCTCTCCACGTCGCCGGCCGGTATCCAGTACACGATCAAGTCCGAGGGCTCGCTGCCTCCGGTGGCCACCCTCACCGGTGACGCGGCGAAGCTGCTCGACAACCCGATCGCCAAGTCCTTCCGGGACGACATCGTTCCCCTCGTGACCAGGCCGGAGTGGGGTTCGAACTACGCCAAGGCGTACTCGCCCATCATGTCCTCCGTCCAGAGCGCGATGACCGGTTCGCAGTCCATCGACTCGATCACCTCGGGTCTCCAGTCGGACCTGGAGTCTGCACTCAAATGACCGTCGACGCCCCCGTTGCGGCGGACACGGCACGGCCGCCCCGGCGCAACAGCCGCCGGGGCGAGCCGTGGCTCGACTGGATGACTCTGCCCGCGCTGGTCATCCTCGCTGTCGTCATCGCCTATCCGATCATCCGGACCGTACTCACCTCGTTCTACGACTATCCGCTGTTCAACCCGGAGCATTCGTTCATCGGCGTGCGCAACTACCATCGTCTGGCGTCGGACACCGTGTTCTGGCAGGCCCTGCGGAACACGGTCGTCTACACCGCCGCATCGGTTCTGGGTGCCATGCTCATCGGGCTCACACTGGCCCTGGTCACCGAGCGGCTCCGGGGCCCGTGGCGCGTACTGCGCGGCGCACTGCTGACCCCGTGGGCGGTGCCGGTGATCGTCGTGGGGTTCCTGTTCCGCTTCATGTTCGATGAGCAGGGCGGTGTCGTGGACGCCGTTCTGCTGCGCACGCACACCACCGGAACCGCCGTCCCGTGGCTGACCGGCGGCTACTGGCCGATGATCTCGGTGGTCATCGCGAACATCTGGTCCCAGGCGCCGTTCTTCCTCATGGTGTTCACTGCTGCGCTCGGCGCGATACCGCCGGAGGTCGTCGAGGCGGCGCGGATCGACCGGGCCGGCGGCTGGACTCTGATCCGGCGGATCAAGCTGCCGTACCTGCGCGACGCGGCCCTGGTCGGGACGCTGCTGATGGTGATCCAGAACTTCAACAACTTCCCCCTCATCTGGACGATGACCGGGGGTGGACCCGCGTACGGCACCACGACCCTGGTGGTGTACGTGTACCGGCTCGCCTTCACCAGTTACGACCTCGGATACTCCTCCACGGTCGGCGCCGTGTGGCTGGTGCTGCTGCTCGCGGTCGCGGTGGTGTTCGTCAGGGTCCTGCGAAGGAGGTCCGCGTGACCGTGGAAGAGAGGCCCACCAAGCATCGCGGTGGCCGCCGCGCCTGGTTCACTCGGGTGTGCGTCGTGGTGACCGTCGCGCTGTTCGCGGTGTGGACATTGTGGCCGCTGTACTGGATGGCCGCCACCTCGCTCAAGTCTCCGTTGGAGGCGACCCGTCTCGACCCGACACTGTGGCCGCACTCGTTCACCTTCGCGAACTTCCGCGCGCTGTTCACCGGCACCGTCCCGTTCGGAACATACCTGTTCAACAGCATGTTCACCGCACTCGTCTCGGCACTGGTGGCCGTGGTGGTGTCCACCCTGTGCGGGTACGGCTTCTCCAGAGGCGGCTACCGACTCACCGGGGTCACAAGCATTGCCGTACTGGCCACCCAGATGCTGCCCCTCGTCGTCCTCATCGGGCCGCTGTATCTGCTGCTGCTCAAGGCGCATCTGCTGAACACCTATCTCGGGCTCATCATCGGTTACACGTCCTTCTCCGTGCCGTTCGGTGCCTGGATGATGAAAGGCTTCTTCGACGCGATGCCCCGCGAGATCGAGGAGGCCGCGCGGGTCGACGGAAACGGCCGGCTCGGTGTGCTGTTCCGGGTCGTCGTCCCGCTCTCGGTGCCGGGACTGGTCACCACCGCAGTGTTCGTCTTCATGAACACCTGGAACAACCTGTTGTACCCGCTGACCCTGGCCAGCACCGACTCACGGCAGACCCTCCCCGCCGGACTGATGCAGAGCTTCAGCGGCACGTTCAAGACCGACTGGGGCGGCATGATGGCCGCCGCGCTCATCACCAGCCTGCCGCTCGTCATCGCTTTCTTCGCGGTTCAGCGCTTCATGGTCCGAGGCATGACCGCGGGCGCCTTCGCGGGCACTTGAGCACATCAGCAGGTGGACCGGGCGACCACGGCGCCCGGTTCGCGTTCACTGTTCGACTACCCCGGCCCCGGCGGGGCACCCGACAACAGAGATGGGAATGTCCGATGGCATCTGAGGTCTCGTGGTTCGCAGCCCTCTGCGACGACGACTACGAATTCCTGGGGGTCTCCGAGCGCGCCCTGCAGTCCAGCTGGGAACACTGCCGCGGCATAGCGCTCGGCGCGGAGGAGGCCGGGTACGACAATCTGCTCCTGCCCTCCGGATACGAGATGGGAATCGACTCGCTCGCGTTCGCGGCCGCGATAGCTCCGCAACTGAAACGGATACAACTGCTGCTGGCAGTGCGGATGGGCGAGATGTGGCCACCGCAGTTGGCACGGCAGCTTGCGACGATCGACCAGATGCTCGGCGGTCGGCTCACCGTCAATATCATCTCTTCCAACCCACCCGGACAGAACCTCCCGTCCGCGGATCGCTACCACCGCACCGGTGAGATCATGCGGGTGCTCCGAGATCTGCTGAACGGTCGGCCCGTCGACTTCCACGGCGAGTTCGTCGACCTCACCGTCGACCCGCCGCGCCTGTGCCCGACGCCGGGTGGCTGCCCGCCGTTCTATTTCGGCGGACTGTCGGAGGCGGCACGCGACGTCGCCGCCCGGGAAGCCGATGTGTACCTGATGTGGCCGGACACGCTGCCCGCCGTTACGGAGGTCATAGCCGACATGCGGGAACGGGCCGCCTGCTACGGCCGGGAACTGCGTTTCGGCTACCGCTCCCACGTGATCGTACGAGCCACCGAGGAAGAGGCACGGGCCGCAGCACGCCGCCTGGTCTCCCGGCTCGACTCGAACACCGGCGAACGCATCCGCAGCCGATCCCTCGACACCTCGTCGGCGGGAACAGCACGACAGACCGAACTGCGTGAAACCGCCGACGACGACGGATATGCCGAGGCGAACCTCTGGACGGGCATCGGCCGCGCGCGCTCGGGCGCAGGCGCGGCCATCGTCGGCGACCCCGACCAGGTACTCGCAAAGCTCCAGGCCTATACCGACCTCGGCATGGAGTCGTTCATCCTCTCGGGCTACCCGCATGCGACGGAAAGCGACCTGTTCGCCCGGTACGTGCTCCCCAGGCTGAAACACGGTCCGCTGCTCCCCCGTCGCTCTTCTTCCCACGGTCTACATTGAGCCGCTTGGGGCATCATTGCATTCATGGCTCTGGCGTACATCCGATGGGGCACGGAGCAGTTGGACTCACTATCCGTAACCCCAGCAGGTGAACGCGTTTCCAGGACGCGACTGAGGCGATGAGCGAGACCGCTTGGCTGCTTCAACATGTCAGTCGGCGCAGTAACGCCCCCTACCATCGGGGCCACCTCCCCCGGTCGGGCAGGGCGTGAAGATGTTGGTCAACGGACCGTAGCCCTCCGCCTGGACGACGACGTGGTCACTGCTGATCGTCGAGGTACCGACGGGGGTGGCCGGGCCTGCCGACGGCGACTGCGCCACCGACGCGGCCAACCCGCCGTGGTGTGGGAATTTTCGACCGCTACCCGTCGCCGTACCCTGGCCAGGCCGCCGGCGGTGCTACCGAGACGCAATCACAGTCCGTCAGCGCCACCGGCCTTCGGCGGCCCGCGCCCGGGGACGTCCGATGCGGTCCGGCCGTCACGGTAGGGGGCCAGGAACGCGGTCAGTGCCGCCGGCATCGCCTCGGGCGCTTCCTCGGCGGGGTAGTGGTCACATTCGGGAAGGACGAGGCTCAGCCTCGTCCTCCAGGACCCGGCCACCGGCTTCAACCGCAGCTGACGACCGCCGACGGCATCGCGGAGCCGCTCACCGTTCACACCGCTGAGTCGAGGGTTGCCGTCCGGCCGGCCAGGGCTTGGACACCGAAACTCGTGGCTCGCGCACACCGTGGATCGCCGCTCTGCGGGGCGTCAGGACTCGCAAGAACAGCGCACCGGCCGTGCCGACGGTCGGATTGACACATCCCCGGGTCTGCTGTTGCGATGTGCGCATGGGCAGTACGCCGTTCCTCACCATCCGCGGCCCCGTCGATTTCCGTCGCGTGTGGTCCGTCGCGTGTCGCCGCCGAGGGTAGGCCCCCAACCCACGGATCCGCGTTCCCCTGCGGCAGCCCGCGGGCAGGCCCGTACGACGACCACCTGAGACCCCCGGCAGAGCACCGGCGTGCCGCCGCGCCTGCCGCGCACGACGTAGGAGAAGACCGTGCCCCAGAGCTCCGAACCGTTGCGCAAGCTCGGATTCCTGACCATCGGCTTGTTCGACGCCTCCGACCCTCGCCGGGGCCACGAGTCGACACTCGAGATCATCGAGCGGGGCGAGCAGCTGGGCTTCGACAGCGCCTGGGTACGGCACCGTCATCTGCAGTTCGGCATCTCCTCCCCCCTGACCGTACTGGCGGCGGCCTCGCAGCGCACCCGCCGCATCGACCTGGGCACCGCGGTCATACCCCTGGGGTGGGAGAACCCGCTGCGGCTGGCCGAGGATCTGGCGACCGTGGACCTGCTCTCCTCGGGGCGCCTCAACCCGGGTGTCAGCGTCGGCCCTCCCATGCACTATGACCAGGTCAAGGACGTGCTCTACCCGCAAACGGCGGACCTTGAGGATTTCGGCCACGACCGGGTGCGGCGCCTGCTCGACTTCGTACGCGGTGTACCGGCGACCCGCTTCAGCGGTGTCGAGGGCTTCGAGGTGTTCTCCGACCGAGTCCAGCCGCACTCCCCCGGCCTCGGCGGCCGCATGTGGTACGGCGGCGGAAGCCTCCGGTCGGCGCAGTGGGCGGGTGAGAACCGCATGAACTTCCTGACCAGCAGTGTGGTGAAGGCCGAGGAGTCCGAGGACTTCGCCGAAATC
Source organism: Peterkaempfera griseoplana (assembly GCF_001418575.1). Lineage (GTDB taxonomy): Bacteria > Actinomycetota > Actinomycetes > Streptomycetales > Streptomycetaceae > Peterkaempfera > Peterkaempfera griseoplana. Next base: position 12,176 of record NZ_LIQR01000301.1, read on the forward strand.
CAGCTGTCGCACATCCGCAGGTTCCGCGCCCACCACCCGGACGGCGACCACGCCCGGGTCTCCCAGGGACTGGTGGTCATCCCCACCGACTCCGCCTCCGCCGAGCAGCGCGCGAAGTACCAGGAGTACGTCCGGAAGCGGACACCGCGCACCGCCACCCCGCAGGGCCCGGCACGCCTGATGTTCGCCCCCGATCTCGTCGGGACCTCCGACCGGATCGCCGAACAGCTCTACGCGCACGCCGCCTTCCGCGAGGTGAACGAGGTGGCCTTCGCGCTGCCGTTCAGCTTCGACCACAGCGACTACGTCCAGATTCTCACCGACATCGCCACCAAGCTCGGCCCGGCACTCGGCTGGCGACCCGCCGACTGAGGCGCGCCGTCGCGTCGGGGTTTGCCCTCGTGCCGCGGCCTGATGGCCCCCTGGATCGCCCTGTGTGGCGCGAGTGCACCGACGGACGAGGACAGGAGGTTGTCGGGCCGTACCTGCCGCGAGGGGAGCACGGCCCTTGCCCCGAACGCCGGCGGCAGCGGTTCGCGGTGTGATCCGGCGGTTCAAGGCCGGCGGGCCACGTCTGCCACGGGCGCGGAAGACGGCGCGCGTCTCCGCCACCGGGTGACGGCAACCACCGGCGAGTACAACCGCTGCACCCGCGATCACCCGCAGACCGGGTTGCTCGCCGAGGACGTCCGCGCCCAGCGCCACGGAGACGACCGGCAGGAGGGATCCGACGGTGGCGGCGCCGGTCCCTCGCTACCTGTCGCCGGATGAACGCCGGTTCAGGGCAGTTGACCGCACGTCATGCACTGCCGAGCGGTGACCAATGCGATTGACACCGGGGCTTCGCCGCCGCAATGCTGCACCGCATGTCCGGACCGCTTCCGCTGGTACGCCGCCGCCACGTGGACCACGTGCGCTGCGCCGCCGACCTGTGTCGCTGAGCGCCGCTTCGGCCGGCTCCGCCCGTACCCGACCCTCCGGACCCACGAGAAGGAATCCTCCCGTGTCCCGCACCCGCAGACTCCTCGCCGCCCTCGCCGGTGCCGTCGCCCTCACCGCGGCCGCCTGCGCCCCCCAGCCGGACGCGCCCGTCGCCTCGGCCACCACCGCGTCGTCCTCGACCGGCCCCGCAACCGCCTCCTCGCCGACCGGCGCCGACTGCTCCCCCGACAGCCCCGCCCTCCACCGGAAGGGGCAGCTGACCGTCGCGACCGACTCCCCGGCCTACGAGCCGTGGTTCGTCGACAACAAGCCCGCCAACGGGCAGGGCTTCGAGAGCGCGGTGGCGTACGCGGTCGCCGCCAAGCTGGGCTTCGACCGCGACCAGGTGAAGTGGACCGTCGAGCCCTTCGACAACTCGTACGCCCCGGGCCCGAAGAACTTCGACTTCGACATCAACCAGATCTCGGTCACCCCGCAGCGGGCCAAGGCGGTGGACTTCTCCACCAGCTACTACACCGCCGGCCAGGGAGTCCTGGTGCTGGACGGCTCGCGGTACGCGAAGGCCGACTCGCTGGCCGCGCTGAAGGACGCCCGGATCGGGGTGCAGGTCGCCACCACCAGCTATCAGGCCGTCCTGGACCGCATCGCGCCCACCCACCGGCCGAGCATCTTCAACACCACCAACGACGAGATCCGCGCCCTGCAGAACGGCCAGATCGACGCACTCGTCACCGATCTGCCGACCGTGTTCTACCTCGCGAGCGCGGAGCTCCGACACGGCCGGATCCTCGGCCAGTTCGACTACAGCGGCGGCGCTCCCGAGGAGTTCGGCCTGCTGCTGCCCAAGGGCAGCGGCCTGACCACGTGTCTCAACCGGGCCCTGGAGGCTCTGAAGACCGACGGCACCCTCAAGCAACTCACCGACCGCTGGCTGTCCGCCTCGGCGAACGTCCCCCGACTCGGTCAGTGACCGGTCATGGAACACGGCACCACGGCCGAGCCGGAGCAGCGGCCGCAGACAGCCGACGGGGACTACCGGCGCAGTCCCCGTGAGGAGGAGCGCCGACAGTTCCGGCGTGCCCGCGACCGGCGCAACCGCTGGACCGCCGCCCTGTGCACCATCGCCTTCGTGGCCGCCGTGGCGGCGGCCACGGTGGCCTCCCCCGGCTGGGAGCGGGTGCACGCGCTCTTCCTGGACGGCGCCGAGTTCCGTCACGCCCTGCCCGAGGTCCTGGACGGCTTCTGGCTGAACGTACGGATGTTCCTCATCGCCGAGGTCCTGATCCTGGTCCTCGGACTGCTGGTGGCACTCGTGCGGGTGACCCGGGCGCCCGGCCTGCAGCCGCTGCGGCTGGCCGCCACGGTGTACGTCGACGTCTTCCGCGGCGTGCCGACCCTGCTGCTGGTCTTCCTGGTGGGCTTCGGCCTGCCGGCCCTGCGGCTGCAGGGCACGCCGTCGCAGCCGTGGGTGCTCGGGGTGATCGCTCTGGTCCTCTCCTACACCGCGTACGTGGCGGAGGTACTGCGGGCCGGGCTGGAGTCGGTCCACCCGGCGCAGCGCAACGCCGCCCGCGCCCTGGGGCTCAGCACGCCGCAGGCCCTGCGGTACGTGGTCCTGCCGCAGGCGGTGCGCAACGTGCTGCCGCCGCTGCTGAACGACTTCATCGCCCTGCAGAAGGACACCGCCCTGGTCGCGGTGCTCGGCCCGCTCGAGGCGCTGCGCGCCGCGCAGATCAAGGCCGACTACGACTTCAACTACACCCCCTATCTCGCCGCCGCGCTGCTGTTCATCGCGGTGACCGTGCCGCTGACCCGGGTCGCCGACCGGCTGCAGCGGCGGGCGGCGCAGCGTGCATGGACGGAGACCGGCCGGTGAGCGAGGCCCTGCTGCGGATCCGCGGCCTGCGCAAGAGCTACGACTCCCGCCTGGTGCTGCGCTCGGTGGACCTGGACGTCGCCGAGCACCAGGTGGTCTGCCTGATCGGCGGCTCGGGCTCCGGCAAGTCCACGCTGCTGCGCTGCGTGGACCTGCTCGACGTCGTCGACGACGGGACCGTCCACCTGGGTGACACCGAGCTGACCGACCCCCGGCTGGACGCGGACCTGGTACGTCGCCGCATCGGCATCGTCTTCCAGGCGTACAACCTCTTTCCGCACCTGAGTGTGCTGGACAACATCACCCTCGCGCCGCGCCGGGTCCACCGCGTACCCCGGGCGCAGGCCGAGGAGACCGCGCGGGAACTGCTGGACCGGCTCGGCCTGGCCGACAAGGCGGCGGACCACCCGGAGCGGCTCTCCGGCGGGCAGCAGCAACGAGCCGCGATAGCCCGGGCCCTCGCCACCGGGCCGGAGCTGCTTCTCCTCGACGAGATCACCTCGGCGCTGGACCCCGGACTGGTCGGCGAGGTCCTGGACGTCGTCACCGATCTCAAGCAGCGCGGAATGACCATTCTCATGGCGACCCACGAGATGGGCTTCGCCCGCCACGCCGCCGACCGCGTCTGCTTTCTGGAGGACGGCGTGGTCCGTGAGCAGGGAACCGCCGAGCAGGTCCTGACCGACCCCCGGCACCCCGCCACCCGGCGCTTCCTCTCCCGCGTGCTGGACCGCTGAGCGGGGCGGCACGCGAAACGGCTCCCGGAGCCTCGTTGGGCGGCCGGAGCGGTCAGACGGCCCGGAGGGCGCCCGGGCGGCGGCCGGAGAGGCGGTCGAGGGCGGCGGCGGTCGCCTCGTCGGCCGGCAGGTGGACCAGGAGGCGCTGGTCGTCGTCGGCGGACAGTTCCAGCCTTTCGGATGCCAGCCGCAGCTCGCCCAGCTCCGGGTGGACCAGGCGCAGGACCGTGTTGGTCTTCGGCAGGCCCGGCAGCGTCTCCAGACGCCCGGCGAACTCGGCCCCGCAGGACACGGTCAACTCGTCCATCAGCTCGCCGACCTGGGTGTCGGACTGTCCGGGCCCCTGCTTGAGCGCGGCGACCTGGTCGTCCGCGACGCGGTCCCAGTCCGGGTAGGCGGTACGTGCCCGGGGATCGGTGAAGACATAGCGTGCGAGGTTGGGCCGGACGCCGTCCAGCAGTCCGACCGGCTCGACCAGTCGCCGGTACCCGTCCGTGCAGGCCAGGATCTCGCTCAGCCGGTTCACCAGCACGGCGGGCGTCGGTTCCAACCGGTCGAGCAGTGCCCGCACGGTGGGCCGCACCACCCTGTTGGGCCCGGCTCCTCCCCTGCAGCTGAAGCCCGGATCGGCGCCCTTGACGAGCCGGTGCAGATGGACCCGCTCGCGGGTGGTGAGCCGCAGCGCGTCCGCCAGCGCCGACAGCACCTGCGGCGAGGGCCGCCGGTCGCGGCCCTGCTCCAGCCTCGTCACGTACTCGACACTGACCCCGGCAAGGGTCGCCAGCTCCGCGCGGCGCAGCCCCGGCGTGCGGCGGCGCGGCCCGGCCGGCAGCCCCACCTCGGCCGGGGTGACGCCCTCGCGGCGCAGCCGCAGGAAAAGACCCAACTCGTTGTCGCCCACTCACCGAACGTAGCACCCCGTACCGGACCGGATCGTGGCCGTGCCACTACCAGTCTCCGCCCGGCCTCCCCCAGTCTCCGACGGGCCGTCAGGCTGGAGTGACCGGCCCCGGTCGGGGCCGGTGACCCACACCATCCCGCAACGAGGAAGCACACCCATGTCCAGTGCACGGCTCAACCTCGCAGTGATCATCGGCAGCGTCAGGGAAGGCCGTTTCGGCCCGGTGGTGACCACATGGTTCACCCAGCAGGCCGAACGGCACGGTGCGTTCGCGGTCGACGTGATCGACCTCGCGGACATCGACATCCCCCTCCAGTTGCCGCCCGTGCCCCCGGCGGTCCAGCCCGAACCGACCCGTCCCGCGGGGATGGCCGAACTGACCCGGCGGCTGAGGGCCGCAGATGCGGTGGTCGTGGTGACGCCCGACTACAACCGCAGCTTTCCGGCCTCCTTGAAGGCCGCCATCGACTGGCACTACACCGAGTGGCAGGCCAAGCCGGTCGGGTTCGTCGGGTACAGCGGCGCCAGCGGAGGACTGCTGGCGATCGAGCAACTGCGCCAGGTCTTCAACGAGTTGCATGCCCACACCGTGCGTGACTACGTTTCCTTCCCCCGCTACTACATGCTCTTCTCCCCCGAGGGAACCCTCCTCGACCCGGAGGGCCCGGAAGGCGCTGCCAAGCTCGTGCTCGACCAGTTGCAGTGGTGGGGTTCGGTCCTTCGCGACGCCCGCCGTGACCGCCCCTACCTCCAGGCCGGGTAGCGGGCCCCGCCCCCGGCGCCCGATGCGGCTGCGCCGTGCTCACCCCGAAGGGTCATGGTGGGGCTCCGGTACCGGGCGCCGCTGCTGAACGGCGTCCCGAACGGCGTCCTGAGCGGCCTCCACGGGCACGGGCTCCGGGGTTCGGGCGGCCAGGAGGGAGACGGTCAGGCCGACGGCGGAGACCGCGGCGCAGGCGAGTACGGCATGCCAGTAGGCATGGCGGTGTGCCGCCAGATCCGTCGAGGCGCCGCGGAGATAGACGCCGGACGCGGCGGAGACGCAGACGGCGGCAGCGATGCGCTGGGACATCTGGAGGAGGCCGCCGGCCACACCGGCGGCCTCCCGTGGTGCGTGCCGGAGCACGAACGCCTGGTTGGGCGAGACGACGATCCCCGAGGCCAGGCCGGAGCAGAACTGGGTCAGCGCCAGAGCCCGCGGCAGTGCGGAACGCGGGGTGAGCAGGCCGGTCAGGCCGCATGTCAGCAGTGCGCACAGGGAGAGCAGCAGGCCCACCGTGACCGTATGCCTGCCGAACCGGGGTACGACCCGCCAGGCCAGTGCGGAGCTGAGGATCATGGCCAGGGCCGAGGGCAGACTGACGGCGGCGGCGGCCACCGCGGGCATGCCGAGGCCGTCCTGCAGGAACAGCGCCAGCACCAGCGAGGAGGCGATGCCAGAGCCGAACTGTGCCATGGCGACCACGGTGCCCAGCCGGTAGGGCGCGGACCGCACCAGCGCGGGGTGCACCAGGGGACGGCGCCCGGCCCGGGCGTAGCGTCGCTGCCATCCGGCCAGGGCCGCCGCCGGCAGGCAGGCCAGGAGGGCCCAGAGCAGCGGGCCGGCGCCGGCCGAGGACTGGATGAAGGGCAGCATCACCGTCAGGGTGAGGGCGCCCACCAGTACCAGGCCGACCAGGTCCAGATCGGCGTGCCCGGCGCGGCCGCGCGGTGGGGGCAGGCAGCGGACCGCCAGCAGCAGGGTGACCAGGCCGAAGGGGACGTTCAGCAGGAACGTCAGACGCCAGCCCAGGCCGGGGCCGGCGGCGGCGATGAGAGCGCCGCCCAGCGGCGGACCCAGCGCCCCGGAGACGCCGCCGGTCACCGCGTACAGACCCAGTGCCCGTGCCCGGTCCTGACCGCTGAACACATCCTGGATGGTCCCGATCACCTGGGAGTTGACCAGTCCGGCACCCAGCCCCTGGAGCAGCCGGGCGAGGATCACCATCCACGGCTGGTCCGCGGCTCCGGCGAGGGCGCTGAACGCGGTGAAGACAGCGATCCCGGCGATGAAGAACGGCTTGCGGCCGTGCAGGTCGCCGAGGCGGCCGCCGGGAATGAGGGCCAGCCCGAAGGCGAGCGAGTACCCGGCGACGATCCACTGCACCTCGGTGGCGCCGGCCTGCAGTGAACCGCGCAGGTCGGGCAGGGCGAAGTTGAGGACGGACTGGTCGATCAGGGTGGTGAACCCGGCGCCCATGCAGACGGCGAGCACCCGGCGGTGGGCCGGGCCGAGCCCGTTCTTGTGGTGCGGGCGGCGGGCCCCTGCGACGTGGGATGCCTTGCCGGTCATCCCGGGTGGCCGGGGGTGCGGGCTTGGCCGAACAGGGTGTGGCGGCGCAGGGTGAAGCCGATCGACTCGTAGAGCCGGATCGCGCCGGTGTTGGAGGCGGCGGTGTGCAGGAAGGGGACGTCCCCGCGTTCCCGTATGCCGGCCGCGACCGCGCGGATCAGGCGGGTGGCCAGCCCCTTGCCGCGGTGGGCCGGATCGGTGCAGACGGCGCTGATCTCGGTCCAGCCGGGCGGGCGGAGCCGCTCGCCGGCCATGGCGATCAGTCGGCCCTGGTGGCGGATGCCGAGGTAGCTGCCGAGTTCCACGGTCCGGGGCAGGAAGGGGCCGGGTTCGGTGCGGGCGATCAGGTCCAGGATCTCGGGCACGTCGGCCGGGCCGAGCCGTACGGCCGCGGGATCGGGCTCGGCGCGCAGTCCGGTGTCGACCAGTTGCACGCCCGGGATGGTCCACAGCACCTCCCATCCCTCGGGCGGCAGCGTCCTCGGCAGGGAGGTCGCGGTGCCCGGGCCGACCAGTGCCGCCAGGTCGTCCCAGGCCTGGGGATCCGCCGGGTCGGCGAGGGCGACGAACGGGGTGACGTCCGACGGGTAGCGGGCGGCGCGGCCGCGGATCTCGGCGAATCGGCGGTGCGGGCCGGACAGCGCGGCCCAGGCGGGATTGTCCAGGACGTGCGGTGTCGTGGCGGTCGGTGTCGTGGCAGTCGGTGCCGTGGCAGTCGGTGCCGTGGCGGTCGGTGTCGTGGCGGTCGGATGGGTCTGCGCGGCCATGGTGGTGAAGGTTCTCCGTCCCTCGGGAGGCGGTCGTCCTGGGCAGTGGTTCGCCCGCCCACCGTCCGGGACGAAGGTCCGTCCCGGACGCGGGACGGGCAAGGAGTGGACGGGCGGTCTGTCCGTGCGTGGGTGTTGGCTGCTCAGCCGTCGTGTCGGACCGGAAGCGGCTTTCCTTTCGGAGGTGGCGGTGCACCGTGCGGTGAGCGTCAGACCACGAGTTCGCCGACGAGCGAGGCGACCTGCCCCGTCTCGATCAGGAAACCGTCGTGGCCGTACGGCGACTCGATGAGCCGTACCCGGTCGGCGCCCGGGATGCCCGCGGCGAGCTCCGCCTGCTGAGCCGGCGGATACAGCCGGTCCGAGTCCACGGCCGCGACCAGCGTGTCCGCGGTGATCCGACGCAGCGCCGCGGCGGTGCCGCCCCGGCTGCGGCCGATGTCGTGGCTGTTCATCGCCTCGGTCAGGACGACATAGCTGCCGGCGTCGAACCTCCGGGCGAGCTTGGCCGCATGGTGGTCCAGATAGGACTCCACCTGGTAGCGGCCGCCCCGCCAGGGGTCCTCCGGCTCCTGGTTCAGACGCCCGAACCTCGTCTGCAGTTCGAACTCGCTGCGGTAGGTGATGTGTGCGAGCCGCCTGGCCAGCCCCAGTCCGGCGTGCGGGCCGGCGCCCGGCCGGTCGTGGTAGTCCCCGCCGTACCACTGCGGGTCCGAGCGGATCGCCTGCAGCTGGACCGCGGCCCAGGCGATCTGCTCGGCGGTCGCCGCGGCCGGGCAGGCCAGCAGCAGGAGCCGCCGTACCCGGCCGGGGTGGGTCACAGCCCACTCCAGGGCACGCATACCGCCCATGGACCCGCCGACCACCAGCGCCCACCGGTCGACCCCGAGGGCGTCGGCCAGCCAGACCTCGGCGGCCACCTGGTCACGCTGCGTCAGAAACGGGAAGGCGCTGCCCCACCGGCGCCCGTCGGGGCGCGACGAGGACGGACCGGTGGTGCCCTGGCAGCCGCCGACGACGTTCGGCACGACGACGAACCAGCGGTCGGTGTCCAGGGCCCGCCCCGGCCCGATCAGGGCGTCCCACCAGCCGGGTGTGGGGTGCCCGGGGCCGGCCGCACCCGCCGCATGGCTGTCACCGGTGAGCGCGTGCAGGACCAGGACGGCGTTGGAGCGGTCCTCGGCCGGCCGGCCCCAGGTCTCGTAGGCGATCCGCAGCTGCGGCAGCTCGCCGCCCGCCTCCAGGACGAGCGGCCGGTTGCGCACCTGCCACTGGCGGCGGCCCGGCGGGTCCCCCTCCCGCCAGCCGCCGTGGACGGGCAGGGACAGGGCAGGCCGGTCCGCCTGCGCGGTCAGGAAGCCCCCTTCGCCGCACGGAAGCCGGCCTCCAGGTCGGCCTTGAGGTCGGCGATGTTCTCGATGCCTACCGACAACCGCACCAGTCCGGGCGCGGTACCGGTGGCCGCCAGCTGCTCCGGGTCGAGCTGGCTGTGCGTGGTGGATGCCGGGTGGATGATCAGACTGCGGACGTCCCCGATGTTGGCCAGGTGGCTGAAGAGCTCCACCCCGTCGACGAAGCGCTTGCCCGCCTCCACCCCGTCCTGCAGCTCGAACGCGAGCACGGCTCCAGCCCCGCGCGGCAGGTAGCGGCGCCCGGCCTCGTACCAGCGGTTGGACGGCAGCCCGGGGTAGTGCACCGCGGCCACCTCGTCGCGCTGCTCCAGCCATTCGGCGAGGGCCAGCGCGTTGGCGGAGTGCCGCTCGATGCGCAGCGAGAGCGTCTCCACTCCCTGCAGCAGCAGGAAGGCGGAGTTCGGCGAGAGGGCCGGTCCCAGGTCGCGCAGCAGTTGGACGCGGAGCTTGACCGCGAAGGCGCCGGGCCCGAGCGCGGGCCAGTACTGCAGGCCGTGGTAGCTGGGGTCGGGCTCGGTGAACCCGGGGAACCGCTCCGGGTACGCGCCGAAGTCGAAGGTGCCGCCGTCGACGACCACGCCCGCGATGGTGGTGCCGTGTCCTCCCAGGAACTTGGTGGCCGAGTGCACCACGACGTCCGCGCCGTGCTCGATCGGCCGCAGCAGGAAGGGCGTCGGCACGGTGTTGTCCACGATCAGCGGAAGGCCCGCCTCGTGGGCGGCGTCCGCCACCGCGCGTACGTCCAGCACATTGCCGCGCGGATTGCCCAGGGTCTCGGCGAACAGGGCCTTCGTGGTGGGCCGGATCGCTGCCTTCCACGCCTCGATGTCGTCGGGGTCGTCGACGAAGCTCACCTCGATGCCGAACCTCGGCAGGGTGTGGCGGAAGAGGTTGTAGGTGCCTCCGTACAGGGAGGCACTGGAGACGATGTGGTCCCCGGCGCCGGCCACGTTGAGGATCGCCAGCGTCTCGGCTGCCTGCCCGGAGGCAAGAGCGACCGCGGCGACACCGCCCTCCAGCGCGGCGATCCGCTGCTCGAACACGTCCTGGGTGGGGTTGTGGATCCGGGTGTAGATGTTGCCCGGCTCGGCGAGCGAGAACACATCGGCGGCGTGCTGGGCGTCCCGGAAGACGAAGGACGTGGTCTGGTAGATCGGCACCGCCCGGGCTCCGGTGGCCGGATCGGGTGCGGCGCCCGCATGCACCTGCTTGGTCTCGAACGACCAGCCGGAGGTGTCCGGTCCGGTCGTCCGGGTCTCCTCGGGGGTGGGGGCAGCGGTGACGGAGTCGAGGGGCTGGCTCATGGTTCTCCCTGGGGGCGGCCTGCACACGGCAGGCGAAGGCGGAAGCGCCGCCGATCGCCGCACGCCGGAGATGCCGCACTGCGGCCCGGCGGGGCGAAGGCGGGAAGGCGCACGGCACGGCGCAGGTCGCACGGTCAGGCGTGCGACGGCAGAGTGATCAGGGCCGCGGAGATGCGGTGGAACGCCTGCGGCGCGGCGTCAGCGCCCGGCGGAACAGCCCGTGGTGGTCACGCGCACGAAGTCGACGTGGCGGCGGATCACGAGCATGGTCATGGAGCCAGCAAAGCACAGCCGAGGCGAAGATCACCAGGTTTTCCCGCTGCCGGGCGGCTGCCCGTGTCGAGTGCTCGCTCGCGGATCCGCGCAGGCGTGGCCGCACGGCATGGAGGCGACGGCGCCCGGGAACCCGCCGGAGGCCGTCGGCCGCATGCTTGCATCGGCCCGGCGGGGCGGGCGGCACTCCGGAGGACGTCCGCACGGCCGAACTGGTGCTGCGGACAACGCCGTTGAGCCCCACTACCGATGGGGCGTTGCAGTCCGCGCTGTATGTGCTGTTGTACGCGGACCGGGCGGAGCCGGCCGAGCCGAGGTGTGCGGGCCTGCTGCGGGAGGTCACCGCGCGCCGGATCCCGGTGTGGCAGGCGCTGTTGACGGCGACCCTGGCGGAGATCCGGTTGCGGCTGGGTGAGGTGGCGACGGCCGAGCAACTCGCCCGTCAGGCGCTGGAACTGCTCCCGCCGGACGGCTGGGGCGTGTGGCTGGGCGCGCCGCTGGCGACGCTGCTGCTGTCCTCCGCCACGCTCGGCGGTACGGCCGAGGTGGAGCGCCGACTGCCGCCGCTGCCCGAGGGGTTGGCCGGCACCCCGTACGGGGGCGCAGTTCCTGTACGCGCGCGGCCGGGTCCGGCCGGCGGCGGGTGTGGCCGACGCGGCGCTGGAGGCCCGGCGGCGGAGCGGCACGCCCATGGGCGGTGTGCCGCAGGCCGGCAGACGGGTGGTCAGAGCGCGTCGCCCAGACCCAGCCGCCTGCGCAGGGTGTCCTCGGCGTAGGCGGCGCGGTAGGCACCGCGCCGCTGGAGTTCGGGAACCAGCCCGGTGCTGATGGCGGGGAGGTCGTGTGCGGTGGTGGCCGGGCGGAGCCGGTAGCCGGTGAGCCCGGCCTGCTGCCATTCCTGGAGGAGATCGGCGAGCTCCGCGGGCGTACCGGTGAAAATCAACGCATCGGAGGTGTGCTCGGTGCCCAGCGTCTCGTCCAGGCGTTCACGTCGGGCCGTGGCCGCGCCGGGTTCGGCGTCCAGGTGCACCAGGATGTCGGCGAAGACGTGCACGGTCT